>PBJN01000030.1 GCA_002720735.1 Porticoccaceae bacterium
AGGGTATGGCTGTTCGCCATTTAAAGTGGTACGCGAGCTGGGTTTAGAACGTCGTGAGACAGTTCGGTCCCTATCTGCCGTGGGCGTTGGAAACTTGAGAAGAGCTGCTCCTAGTACGAGAGGACCGGAGTGGACGAACCTCTGGTGTTTGGGTTGTCACGCCAGTGGCATTGCCCAGTAGCTACGTTCGGAAAGGATAACCGCTGAAAGCATCTAAGCGGGAAGCCTCCTTCAAGATAAGGTTTCCCTGGGAATTTAATTCCCCTGAAGGGCCGTTCAAGACTAGGACGTTGATAGGTTGGGTGTGGAAGCGCTGTGAGGCGTTGAGCTAACCAATACTAATTGCCCGTGAGGCTTGACCATATAATGCAAGCGATGCTAGGACATGAAGTTAAACCTTCATCGGTTGAAAAAAACAGTATTCTTCAATTGCCAGCTATTGCGGAAGTGCAACATAAAAGAAGAATAAGAGAGCGTTTCTGTTAACAAGTTTACCTGGTGATCATAGAGAGCTAGAACCACCTGATCCCATCCCGAACTCAGCAGTGAAATGGTTCTTCGCCGATGGTAGTGTGGGGCTTCCCCATGCGAGAGTAGGACATTGCCAGGTTTCTCAACCCAAGCCGTCTCTTTTGGGGCGGTTTTTTTATGATTTTTTAAATATGCTCGTCAAATAATGCTGAGATTTTCTAAAGAATAACCTTTGCTAATTGTCCTCTCGTGACTTTCAAAATTTTTTTGTTGAGCATAGTTAAAAATTATACATTTCTGGGTTTACAGCGCCGTCAGAGTAATCTTGAGTTCGCAGTGAGAGCTAAATTAATACTCTTTGTTCAGCCGTTTAAAATTATCGATTCTCATAAAAGAAAACGATGGATTTTGTCCAAACATATTGGATAAGCTGGATTTCTAGACTTTACTACTTTCAGTTGCGTAAATTATTCAGCCAAAAATCAACAAGTTTTAACAAAAAGTTAGGCATAAGGAAGCTAAAAACTTATAAAGGATTTCTTCAAAAGAAAATCACTTAATGCCGTGAGTCTTCTTTGACAATCCGATCACAGAATCATGAGGTGACTTTTTTTGATTAATTACAAAATATTACAGTTGTTATCAGACGGGAAATTTCACTCTGGCCAAGAAATTGGCTCTCATCTCGGTGTTACGCGAGCTGCAGTTTGGAAGCATGTGCAAAAATTGCGGTCCGCCGGCGTCGAACTTGCTGCCGTGCGTGGGCGTGGGTATCGAATTGAAAATGGTTTTGAGTTACTTTCGATTAAAAAGATTACTTCTTGTTTTTCTCCCCTCACAAATAAAGTTTGTCCTACCATTGATCTTCTCATAGTGACAGATTCAACCAACACACATGCTCGCAGAAAGGTTAATTCTGGTCCGAGTCATGGAAAATTAATAATTACAGAATATCAAACAGCTGGTCGTGGAAGACGCGGAAAAAAGTGGTTTAGCCCGCTCGGGGGAGCTATAACGTTGTCATTGGTTTGGTATTTTGAGCGAGGAACCCAAATCTTGGATGGTTTGAGTTTGGCGGTTGGCATAGCTGTGCGAAGGGCTCTTAGCGAGCTTGGCTGCGGCGGCGTTCAATTAAAATGGCCAAATGACGTGCAGATTGAGAAGAAAAAAATTGCGGGGATCTTAATTGAAATGATGGGAGATCCTCTGGGAGAGTTCACTGTAATCATAGGTATCGGCATTAATTATAAATTACCTCAAGCTAGTGATGAGATTATTAGTCAGGCCCACACTGATGTTGCATCTGAATGGCCAAAAAAAGAAGTGTCCAGAAATGTTCTTTGCGGAACTATTATCAATCAACTAATAATTGCCCTTATGGAATTCGAGCGTCGAGGCTTCCATTCTTTTGTGGATGAGTGGCAGCAAGCCGATGCGATGATGGGACAAATTTGCACCTTGAATACGGTGACAGAGACCCATTTAGGGCGTGTTATGGGTGTTACTCATCGAGGTGCACTTAAATTACTTTCATCTGGGGGTGAAGAACAGCATTTTGTGGGGGGTGAGCTAACCCTAAGGCCTGCCCGTCAATGATACTCGAGATAGACATTGGAAACACTCAAGTAAAGTGGCGCATTGTAACGGGCTCCAAAATTATTTTTAGGGGAACACAATCTAGCCAAAATGTTTTGCAACAAGGCCGTTTGGATATTAATGATCAATATCTGTTTTCTGAAGTCCGTTTATGTTGTGTTGCAGGGTCTGAACTCGAGAGGCTTGTTTGCGGGCAGCTGTCAGCTGATTTTGACATTCCTATTTTTATAGCGAGAGTCTCCCAAGTAGCGGGATCGGTTAAATGTGGTTATAAAAATCCAATGATGTTGGGTATTGATCGGTGGCTTGGAATACTGGCTTGTTATGCGAGTGCATCTAGAGACTTTGTTGTTGTGGATGCTGGAACCGCCATGACGATTGATGTTGTTAGAGCCAATGGACTGCACCTCGGAGGCTATATTTGTCCGGGGCAGGCACTTCTTAGAAATTCGCTCGATTCAGTCGTACAAAAATTGCGAGTAAGTGCTCTTCAGAAATGTCGAGAGGGTTCGGCGCCCGCTAGTACCGAAGACGCAATATTACGAGGCTGTTTAATGAGTTCAGTCGCTTTAATTGAGCGTATTTGTGGTGAGGAGCCGAGGGATTTGTATATCACAGGGGGGGATGCGATGAGTCTGCTCAGGGAATTATCGCTAGAGGCTAACTTTGTTGAGGATTTAGTTTTAGATGGTCTTTCGGCAAGAGGGCTTGATTTTGAGGTTTTTTAAATTATTGCGATATACACGATGTGCTGAACCTCTGTAAGGTTGCACATTTTAGTAAGTTTGACTAAAATTTTTGGGCTATGATATCGCCTGGCTGGCGTAGCTCAGTTGGTAGAGCAGCTGACTTGTAATCAGCCGGTCGGGGGTTCGACTCCTCTCGCCAGCTCCAAGCGATCTTTCAAAACTCTGTTTTTGGTTTTATTCGTGACTTGCCGATTCTAAGGATGACTGCTTTTTTAAATCCAAAGCTTTACTTGCAAAATCACGAAAGCCTGTGACCATGAATTTTAATTTGGTATTACCATTACCACATTTGAAGCATTTTATTTTAATAATTTACCCCACAGACAACTGTTTTTCCGGTGAAAAGCATTGACAAAGTGCTCTTGCTTCTGGACAATACTGCGCCTTTCGGAGGGGTTCCCGAGCGGTCAAAGGGATCAGACTGTAAATCTGACGCGAAAGCTTCGGTGGTTCGAATCCACCTCCCTCCACCAGACAAGGTTGTTAGGAGAGGGTATTCGATTGTAATGGGGCGCTCGACACTTTTTGACTTAAGTTTAAAGAAAGGCATTTTTCGGCCAAAGGCGGGCATAGTTTAATGGTAGAACCTCAGCCTTCCAAGCTGATGATGCGGGTTCGATTCCCGCTGCCCGCTCCAAAGACTAGAAGGGTTGTGCTCATATAGCTCAGTCGGTAGAGCACTTCCTTGGTAAGGAAGAGGTCACCGGTTCAAGTCCGGTTATGAGCTCCATTTCAAGGATGAGAGCGGGATATGATGCACAGCCAAAGGAAATGATTGTAAATTGTGGGCGCGATTTTTTAGAGTACCGGTTCGATAAATGACGAAAAGTAATTTAAAGCTCGTTTAGGAGACGCTGAGATGGCAAAAGAAAAGTTTGAAAGGAACAAGCCTCACGTGAATGTGGGTACTATTGGGCACGTGGATCATGGTAAGACGACGTTAACTGCTGCGTTAACTCGCGTTTGTGCTGAGGTGNNNGGAGGTGAGATTAAAGCGTTTGATCAGATTGATAATGCTCCTGAGGAACGTGCANGAGGCATTACCATATCGACGGCTCATGTGGAATATGATTCGCCCAATCGGCATTATGCGCACGTTGATTGTCCAGGACATGCGGATTACGTTAAAAATATGATTACNGGGGCGGCGCAGATGGATGGGGCAATTTTGGTATGTGGAGCAACTGATGGTCCGATGCCTCAGACTCGTGAACATATCCTATTGGCTCGTCAGGTTGGCGTTCCCTATGTGATAGTGTTTTTAAATAAAGCAGATTTGTTGGCGGAAGACTGTGGCGGTGTCGGTTCTGAAGAATACGATGAGATGGTTGAGTTGGTAGAAATGGAACTTAGAGAACTNTTGGATCTGTATGATTTTCCGGGTGANGATACTCCAATTATTGTGGGCTCTGCCTTGATGGCTTTGGAGGGAAGAGATGATAATGAACTCGGCACTTCAGCGGTTGCAAAGNTAGTGGAATCTTTGGACAGTTATATTCCGGAACCTGAGCGAGCAATAGANCAACCATTTTTGATGCCNATAGAGGATGTNTTTTCGATTGCGGGTCGAGGTACCGTTGTNACTGGTCGAGTNGAACGAGGTATTGTGAAAGTTGGNGAAGAGGTTGAAATTGTGGGTATTAATGATACCAGCAAGACTACTTGTACCGGAGTTGAAATGTTTCGAAAGCTTTTGGATGAAGGTCGTGCAGGTGAAAATGTCGGCGTTTTATTGCGCGGGACTAAACGTGAGGAAGTGGAGCGTGGACAAGTTTTATCGAAGCCTGGATCAATAAAGCCACACACGGTTTTTGATGCTGAAGTATATGTTTTATCAAAAGATGAGGGGGGGCGTCATACTCCTTTCTTTAAAGGTTACAGGCCACAGTTTTATTTCCGAACGACGGATGTTACTGGTGCATGCGAATTGCCTGATGGTGTAGAGATGGTGATGCCTGGTGATAATATCCAGATGTCAGTAACGCTGATTGCTCCAATTGCGATGGAAGATGGACTACGTTTTGCGATTCGCGAGGGAGGACGAACGGTGGGTGCTGGTGTGGTAGCGAAAATTGTAGCGTAGTTATTGAGGGCCATGAAAAATTANTAAATATGACATCTACAGGTAGTGCGTAATTTGGTTTACACCAGTACGTTCATGANAATTTGGACTTTTGCAAAAAACAGGTCAGTCTGCAGTGAAAGTGTGATGATGGTAAGGCAATCACCTTAAAGTTAGCTTTCAATATGCAAATGCTCAAAGCGCTTGACATATCTGGGCTTGAGGTCTAGACTTCGCGCTCGCTTTTTGTGGNCAGAATTAGAAAAAAAGACGTTAAAGTTTNCAAGGGATATAGGTGGTTAGATGCAAAACCAGAGTATAAGAATACGGCTTAAAGCGTTTGATCATAGGTTAATCGATACGTCGACTCAAGANATAGTAGAAACNGCCCGTCGCACAGGAGCTCAGATCAGGGGGCCGATTCCTTTGCCGACAAGNAGAGAGAAATTTACTGTTCTGATATCGCCCCATGTAAACAAAGATGCNAGAGACCAGTATGAAATTCGCACTCACAAAAGATTATTGGATATTGTAGAGCCAACCGAAAAAACGGTTGACGCATTGATGAAATTAAATCTGGCGGCTGGTGTCGAGGTGCAGATCAGTCTNAGTTAGGCCACTATTGCCGCGCTTTTAATCGGGNTTTNGACTTTNAACTTTTTTGTTTGAGGCCACAGTAGNTGAGGGGCGTGTAATCAGGAGAAAAATGATAATGACANTAGGATTAGTTGGCCGTAANTGTGGTATGACGAGGGTTTTTACTGATGATGGTCTATCGATTCCTGTTACCGTTATCGAAGTTAAGCCCAACAAGATCACNCAAATAAAAACAGTGACATCTGACGGTTACGAGGCAATTCAGGTAACGAGAGGTCATCAGAAGACGTCAAGGTTAAATAGGGCACAAATAGGACATCTTATGAAAGCTGGAGTCGATTCTGGAACCGGATACTGGGAGTTTCGAACTGATGGACTATTAGANTCGTTCGAGTTGGGAGCCACCCTTACTGTTGANCGATTTGTNGACGGTCAATATGTAGATGTTGTAGCAACGTCAAAAGGTAAGGGTTTTCAGGGTGGCGTTAAACGCTGGAATTTTGCGATGCAGGATGCGACTCACGGAAACTCCATCTCGCACAGGGCACCAGGATCAATTGGACAAAATCAAACACCCGGAANAGTTTTCAAAGGNAAAAAGATGGCTGGACAGATGGGTGCTCAACGAGTCACCACTCAGAATNTGAAGGTTGTAAGAGTTGANTCCGAGAGGCATTTGATTCTTGTGAAAGGTGCTGTTGCAGGAGCACCCGGNGGCGATGTGCTCATTCGTCCCGCGGTGAAGGTATAAGGGGTTGTTCTTATGGAGTTAGCCATATCTGCACCGGGGGGCAAAGAGCGAAAGATAGAAGTNTCTGATAAAGCTTTTGGTAGNGAATTCAATCAAGACTTAGTCCATCAGTCGGTTGTGGCTTATTTAGCGGGAGGGCGGCAAGGGACTAGTGCGCAAAAGAATCGATCAGCAGTATCTGGGGGGGGTAGAAAACCATTTAGGCAGAAGGGCACGGGGCGAGCCCGTGCTGGGACCACCAGAAGCCCAATTTGGCGTTCTGGAGGAGTTACATTTGCGGGAAGGGTACAAAACTTTTCGAAGAAGCTAAATCGGAAAATGTATCGTGCTGCGTTGAGCTCGATTCTCTCTGAGCTTGCACGTCAAGATCGACTATTAATAGTCGATGANTTCTCTGTTGAAACCCCCAGGACCAAGAAATTATTAGAGAAGCTTGCCGAATTCGATCTTTTTGATGCGCTTATCGTTAGTGAACCTCTGGATAAAAATTTGTATTTATCTTCGCGCAACGTAAAAGGAGTTGACGTATGTGACGTGGCGGGAGTAAACCCCGTGCGCCTGATTAATTNCTCAAAGGTGATTATGAGCATTTCAGCATTACAAAAGATNGAAGAGGTGCTCTCTTGAACGGGGANAGAGTATACAAAGTNATTTTGGGACAGCACATTACTGAGAAGTCCTCGAGTACTGGGGGCGGGTCGAACCTTGTGGTTTTAAAGGTAGCACNGGATTCCAGCAAGTTGGAGATTAAGAACGCGGTACAGAAATTGTTTNTCGTCGAGGTTGAGGATGTTCGCGTGGTTGGCGTTAAGGGCAAGGTGCGCCGGACGAAGCATGGTATNGGTAAACGTTGTGATTGGAAGAAGGCGTATGTGCGTTTGTCTGCTGAAAGTAACTTTGACTTAGAGGCCATAGAATAGGGGATTTGTATGCCAGTAGCAAAAAGAAAACCTACGTCTCCTGGNCGNAGATTTGTNATNAGTGTCGTTGATNCTNANCTTCANAAGGGCAGCCCCTATGGACCATTGNTAGAGAANAAAAATCGCTCTGGAGGACGNAATTCCTCGGGGCGTATTACAGTTCGACACATGGGCGGCGGGCACAAACAACACTATAGGGTAATTGACTTTAAGAGAAANAAAGATGGTGTACCCGCGGTAGTAGAACGANTGGAGTATGACCCNAACAGAAGCGCAAANATNGCTCTCATTTGTTATTTGGACGGCGCCAGAAGTTATATTATTGCTCCAAAGGGTTTAAGGCAAGGTGACAAAGTTATTTCTGGGCCCGAGGCAGCGATAAAGATTGGCAACTGTTTGCCAATTAGATGTATACCTTTGGGGTCGATAGTACATTGCATCGAAATGAGGCCCGNAAAGGGAGCGCAGATTGCCCGGAGCGCNGCTGCTTCGGCACAGCTGGTTGCNAGGGAGGGAAGGTATGCAACGCTCCGGCTTAAGAGCGGTGAGATGCGTAAATTACTATCTGATTGNCGAGCCACCATTGGTGAAGTTTCCAACAGCGANCATAATTTACGGTCCTTAGGGAAAGCTGGNGCATCAAGGTGGCGNGGAGTGCGGCCCACAGTGAGAGGAGTGGCNATGAACCCGGTGGATCATCCTCATGGGGGAGGAGAAGGAAGAACATCCGGGGGACGTCATCCNGTNACTCCATGGGGGGTGCCCACNAAAGGATATAAAACTCGTAAAAACAAGCGTACTGATAAATATATACTACGTCGACGGAAGTAGAGTTTTTTAAAAAGTTTAGAAGGAGAGTTGAGTTGCCGCGATCATTAAAAAAAGGTCCTTTTGTTGACCATCACTTGCTTAAAAAAGTCGAGTTGGCACTTGAAGCCAAGGATAGAAGGCCAATAAAAACTTGGTCCAGAAGGTCAATGATATTGCCCGATATGGTGGGCTTAACGATTGCCATTCACAACGGTAGACAACATATTCCAGTATTGATTAATGAGGAAATGGTTGGACATAAACTCGGAGAATTCTCGCCGACCCGCACATACAGAGGCCATGCAGCAGACAAAAAATCTAAGCGCTAATCAGGATGGGTTTGAGGAATAATTATGGGAGAAGTATCAGCGGTGTTGAGAGGGGCAAGAATTTCAGCTCAAAAGGTTCGTTTAGTTGCCAATCAAGTGAGAGGCAAAAATGCCGAAAAAGCTTTAGATATTCTGCAATTTAGCGAAAAGAAGGGGGCTGCCATATTGAAAAAAGTACTTGAGTCAGCTATTGCTAATGCTGAGCATAACGAGGGAGCTGATGTGGATGAGTTGGTTATATCCCGAATATTTGTCGATGAAGGCGCAACCATGAAACGGATTAAGCCTAGAGCGAAAGGCCGTGCCGATCGTATTTTAAAACGTAGTTGCCACATTACTGTGGAAGTTGGGGAGCGATAGATGAAATACTTGGGAGCATACTAATGGGACAAAAAGTTCACCCAATTGGCATTCGTCTTGGTATCGTCAAGAAACACAGCTCAACTTGGTTTGCGGGCACTAGGGACTATCCCGAAAAACTTTTTCAAGATCTATCGGTTAGAGAATTTATTCGGGAGAGACTGGCGCATGCTTCAGTAAGTAGAGTGGACATCGAACGGCCCTCGGACAGTGCGAGGGTGACCATATACACTGCGCGCCCAGGCATTGTTATTGGTAAAAAAGGAGAGGATGTAGAGCGCTTGCGAAACGAGGTTTCAAACAAAATGAACTGTCCTGTTCATATAAACATAGAAGAAATAAGGAAGCCTGATCTCGATGCATCACTCACAGCTCAGAATGTTGCTCAGCAGTTGGAGAGAAGAGTTATGTTCCGAAGAGCCATGAAGCGGGCAGTACAAAACGCAATGAGAGGAGGGGCTTTAGGGGTCAAAATTAAAGTCGGCGGTCGCCTCGGGGGGGCAGAAATAGCACGTTCCGAATGGTATAGGGAAGGCCGCGTCCCACTCCATACCTTGAGAGCAAACATAGATTATGCGACAGCTGAAGGAAACACCACATATGGCGTGATTGGGGTCAAAGTTTGGATTTTTAAAGGTGAACTTCTTGGTGGCGAGACGTCAGATAACAAACTAATCTAGGAAACGACACACTAAAATAGCTTACGGGATTCAAATTACATGTTACAACCAAAACGAACTAAATTTCGAAAGATGCATAAAGGTCGAAACCGGGGTCTCGCGCTAAGAGGCAGTAAAGTAAGTTTTGGAGAATTTGGTTTAAAAGCGACTGGCAGAGGTAGACTTACTGCTCGTCAAATTGAGGCCGCTCGTCGGGCTATATCCCGGCACATCAAGCGTGGCGGTAAAATTTGGATACGTGTGTTTCCTGACAAGCCAATTACACAAAAACCTTTAGAGGTTCGAATGGGTAAGGGTAAAGGAAATGTGGAATATTGGGTGGCACTCATACAGCCTGGTAAAATACTTTACGAAATGGAGGGTGTAGATGAGACTATTGCGCGGGAAGCCTTCGCTCTAGCTTCCGCTAAATTACCAATATCCACTTCATTTGTCAAAAGATCGGTGATGTAACTATGAAAGCAAGGGAATTGCGAAACAAAGGTGTAGATGAACTACGTGAGTCCTTAAAATTAGAGTTGAAAAAAAGCTTTAAACTAAAAATGCAGTTAGCCTCGGGACAGCTAACAGAGACTCATGAATTGCAACGGACTCGCAGAAGCACAGCAAGAATTAAGACGGTCTTGAACGAAAAGTTGGGAGAATAAAATGACAGAGAAAACAACTAAGAAACGCGTTCTTTCCGGCAAGGTAGTTAGCGACAAAATGGATAAGACCGTGACCGTTTTAGTGGAAAGACGGGTAAGGCATCCAGTTTATGGAAAAATTTTGACAAAGTCCTCCAAGATTGCTGCACATGATGAGCGCAATGTATCGAAGGTAGGGGATTTTGTTACAATTGAAGAAAGTCGTCCAATCTCGAAAAGAAAGGCATGGATTCTGGTTAACGCAGATTAAACTTTTTTGGTGCAATTTATTACGTTGTGGTTGGAGCAAGATAGGGCAGGAAAATGATACAAACGGAAAGTTACCTAGATGTAGCTGATAACAGTGGTGCCAGGAAGGTGATGTGTATAAAGGTTCTAGGGGGATCGCATCGGCGTTACGCTCGCGTCGGTGACATCATTAAAGTGACGGTGAAAGAGGCGATCCCGAGAGGCAAAGTTAAGAAAGGACAAGTAATGAGTGCTGTTGTGGTCCGCACCAGAAAGGGATTAAGGCGGTCAGATGGAAGTCAAATAAAGTTTGATGATAATGCGGCGGTTCTTCTCAATGCTAACTTAGCCCCATTGGGGACAAGGATCTTTGGTCCTGTGACTCGCGAGCTTCGAACGGAGCGATTTATGCGCATTATTTCCTTGGCCCCAGAGGTTTTGTAGCGTGGGGTATATAAAATGTTAAAAATTACTCGAGATGATGAAGTTATCGTCATTGCAGGTAGAGATAAGGGTAAGCGAGGAAAGGTATTGAAAGTTCTTGGAAACGGCCGTTTGGTTGTCGCAGGTATACAAATGGTCAAGAAACATCAAAAACCTAATCCGCAAGCGGGTATCGCTGGAGGTATTATTGATATAGAGGCGCCCATACAAGCTTCGAATGTAGCTATTTTTAATCCAACGACCGAGAAAGCTGATCGCGTTGGGTTTTCGGTGTCTGACGAAACCGGAAAAATTAGGGTTTTCAAGTCGAGCGGTAAGCCAATCGTTGCTAGCGGTGACGGGAGAGGGTGATGGCAAGGCTAAAAGAACTATATAAAAACGAGTTAGTTGAAAAACTTAAAGCTGACTTGGCACTTAGGAATGTGATGGAAGTACCTAGGATCACCAAGATAACCCTAAATATGGGCGTTGGTGAGGCTATAGGAGATAAGAAATCTTTAGAACATGCTGTAGAGGAGCTGGCAATGATTTCAGGGCAGAAACCTGTGGTCAACAAAGCACGTAAGTCAATTGCCGGATTCAAAGTTAGGCAAGGATGGCCGATCGGAACTAAAGTTACCTTGCGTAGTGAGCGCATGTACCAGTTTTTGGAACGATTAGTTTCCATTGCGATTCCAAGAATTAGGGATTTTAGAGGTTTTTCGCCAAAGCAGTTTGATGGAAGAGGCAATTTTGCCATGGGTGTGAGTGAACAAATTATATTTCCTGAAATAGATTATGAAAAAGTGGATAAACTACGTGGTATGGATATTACCATAACCACAACAGCGCGGACTGACGACGAGGGACGTGCTTTATTGCGGGCATTCAACTTCCCACTAAAGGGTTAATTAAATATGGCAAAAGTGGCAATGATAGAGCGCGAAAAAAAACGCGCACGAACGGTGGCGAAGTTTTCCGAAAAACGTAGAAACTTGAAGGCAATAATATCGGATATGACTTTGGCTGACAAGGAACGTTGGGAAGCGCAAATTAAATTACAAAAATTACCCAGGGATTCGAGCCCAACAAGAGGTCAAAACCGNTGTAGGATTACCGGGCGCCCACATGGAGTATATCGAAAGTTTGGATTATGCAGAAACAAGCTTCGGGAAGCTGCAATGCGCGGAGAGGTTCCGGGTCTAGTGAAGTCTAGTTGGTAGGATAGAGTGGGGTAAAAATATGAGTATGCAGGATCCAGTTTCTGATATGTTAACGCGTATTCGAAACGCTCATCACAGATCGAAGCCGAGAGTCACCATGCCTTCGTCTAAATTAAAGGTATCCTTGGCGAATGTTCTNAAGACGGAGGGGTACATTAACTCCTTCGATGTTGATGGTACCAACAAAGCGATGCTCACCCTACACCTGAGGTATTTCGATGGACAGCCGGTAATTTCTGAGATTGAGAGATACAGTAAGCCAAGCCTCAGGCGATACAGCAGCTGTGGAGATCTACCTCGCGTGAGAAACGGTTTNGGAGTGGCAATAATTTCTACAAGCCAAGGGGTNATGACTGATCGCGCTGCTCGCTCTGCAGGTNTTGGTGGTGAAATAATATGTACAGTTTTTTAGTGGGTAATATACATGTCCAGAATCGCCAAAAATCCAATTGAGGTCCCAAATGGAGTCCGAATTGTTCTCAGTGAACACATGATTTCGGTCTCTGGGTCCAGNGGAACATTGGAAATGGACCTTAGTCCTGAAGTTGAAGTTCGTCAGACTGACGCGNTGTTAACNTTTGCAGCTCGTACAAAATCTAAGTTTNCNAACGCTATGTCTGGGACAACAAGGGCTTTAATTTANAATATGGTAGTAGGAGTAACACAAGGATTTGAGAAAAAGATTGAATTAATTGGAGTCGGCTACCGAGTGCAAATCCAAGGAGACAGCATTAATTTATCTTTAGGATTCTCTCATCCGGTGCTATATCAATTGCCGGAGGGGGTGACCGCTGAGACGCTAAGTCAAACTGAATTAGTGCTGAGATCNNCAAATAAGCAAAAACTTGGACAGGTTGCAGCTGAGATACGTTCTTTTCGTCCGCCAGAACCATATAAAGGTAAAGGTGTTCGCGTTGATGGAGAGCGCATAAGAAGGAAAGAAGCTAAGAAAAAATAGTAGGGAAAAAGGATGAATTTTAAAAAAGCGGCGAGGTTGAGAAGAACCCAGAAGTTAAGACTCAAATTACGCGAACTTGGCGCAACTAGGCTTAGTGTGAACCGAACACCCCGACACATCTATGCTCAGATAANAGCTCCTGATGGATCACNNGTACTNGCAAGTGCCTCGACGCTAGAGGCAGANTTNGGANAAACTGGGACAGGGAATGCTCAGGCTGCTGCACTAGTAGGACAGCGTGTTGCGGAAAGGGGAATCGCAGCAGGAATCAAATTGGTNGCTTTTGATCGCAGTGGTTATAAATATCATGGTCGCGTCAGAGCTCTGGCCGAGGCCGCTCGTAAAGCTGGTCTTAAATTTTAGCAGGTATTAGTAAATGGCTCTAGTTGATCAAAAAGACGCAGCGACTGAAGGGATGATGGAGAAGTTGGTCCAGGTAAATCGAGTAGCTAAGACAGTCAAAGGGGGTAGAATTTTTGCATTCACAGCATTGACGGTTGTTGGCGACGGTAAAGGGAAGGTAGGTTTCGGCCGAGGGAAAGCTCGAGAGGTCCCTCAAGCTATCCAAAAAGCCATGGAAGCAGCAAGAAGAAATATGATTGAAGTGGCTTTGGATGGAACTACGATTCAGTACCCTGTCAAAGGCGTGCATGCAGCTTCAAAGATATATATGCAACCAGCATCTGATGGTACCGGTGTTATAGCCGGGGGAGCAATGCGTGCAGTACTAGAGTTGGCAGGAGTTCAAAATGTCTTAGCGAAGTGCTACGGGTCAACGAATCCTGTCAATGTGGTTCGTGCAACCTTTGATGCTCTCCGTCANATGAAATCGCCAGAAAGAGTGGCAGCAAAGCGAAATAAAACGGTCGAGCAGATATTGAATTAGGCTCGAGAAAANAAGGCTTATGGAATTCCTTATGACTACAGNAAAAAGGCTAAAGATTACACAGGTNAAAAGCTCAATTGGTCGGCTAAAAAAGCATAAAGCCTGCCTAACAGGCTTAGGATTGAGGCGAGTTGGACACTCCGTTGAGCGAGAAGACAATCCCTCAATTAGGGGAATGTTAAACAGAATAAGTTATCTTATAAACGTCGAGGAACTATAGTATGCGGATGAACACGCTCAGTCCAGCGGAAGGCCGAGTCAAAAAGGCAAAACGAGTCGCCCGAGGNACTGGTAGTGGATCTGGGAAAACTGCTGGCAGGGGACACAAAGGTCAAAAATCGCGAAATGGAGGATCTGTTCGGCCTGGATTTGAGGGAGGACAAATGCCACTGCAAAAACGATTACCCAAGTACGGATTCACCTCTCGTTTAGCATCGGTGACATCGGAGTTACGGCTTTCAGAACTTGAACTCGTCGGTACAGACATAATAGATATGTCTGCATTAAAGAAAGCAGGGTTGGTCAATAAAAACATTCGTCGTGCGAAAGTGTTTGCTTCTGGCAGCATTAATAGAGCAGTNACTTTGCGCGGAATCGGAGTCACTAAGGGCGCATTATCGGCAATCTTAGCAGCAAATGGTTCGGTGGAAGAGTAAAATCATATGGCCGAAGTAGGTGGACTGCTGGGTAACCAAAAGGGCTTAGAGGAACTCTGGACCCGGTTACGTTTTCTTTTTCTAGCTATTATTATATACCGAATTGGGACTCACATTCCGGTNCCTGGATTTGATCCTGACCGGCTAAGTGAGTTGTTCAATCAAAACCAAGGAACCTTTTTGGGACTCTTCAACATGTTTTCGGGTGGTGCCTTNGAGCGTATGAGCATTCTGGCTCTGGGAGTTATGCCTTATATTTCAGCATCTATTATTATGCAGTTGTTGGCAGCCACGGTTCCTAGCCTTGAGCAATTAAAAAAAGAAGGCGATAGTGGGCGCAGGACGATAAATCAGTACACTCGTTACGGCACAGTTTTTCTAGCCCTTGTTCAGGGGACTGGGATGGCAGTCAGTTTTGCTTCTCAAGGGCTCGCATATGAGGTTAACTTATTATTCTATTTAGTGGCTATTTCTTCGTTGGTAGCGGGTGCAGTGTTTTTGATGTGGTTAGGGGAGCAGATAACGGAGCGGGGTATAGGTAATGGAATTTCTATGTTAATTTTTGCGGGTATTGTCGCTGGGATTCCGGGGGCTATTGGGCAAGCGCTCGAATCCGCCAGGCAAGGTGATTTGAACCCGATTTTACTGATTTTTATTCTGGTTATAGCTGTTGCAGTAGTATATTTTGTTGTTTTTATCGAGCGAGGACAACGCAGACTTACAGTAAATTACGCTCAACGGCAAGGTCGCAGAGCATATAATGCTCAAACTTCGCACTTGCCTTTAAAGGTAAATATGTCTGGGGTAATTCCAGCCATATTCGCGAGCAGTTTGTTGCTATTTCCAACTTCGATAAGTACTTGGTTCGGTCAAGGGGTAAATGCTCCGGCATGGTTGCAAGATGTAGCGCTTCTTCTTGGTCCTGGACAGCCCCTTTACATTATTCTGTTCTCGGCACTCATCATTTTTTTCAGTTTTTTTTACACGGCTTTGATGTACAACCCTCGAGAGGTGGCAGATAATTTGAAGAAAGGCGGAGCATTCTTGCCTGGTATTCGGCCTGGTGAGCAAACTGCGCGTTATATCGACACTGTAACGACTCGGTTAACGTTGATTGGGGGCATATACATCACATCTATATGCTTGATGCCCCAATTCTTAAATGTCTACTTTAATGTCCCATTTTACCTTGGTGGAACGTCACTGCTCATTGCTGTTGTAGTAACTATGGACTTCATGGCTCAAGTGCAATCTCATCTAATGTCTAAGCAATATGATTCGCTCATGAAAAAGGCGAACTTAAAAAATATCGGGCGTAAATAGGAGACTCATGCATTGAAGGTTCGAGCATCAGTTAAAAAGATATGTCGTAACTGTAAGGTAGTGCGTCGAAAGGGCGTTGTGAGAGTTATTTGTAGTGTAGAACCCAGACACAAGCAGCGACAGGGTTGATTTTTGTGGCTCCTATCGGTAGACTTCTGCGCCATTTTAGTAGGCAAGACTTAAGTTTTACGAGGCCGCCGTTTGTTGTGCGCCTTCGTTACGACATATAGACAGTGGAGTAAATTCAATGGCTCGAATTGCAGGAGTTAACATACCCGATAAAAAGCATGCAGTGGTTTCTTTGACGTATGTTTATGGAATAGGACGGCAGACTGCAAGGAGCATTTGCGCGCAAACAGGTGTCAATGAAAGCACAAAAATCGGAGAATTAGATGATAGTGAATTAGATAAACTGCGCGCGGCTGTAGGTGATTATGAAGTAGAAGGTGATCTTCGGAGAAACGTAAGTATTTGTGTTAAGAGATTAATGGATCTTGGCTGCTACAGGGGTCTGCGACATCGGCGAAATCTCCCTGTGCGTGGACAACGGACTAAAACCAATGCACGAACTCGTAAGGGTCCGAGGCGACCTATAAAAAGATAATCCAAAAGGTGTGGGATGGCGAAAACATTAACTAAATCGACGCGGAAAAAGGTCACTAAGACCGTCATAGATGGAATAGCGCATATCTATGCGTCGTTTAACAATACCATAGTGACTATAACTGATCGACAAGGCAATGCTTTGTCATGGGCTACTGCAGGCGGATCTGGCTTCCGCGGATCTCGAAAAAGTACACCTTTTGCGGCGCAAGTAGCAGCAGAACGAGCCGGAGAAGCTGCTAAAGAATACGGGCTGAAAAATCTTGATGTTCAAGTGAAGGGTCCAGGTCCAGGTCGAGAGTCTGCGGTGCGCGCATTGAACAGCGCAGGATACAAAATAACTAATATCACTGACGTCACGCCAGTTCCTCATAATGGATGTCGTCCACCTAAAAAACGGCGAGTTTAAGAGAAAAATATGGCTAGATATTTGGGACCAACTTGTAAATTATCGAGACGCGAGGGAACAGATCTTTTTTTAAAGAGCGGTGTCAGACCCCTTGAGTCCAAGTGCCGATCTGAAAGCGCGCCGGGTCAGCACGGTCAACGTCGTGGTAGATTGTCAGACTACGGTGTCCAACTTCGAGAGAAACAAAAAGTGCGACGTATTTACGGCGTGCTAGAAAAACAATTTCGAAATTACTACAAGGCGGCGGCAAGGATAAGAGGAAACACGGGTGAGAATCTTTTAAATTTGTTAGAGCAGCGTCTTGATAATGTCGTGTATCGTATGGGGTTCGGCAGTACACGGGCTGAAGCACGTCAACTTGTTGCTCACAATGCTGTTTTAGTAAATGGAAAAAAAGTCAATATACCTTCATATGGAGTCAAAATTGGTGATGTAGTGGGAATTAGGGAAAAATCTAAAAAACAGCTACGTATTAGGACGGCAATGCAACTGGCCACGCAGAGGGGTATTGGAGATTGGCTGTCCGTAGAGGAAGGGAAATTGGAAGGGACATTCGTCAGAAATCCTGATCGATCTGACATATTAGCTGAGGTTAATGAAAACCTTATCGTTGAACTCTATTCCAAGTAATCTGACTTGGTACTTACAGGGGAAACTATGCAAAATTCTGCGACTGAATTTTTAACACCTCGAAACATTGATGTTACCTCCCACGACGCTACTCATGCACGAATCGTCCTAGAGCCACTAGAGCGTGGGTTTGGACATACGTTAGGCAATGCTTTGCGAAGGATACTGCTGTCCTCGATGTCTGGCAGCGCAATTGTTGAAGCAGACATTGCTGGTGTCGAACACGAATATTCTACCATTGAAGGCGTACAAGAAGACGTGATGGAGATAATTTTAAATCTCAAGGGTGTTGCAGTAGTGATGGCAGAGACAGATTCGAGTATTGTCTCAATTGATATGCAGGGTCCCGGACAAGTCACGGCAGGGGACATTATAGTCGATAATAATGTCGAGGTTGTCAATAAAGATCACGTGATTGCAAACATCTCGGGTGATACGCGTTTGTCAATGCAGTTGAGAATTGAGCGTGGACGCGGTTATCAACCTGCTGACTCACGTGTGTTTGACGAAGAGTTTAGATCAATTGGTCGTTTAAAGATAGATGCAACCTTCAGTCCGATCTTTAGTGTCTCTTACAATGTAGAAAATGCAAGGGTAGAGAATCGTACTGACCTTGATAAATTAGTGTTGGAACTTGAGACCAATGGTACCATCGATCCAGAAGAAGCAATTCGTCGAGCAGCAACTATTCTTCAGCAGCAATTGGCAGTATTCGTTGATCTTGAGGGAGAATCCATGGCTGAACCAGAGGAAGAAGAGGCCACGATAGATCCCACATTATTACGTCCAGTCGATGATCTTGAGTTAACCGTTCGCTCTGCGAATTGCTTAAAGGCTGAAAGTATTTACTATATCGGTGATCTGATTCAGCGTACAGAGGTTGAGTTATTGAAGACTCCAAATTTGGGTAAGAAATCTCTTACTGAAATTAAAGATGTGCTGGCCTCTAGGGGACTATCTCTGGGGATGAGATTAGAAAATTGGCCGCCGGCAAGTCTCAAAAGTGAGAAAGAGTTTATATAGATCTGATTATTAGAAATTTTTGTTTGGGTAAGAAGAGGGGGAAATAAAAATGCGTCATAGAAACAGTGGTCGTAAATTAAATATGACCGGTGCGCATAGACGCGCTATGTTTCGTAACATGACGCGATCTCTGGTAGAGCATGAACAGATAAAAACTACTCTGCCAAAGGCAAAGGAACTGCGGCGTGTTATTGAACCTATGATTACGGTTGCGAAAAAGGATAGCGTTGCAAACCGTCGATTGGTTTTCAATCGCTTGAGATGTAAGGCTTCAGTAGGAAAATTATTTTCTGAACTAGGACCTCACTTTCTGACTAGGCCAGGGGGTTATCTGAGAGTTTTAAAGTGTGGTCGCAGAACCGGTGATAACGCGCCTATGGCATATGTAACTCTCGTAGACCGACAGGTCGAAAAAAAAGTTCAGCCCTCCATTGAAGAGTAATTGTATTTATTTTTAATCGATTTTTAAGTGCTAGAGTCACTTTTATAGCGCTATTTATCATTACTTTCATAAGGCTCGGCTCTCGCGGAGTGTTCAAAAATATCACCAGTATCCAGATTTAGAACCTTGAGTTTCCCCCCCCACACGTATGCGGCATCCATAGGTAGTAAGTTCATAGTGCCATGATTGCCCTTCAGCGCTGCCCAATGCCCAAAGATAATGTTTTCATCTCCCCATAAATCGCGCCGATGAATGAACCATGCTGCAAAACCGGTTGTGTTATTTAAATTCGGTGTCGAAGCTTCCTCTGTACTAAATTCGAGTGTACCGTCTGCTTTACATCGTCTCATTCGAGTTAGGTAATTGGTTATTGCCCGATATCGTCTCATTCCAACGAAATTGTTATTCCACGATACGGGGTTATCCCCATACATTGAACTAAAAAAGACGTTCGCTTGATTTGACTGAAGTAACATTGATAATTCATTTGCATAATCACCAGCTTGGCTGAGAGACCACTGTGGAGGGATTCCAGCATGTACAACAGTATACTCTTTAATTTTTAGCAATAGCGGTTGCCGTTGAAGCCAATTTATTAATTTGTCTCGATCGGGGGCTTGCAATATCTCGTCAAATTTATCTGAAATTCTTGGTAAGCGAGAACCTCTTGACACGGCAAGAAGATGAAGATCATGGTTGCCGAGAACTGTGACAAAACGGCTTTCAAGTTCATAACAAAAGCGAAGTGTTTTGAGTGAATCTGGCCCACGATTGACCAGATCCCCAGTTGAGATCAATCGATCGCTTTGCGGATCGAAACCCACTTTTTTTAGTACTATTTGAAGTGCTTCGAAGCATCCGTGGATATCGCCGACAACGAAGTCTGTCATTAAGTTTTTAATTTATCCATAGATTCAAGATAGTACAGTAAAAAGGATAAAGGAATTTGGTTTTTATTGGTACCTTCCACATTATTATTACTTTGTCAGATTTATAAGTCGTTACTCTGGTAAAGATATGAGATCAATCAAATTGAAAGCGGGACTGCTATTGTATTACAACAAGCTAATTTATGTACTAGCTCTATAAGCTCTTGTGATGAGATCTTTGGAGAAGGTTTCTCTTCTCTCCATAGTTAAACCGATGATAGAACTATAAACACAGTAAGACATGGCAAAAGATGATTAGCAATCGAAACAACAACAGCCTAATTTGTATGGACATTTAAGTTTGTGAGCTGATTACTCAAGTAAACATAATCTTTAACTGATATTTGGTCTGGTCTTAGATTTAAGTCTATTGCTGGGAAAAATTCGTCAGGCTCTGAACAGAACCTCCTCAAACTGTTGCGGAGAGTTTTTCGACGCTGTTGGAAACATGTGGTCACTAAGTGCGCCAGCATCAGCTCATCTTCAGCATTTGGATTAATCCGTTTCCTTGGTATGAGTCTCACGAAGCAGGAGGTTACTTTCGGGGTTGGATGAAAAGCACTCGGTGGAACGCTTAGCATTGGAAACACCTCACAAAAATATTGTACCATCACGGTTAATCGCCCGTAAGCTTTACTGCAAGGTTTTGCATGAATGCGCTGGGCAACTTCAAGTTGCAACATGAATAACATGTCTTTGATTACGTCTCTATGCCGGATCAGGTGAAAAATCAAAGGTGTCGCAATATTATAAGGTAAATTGCCAACAATTCTGATAGGTAGTGGAGCAAAATTTCTACTAAAGTTAATCTTGAGAGCATCGCTTTCGGCTACAAAAAAATTTTTGTGATGGACAAACTTTTGTTTGAGAAAGTGGGCCAAATCTCTGTCTATTTCTATGGTCCATAATCTTGGGCAGAATTGTAATAGTCGCTCAGTAAGCGCACCTTTTCCTGGACCAATTTCAACTAAATTATCGAGGTATTTTGGAGCGATAATCCCAATGATCTGGTCGATTATATCTTTATCGGCTAAAAAATTTTGACCGAAACGTTTCTTAGCTTGGTTATTTGGGCACAAATCACATTTTCTCTGAGAAACTATTTGATAGCTGTAACGCCATTTGTATAGCAATTTGCAGACTGCCAATAGAGGCAATACCTTTTCCGGCGAGGTCCAAAGCAGTTCCATGATCGACCGAAGTCCGCACGATGGGGAGTCCAAGTGTTATGTTAGCCGAACACCCAAATCCATGCGACTTAAGGACGGGAAGCCCTTGATCATGGTACATAGCAAGAACAGCATCAGCACTATTTAGATACTTTTCTGTAAATATTGTATCAGCGGGTAGTGGTCCCGTGACGTCAATTTCGCTCGCTCGCATCAAAGTAACTGCCGGAATTATGATTTCTTCTTCCTCTCGACCGAGGTGACCAGATTCTCCAGCATGTGGATTAAGTCCACAAACTAAGATCCTTGGGCACAGGATCCCAAAACGATTTTTTAAATCATTGTGGAGGACTTTTATTACACGAGTCAAATGGCTAAAAGTGATTGTATCTGGGACTTTTCTGAGTGGGATATGTGTCGTAGCTAGCGCAACTCTCAATTTTGCAGTTGCAAGCATCATCACCACACACGGAGTATTTGTTCGTTTAGCCAAATATTCTGTGTGGCCCATGAAATCAATACCCGCGGCGTTAATTGATGATTTTTGTATAGGGCCTGTAACGATTGCGTCACATTCTTTTGAAATACATGCGTTTATAGCGGCATCAAGACACTTGAGTACATATTCCGAATTACCAGGATTAACAGTGCCGATTTTTTCTTTAAAACTTAGCCTCACAGGCATTATTGTCAGTTCATTTGGTTTCGATGGGTTGGGTTTTTCTCCCATTTCTCGTAGGCTAAGTGATAAACCCAAATGATTAGCATACCTCTCAAGAAGTTCTGGATCAGCGAAAGCCACGATCTCATGATTTGATGCGTGTTGCATGTATCGAATTAATAGCTCTGGACCGATCCCAGCTGGTTCACCAGGTGTCAATGCCAGTCTTTTAATCATGTTTTAGCGAGAGGTTTAATTTCAATGAATGCCTCGTCTCGGATTTCTTGTAACCACACTCTTAATTCTTGTTCATATTTTCTTTGACTCAGAATGTTTTCCGCTTTGTTGCGTAAAATTTCGTTACTAAAGTCTTGCTCACGACGGGCTGTCACTTGGAGTATGTGCCATCCAAATGGAGATTGAAACGGTTGACTTACCTCATTTAAAGGAATCGTGGACATGACTTCCTCGAACTCTGGGACAAATAGACCGGGCGCTGACCAGCCTAGCTCTCCTCCACTCAGTGACGAACCTGAATCTTCAGAATTTTGTTTAGCTAGTATTCCAAAATCTGCACCATCATTAATCTGCTGACGCAAATTCGTTAAGAGGTTTATTGTATGTTCTTCATCCCGAATTTGATTTGGAGTCATCAATATATGTCTAGCGAAATGTTGTTCTACGAGCTTTTTGTCACCACCTCGACGGTCGTATAATTTTATCAAATGGTATCCTGCGTTACTTTTTATTGGCTCTGAAATATCCCCCACTTGCATATCTTTTAAGGCCTCAATAAATATAAAAGGTAACTGAGCCAATTTTCTCCAACCGATGTTGCCTCCTTCTAATGCGGTTTGGTCATCGGAAAATGAAATTGCCAAGTTCTTAAAATCTTCACCTTGTAAAATTCTTTCGTGTAAGTTTTTTGCCTGGGTATAAATATTAGCAAGTACTGTTTCATTGCTGTTAGACGGGACTCCGAGCAAGATTTGTCCGATATTCACATCTGGCGAGGTCATGAATCGGCCATCCTCAGACTCAAGAAAATTATCCAGCTCTCTTTCACTGATTCGAATTCGCCTCATCACTTGATTTTGCTGTACTCGAGCAACAACTATTTCGCGTCTAATTTGTTCTCGTAGTATTTCAATACTAGGTTGCTGTAACTTGATTAGCTCAAGATATTTAGTGAGTGTCAAGTTAGAATTTGCAGCAAGCCGCGCGAGAGCCTCATTTATTTCACTATCAGATATCCTAACGCCCGCATTAAATCCGATGTTTAGTTGTATTCGTTCCGAAATAAGTTGATCTAGAACTTGTTGCTGAAGAATTTCAAAAGAGGGTGCCTGTGTGCCAGATTGTGTGATTTGCGAGTAAATCCGTTTCATGCGTTGATTAAGTTCACTTTGTAGCACAACATCTTTATCCACTATAGCTACTATTTTATCCATCACTGTAATGTCCGATGATGCTGAAAAAGGATTTAAAAAGATTAAACTTATTAAAAGAAATCCTTTAAAAACTGTTTTTACTGCCATAACCATAAATACCTTCTTTTAAAATAGAATTGATGTGACCATTATCGCCGGCAAGACCTTTAAATTTTATTTGAAATAATAAACTGTTTTCAGCTCTCAAGTCTTTTTCGGGAAATAAAAATAAATCATCTCTTTGAAGGCCGCGACGCGCTAAAAAACTAACCCTCCAACAACAACTTTTGTATTCTAGACCAGAATATACCTCTAAGATCCGATGATTAGTGAAGTCGTAGTTTAATTTTGATACCCAATTTAAGTTTTCTTTATAATAGAAGTAACCGGAAAAATCGATTTGTTCGATATTCTGAGTGGCAGACCAATCGTTAATCGGAGAGAGATATTTAGAGTAGCTGTAGGCGAAATTAAGCGCTCGATTATTGTTGTTGTTACGAATCCCCAGGTAGGCTTTATTGAGTCTATTGCGGTCATTATCATAGATGACGTCAGTGTTAATTCGCCAGTTAGAATTTAAAGTTGAGGAAATTTTGAGTGCTAGAAGAGAATCATTATTCTTAAGTCGTGTTGCCTCACTTTTAAATTCATATTCGTTTAACCTTGTTAATGAGGGACTGAAGTGCACAGCATGAGCAATGCTTGCGCTAAGAATTTCACGGCCAGACTCTTCATTTATTAATCTGGATGTGACAGCCATTGATAATCGGTCAAGATCACTCAGACGGTCACCACCGACGAAACGGTTTTCTTGAAAAAGCAGATCATATGTTGGTTGGGAAAGCTTGGTATCAAAATCGGGAAGTTGCGATTGATCTTTAAAAGCTCTTTTAACATAAAAGAGCCTCGGTTCCAGCGTTTGTGTTAGCTTACGTGTGGTTATTCTTTTTCGCTCAAAAAACATACCCGCGTCCAGTGAAAAACTAGGTGTAGTAACTTTAGGATTTCTTTCATGGATAGTGCCATTCGATAACGCATAGCCTAAATAACTTAATTTAAAACTTGGTTTAAAAAAGCCTCTCAAAGACCTCCTGTTCCAAGAAAAAGTATAATCAAGTCTGTGGCGATACCCCTGAGTTTGAGTCTTCTCCGGATGACTGAAACGACTGAAAATCTGTTTTGCGTCTATCTCAAAAAGATTAGAAAACCGATAATTCGCGTTTGCAGAAATTTGAGGTAGAAGTGCGTAGTTCTTTGAAATATTATGGCTCATGACTTGATAATCTTCCGTGCGGATACTGAATATCCAGTTTTTGTTTGTATAAGTGAAATGGCTGGATTGATTCAAGTGCGTCAGACTATTTTGCGAGTGGAATTCGTCACCCAAATCTAAAAAGTAATTTTTATCACTCACCTTCGTCGCGTCAATAAAAAATGACCATGGTTTCCCAAAACCACTTTGGTGTTGGATTGAAGCTAAATATCTACTTTGCCCAAAATAATCGGAGGGTTCTTTAATTGAATTCCTGTAATGGTGTTCCTGTTGATCTTGTGGAAGTAAGGAGCCACTTGCTGTGGTTGTGGATAATCTGGAAAGATGCCTAACTTCGGCACCGAGCGCAATTCCTCGCTTACTAATTAATCTTGGCATCAAGGTGGCGTCGAGATTGGGTGCCAGATTCAAATAAATAGGTTGCGTAATGTCAAGTCCATTTCTTTGATTCGTCTGCACCATTGGAAAAAGCACCCCAGAGGACCTTCTTTGATCTATTGGAAACGTGATTCGGGGGAAGAAAAAAATTGGCACCTTTAACACTTCCAATCGAGCACGCTCAATTGTTGCAAAACCTTCGGACTGGTTTATATCAATTTTGTTAGTGATCAGCTGCCATGTGTTATCGTTAGGATCACAAGTCGTATATGTTGCATCTTCAATTAATATCCGACCATCTTGATTACGAGTAAGTTGTCGGGCACTCCCTCTGACCGATGAATCGTGCAGTAAATAGGTAGCGTTTTTAATCCGGACTTCTCGATTGTATGAGTCTAATTCCGCTTCACTGCCCAATAGCAGTAATCCGGGTTCTCGAAATTGTATGTTCCCAACAAGAGAGACTTTGCGACTTTCTTGGTCAAAGATAGCTTCATCACTGCGAACTTGACGATACCCTTGAGAAATTTGAACATCACCCTCTAATTTTGCCCTATGTGGATCTAAGGATTCAGTTTTTTTTGCGCTAAATTCAATAGCCGCCTTAGCCGGATCTAACTTGGAATAAGGATACTGCTGACGCGGCTCTATATAGGCGCCGCCACAGTGGGCCGCTATACTGTTTTG
>PBJN01000031.1 GCA_002720735.1 Porticoccaceae bacterium
TCAATGGCCCTGTGGATACCCATGTTTGGCTCGGAATTCCTTATGCAAAGCCTCCCACAGGAGTAATGCGATGGAGAGCACCAAGGCCGTCCGCACTTTGGGATAAGACATTAGAGGCTCTTTATCCAGAATCACCTTGCGTACAACCATGGACGAGGTTATCTGGCGTTAATGGTTCTGATGGTATTGTAGTGGGCGATGAGGATTGTCTTTATTTAAATATTTGGGCACCTCGATCTGCAGCGGTAAACGCTGCGCAAACAGAGGAGCACTTGCCTGTCATGGTTTGGATTCATGGCGGAGGCAATTTGGTGGGTTCAGCGACTCATCTCAGTGGCCATAAATTTGCGGGGATGCAGCAGGTGGTTTTTGTTTCCATTGGATATCGCTTAGGTCACCTTGGTAATTTTTCTCACAGAGCATTTAGAAATACTTATGAGATACCCCTAGACGCGTCTGCCAATTTTGGCCTCCTAGACATCATTAAAGCGCTTTCATGGGTCAAAAAAAATATCGCTAATTTTGGCGGTGACAACGAAAACATCACTCTTTTTGGCGAGTCCTCTGGCGGACGAAATATTATGGCAATGATCGCCTCTCCCCTTGCAGACGGCTTATTTCATAAAGCAATTATTCAAAGTGGATCAATGAGAACCGAGTCCGTTGCACATGCAGAGAACTTCAGCGATGACAAGGTTGATGGTTACTTTTCTAGCAGCAACGAGTTAATTGCACAATTATTTCAGGATCTTGGGATAGCGTCCAATAGGAAAGAGGCAAAGCGAGATATTCAATCAATCGATGACGAAAATCTCGCTACAATTTTACGAGGCCAAAAGGCAAGTCAGATAGTCTTTGCAGATCTGCGTAATCACTTTGTACGATCAAAAATCCACCAAATACCACAACTTATAAGAGACGGAATTGTCCTTCCGATGAAATCCATACCGAGCCTCTTAGCCTATCCTACAGATTATAATAATGTTCCAATAATTCTCGGTTCAAACCGTGATGATGCTAAATCTTCTATGGCCTTTGAAAAAGAACATGTCTATCAATTCGCAAAGATTTTTCCNAGAATACGTGATCATATTGATTANTCCCGCCAAGCGTTATTGAGGTCAGCACAAACCCATGCACTCGCCGTTGAAAAGCCGGCTGAATTATTTACAAAAAGTCGTTTAGATGTCGAGGCACCGATGAATGTATTCACCTATCGATTTGATTGGGATGAGCTGCAAACTAACTCTCTGTGGAATTTGTCCGAACTAATTGGTGCCGGAAAAGGACTCGAGGTAGAGTTTGTGTTTGGAGAGTTTGTAAGTGGTCTTTCACTACCAAATCTTTATGAGCCTTTGACAAAGAATAGTCGTGATGTTTTATCTACATTAATGATGAATTACTGGGGCAACTTTGCTTATTCTGGCTCTCCGAATGTCGGTAGAACTACCAACCAACCTTTTTGGAACGCATGGTCAGCAGATGGGCCTAATACCCTACTACTTGATAGCGAAGATGGAGGAGGNGCTCGGATGCATGAACGGCGGCTAAAAATAGAGGACTTAACGAAACTTATTCAACTATTTTCAAAGGAACTTGATCAGTATCAGCGATGTGAACAATATGCACGAGCCTTCCTATTCTCGTCTCAAAGTAGTGATTTTTGGGATGAGGAATACTATAATAGAATTCCTTTTCAAGGATGCAAGATGTATAAAAAACAGNAGTTTAAAATATATTTCTAAAGCGCACTATTANAAATATTTTTCCAATCCGCTTTATGGTGATCTAATCAATATTAGCAAATAAAATGCTGCTTTTTGGTCAGAGGCAAATCTATGCTTCATACTCATCAAAGCCCTTTTCAAATGGGAATATNAAAGTTGATCTACACACCTAATATCTGTTTCGTAGAGGAACTCCANTGTGCTTTCCCGATACGTCCAGAAAAGAAAACTTTGGAGCTACTTACTTTTACAAGAGTCATACAAAATACAGAGTGATTAGGCAGTTTGATCTCCAAATCACGGCAATGCGAATTAATGCGAGTCTAATGCTGAAATCAAGTTTCAGTTTTAGATTGTAATTTTGGGGCTTAAGCTAGCTATCAAGAGAGTGCGTAAACCACAAGCTAATACAGATCAAGACAAAATTNTNGAAGTCGCTCATAGCAACGCACCCAAGATACTTAGCAACANTATNGCCATCGTTATCATCACACTCGCGAGGTGGAGACGATTGAATTTCNCGTCATTCCCNTCATCGCGGCTCCTGTTGGTCATCGGAATCAAGACATAAGCCACTAGTGAGAGCGAGGCAGAAATCCCGCAGATGATTGCTGATGACCAATTTAGATAGATAAGCGNACACAAATTCCCNAACAACGACAATACCATGATTATGAGGAAAAACCGTGGGAAAATGGTGCGAAGAAACAGTGANCTCTCCTCTTGNGGAAGTAGCCGAAATACGTTTGGCGCTACAATCGCACTTTGATAGACAATCAGTCCAACAATAGCTCCATGCAATAATATAGGAATATTTTCCATAATATTTCCTTCACAAGATTTCTCTGTAAATCGTTGAGAATCGACTCTTCTCACAAAAGGTATTCAATTAAAATCAACGCTGAGACTATAACGACGCCATAGATAAAAATTTTCCAAAGGGAGAACTTTCTCGTTGTCCACTCGATACGATCTTGCCGTTCAAGCTGTCTTCGCGAGGCTTTAAATCGCCCGAGGTAAAAAAAAATCGCTAATGAGCCTACAGAAACAATACCAAAGAAGAGGCTATTTAAATCCATCAACGGCTTCTCAACTTGGCAAGGAGTCTTAACATCTCTAAATATAACCAAATAAGTGTGACCATTAATGAAAACGCCCCAAACCACTCCATGTATTTGGGCGCTCCCTGCTCTGCCCCCAACTCGATAAAATCAAAATCAAGCACCAAGTTGAGTGAAGCGATCGCTACCACAAATAAACTAAACCCAATCCCAATTATACCATTTGAATGGATGAACCCTATTCCAGACCCGAACATACTCATGACCATGCTAACGAAGTATAGCAAACAAATACCCATCGTAGCTGAGACAACCATAAGTCTGAAATTTTCTGTGGGCTTGACAATTCCGGTCTTGTAAAGAAAAAGTAATGACGCAAGCGTTCCCAAAGTTAATCCAATCGCCTGGATTACAATTCCTTGAAATTGTGCCTCATAAATCGCTGANATGCCACCCAGAAAAAGGCCCTCTAGCAGGGCGTAAATTGGTGCTGTCTTGCCAGCCCAGTGCTTCTTAAAAATTGTTACGAGGGCAATGATAAAGCCGCCAATGCCCCCAACCATCATCAGGGGCATAACACCCGAGGCATCTCCGCTTCGAAAAAAAAGATTCCAAGTATATGAGGCCGAAACTATTACGAGAAGAAGAAGAATCCCAGTCTTATTCACCGTTCCCTCTAACGTCATAACACCGAGATCTTGACCTTGAGAATGAGTATTTTGGGCTTCATTACTAAATGTTGCATCATTAAGCGCTGGGTTACCAGAGCGACCAAAAGTTTGGAGAGCGTTATGGTTTGACATTTTTAATACTTCCTTATAAGTCGTTTNAANAGAGACCAAAAAGAATTGAATTCTTATTTACGCTTGGGTACTTAAGCGACAGGGTCTCTCACTTGGACATTATACGTAGACTCTCAGCACTATGGAATTCGAAGTCTCTAAGTTTCTGACCATTTAAATACCCAATCCACCTGAAGTTCATTCTCCGAAGTCATAATTGTGATAGCTGTTACCTTTGAGAGGATAAGAATTAGATATAGTTAATATGGTGTCACAACATGTCTCATTGACCCAGAGTGAGTTATACTGCATATCTAAGAAACTGAATCACAGGATGCACCATGAAAACTCGGATCACTGAACTGTTTGGAATAGAACATCCAATAATACANGGCGGCATGCATTACGTCGGTTTTGCAGAACTCGCCGCAGCCGTTTCAAATGCTGGTGGCCTCGGAATTATCACTGCACTCACTNTAGGCACACCAGAAAAATTAGCTAACGAGATAGCTCGTTGTCGTGANATGACAGATAAACCTTTCGGAGTTAATGTGACGTTCTTACCCAGCCTNACGCCGCCAAACTACGAGGAGCTGTTTAAGGTAATAATAGCNGGAGGAGTNACTGTNGTCGAAACAGCCGGGAATAATCCTCAGAAATGGCTGCCAATGCTGAAAGAAGCCGGCATAAAAGTGATACACAAATGCACATCAGTGCGTCACTCCCTTAAAGCAGAGAAAATCGGTTGCGATGCGGTATCGGTCGATGGCTTTGAGTGTGGTGGGCACCCTGGTGAAGATGACATACCAAACTTCATCTTGTTACCAAGAGCCGCTGACGAACTCACAATACCTTTTGTCGCATCTGGCGGGATGGCTGATGCACGCAGCTTAGTGGCTGCTCTATCTCTNGGTGCAGATGGTGTAAATATGGGCACTCGGTTTGTTGCCACGGAAGAAGCACCAGTTCACCCGAACGTAAAACAAGCAATCATAGCCGCATCAGAACTCGATACCGCCCTAGTGATGCGCCCTTTGCGCAACACTGAGCGCGTTCTAAAGAATGCCGCTGTAACCAGACTTCTCGAAAAAGAGAAAGTACTTGGAGACAAATTGGCATTTGANGACGTTATTGATGAGGTAGCTGGCATTTATCCAAAAATTATGGCAGAGGGAGATATGGATGCGGGAGCTTGGTCTTGTGGTATGGTCGCAGGCTTGATAGATGATTCGCCAAGCGTCGAAGCGCTCATCAAACGAATCATGGCCGAAGCAGAAAAGATAATAAGTATACGTCTCTCCAAATTCGCAGCGCCTGCGTCATAACTATCTTAAACTTCCATGTTGACGCGCCAAGTCACGGTTTTTTATTGATAGTCATANTGCTATCTTACGAGAGNTCATGCCGCCTGATAGCTTATCTTGTTAAATCTTCTCTGATGATAATCTCCATCGCCGAACATAAGGTTTATCGTCATGAGNCTCTTGACATAATGACCGATATTGAGCTCATCGGTCATCCCCATTCCCCCATGGATTTGGATAGCCTCCTCGCCGATGAGCTTGGAGGACTTCGCTACTGAGATTTTCATAGCATGCAGTGAGCGCATTCGTTCATTCTCATCGTCTAGATTCCCCTCTCCGAAGGCACACAATGCTCTATAAACCATGGATCGTGCTTGTTCAGATGCCATAAAGGTATCAACCATACGATGCTGGAGGGCTTGAAAAGAGCTTATTGGGACACCGAATTGATGACGTGTCTTCGTGTACGCTANAGTGGCTTCATTTAGNACAGCCATAATGCCTATTGCCTCTGCACANAGNCCGATTAACACNTGCGGCATGATNTTTTCAACAAGTCNCATGCCCTCGTCCAAATNACCTAGAAGTGCATCTGCCGGAATTTTAACATCATCAAAGTTTATATTTGCGGCCTTGTGGCCATCCATCATTCCATAAGGGAGGATTGAGATCCCTGGGGTGTCTGCATCAACCATGAAGAGGCTAATCCCCGACAAATCGTACTGCCCTCCAGATGTTCTCGCCGCCACAATGATGTGTGTCGCATTNGAGCCATTTAATACAACNGACTTCGAACCGTTTATACACCAGCCTTTTTTCGAATGGATAGCNGTCGTCTTCATATCTGTAATTTCAAACCGGGACTGGCGCTCAAGATAAGCGAATGCACCAAGACAATGTCCTTCGATTATCTTTGGGATAAGATCTGCAGCAATATCATTGGGTCCGCAATGCGACAATAAACCACCAAACAGCAAAATAGTGGGGACAAAAGGCTCGACAACTATTCCTTTACCTAGTTCTTCCATAATGACTGCGATGTCTTCATTGCCGCCACCATAACCGCCATAATGCTCCGAGAAGGGTATCGAAAGCCATCCAAGGTCAGAAAATATCGCCCACGATTCAGTGCTCATTCCTTTTTCTGATGAGATGATTTTTTTTCTTGTGTCAAAGTTATATTGGTCTTTTACGTACCTTGCAACGCTATCCTTCAACATTGCTTGCTCATCACTGAGTTGGAAATTCATAGGTCCTCTCTCCTCAAAGTTGGCTAAACTCCTAATACCATCTTAGCTATCACGTTACGTTGCACCTCATTGGACCCGCCATATATGGTTGCTGCACGTCCGAAAAGATAACCGCAACGAGCTTCTTCGGCAAAAGCATGTCCACATCCATCCTTTTGCACATAGCTTGGAATTCCGCCTCCATAGTATGCGACAAGCTGAAGTTGAAGCTCCTGTATTGCCTGTGTTATCTCTGTTCCCTTGATCTTGAGAAGAGAGGACTCAGGACCAGGAGTTCCTCCCTCAGCCATTGCAGCTAGAACGCGAAGTTCCGTGTACTCAAGGGCCATAAGCTCCGTCTCTACATTTGACATTCGCATTTGAAACAACGGATCATCGATCATTGCTCGACCACCGTTAACCTCATACTTTGCGCGCTCCTTGAGTTCAGAGAAAGCCCGTTTTGAGTCAGCCACCTCCGCCATACCAGTACGTTCATGCGCTAGAAGAGCTTTCGCATATGTCCANCCTTTGTCCTGCTCACCAATAAGNTTTTCAGTAGGCACCCGCACATCCTCAAACATCACCTCATTAAGATGATGTCTCCCATCAATAGTGACTATTGGTTTGATACTAATTCCAGGAGTTTTCATGTCGATGAGTAAAAAGCTTATGCCTTGCTGCTTTCGTGTCTCTTTGCTCGTCCGAACTAAGCAAAAAATCCAGTCGGCATATTGTGCATATGATGTCCAAATCTTGTGGCCGTTGACAAGATATTCCCCATCGACCAAATCTGCTGAAGTACTCAAAGCTGCCAAATCCGACCCCGCACCGGGCTCCGAATAACCCTGGCACCACCAGTCATCACTGGACAGTATTCGGGGTAAAAATTTCTTCTTTTGCTCTTCATTTCCAAAAGTGTATATCACTGGCGCAACCATGCTGATTCCGAAGGGAATGACTGCTGGTATCCCAGCAGCTCCGCGCTCAGTCTCAAAAATAAATTTTTGAGTTACGGACCAACCAGCTCCGCCATACTCTACCGGCCAACTGGGCGCGATCCAGCCTTTTGCATGGAGCTTCTTTTGCCACTTGACAATTGCATCTTTATAGCATTCACCATCACTAATGGTTGCTAAATTTAAACTTCCTGCCACAGAGGAATCGTATTCGTTAGCAAAAAACTCGCGCACCTCATCCCGAAAAGCTAAATCTTCTTTGGTGAAAGTAACATCCATTGAAACTTCTCCTAAATACTTTAAACTGCAGATAAATAAAAAAGTCAGCGCTGACTGTTTTTGATTATATTATAATTCTTGCGTCCCAATCATACAAAAACTAATCCTTTTTCCTATAAATTCTTGTCGAGGATAATAAACATTTTTATCAGGTCGACAATATCTATCCATGCAAGGATACGTTCTCAATGCAAATATTGGTTAATCTTTGACTGAATACCAATCGTCAGGTATTTATTATTTCTGCGAACCACGGCTGGTTGAGGGGCTATTTTGTTTTTTTGTTCATGTTTTGGATCTCCCGCGACTTTACAAAAATAGATTATTAGTTAAGCATGAGTTACTCGGAAATGCAGTACCTAAGATGATTAGAATAAAGTTGTCGAAAATACATGGAATTCCGAAATTTGATATTCCGCTGATTATCTCCTAATGTTAGTCCAAGGGTAATGAGCAAAAAATTAGAGCCGTTTGGGCTTTGCAGACAACTCTGTAAATGTTTTTCGGAATAATGGACACTCTTATTAGCGGAAAAATCTCTATAAAATATACAATATTGGTTTACCTACCTTCCTCTTCTCAGGTTACATATTTATCAAACAAAGTGCAGTCTAACCAAATACCTCATTATTTACCCCGAAAAATTGGTTGAAGCTAAAAAATTGATTCTTAAAGTACAACTTCCGATTTAGTATCCACTTATCAATAGTACCTCACTAAGAAAAGAAACCTAGAAATTTACCGTGATTGAACAGCGCGATATCTAATTAGACAAAATATACCTAATTATGTTTTTTCTGATTTAGAGCCGATTAAGGGTGTGGCTCACTGGAGCGAACTTTACTCTCCTGAACCGGTTCCGGTGTGGTCATAAACCTAAAAATCGTGTTGCTTGCGCTCATCAGTGATTTTCACCTCCCTTGATTTGTAGAGGCAACCCATAAATTGTTATCCATAATCCTCTCCGTAGTTCATTGTTTAACTTAAGTTACTACCCCTCAGACCCATCTCTGTCAGTTTTATTGAAGGGTTAATCGGCAACATGAGTCTCTTACTATTTGTGAGCCATTGCACTTTCCCGCAAGTCGTTAGTTTGCGAGACGTTATTAGGAGTTTCCCTAAATTCTGAAATATTATTTCGCATCCAGTTAAAGCCCCCATTTTATCTACAACCACAATTCTTTTTCCAATCCTAAGTCGCCTCTCACGGCAGGGAGACTGACTAGATAAGCCGATAGCCGAGGCTAAAACTGAAAGAAATAATAACAAGCCGCTACCTAGCCAGTGCAGCACTATTAATACCTTCCGCCTTGAGTGAATAAAGTTTTAGGCGTCCTTTTTGAAGGAGATAATCACTGGCATAAGCTGACCTTACTTTTTCATGTGAGTCCAAATATGGGCCTACAAGTCATCACTCTGATATGTGAGTTACCATAAGTGTTACTCGCCTTTAGCAAGTAAATTCAAAACTAGGTAGCTGTTGTTTGCTGATGCAAATTCATTATAAACAAATAAATCGATGCGGGTGATCACAACGAACATGCTTTTATAAATGCAGGACGCGTCTTAAGGCGCACGTAGTAGGCCTCGGTGTGCTCCTTGAAACCCTCTCGGAGACCCAAGGTTTCCGCGAATAATAGTGCAAAACCTACACTTATATCAGCAATTGTAAATCGATCCGCACATAAAAATTCTCGTTTTTTTACCACGCTCTCAAGAGATCGCAACCGGGAAAAAAACCACTGTGAATAATCCTGTACCACTTGCGTGTGACGACGCTCTTTCGGCTCTAGCTGCGAGTACCGCAACACTAATGTCTGTGGAAAAGTAAGAGTTGCATCGCTTCGGTGAAGCCAATTCAAGTAGGGGCCATAATCCGGCTCATTCAAACCAACGGAGAGTGAGGTAGGCCCATATTGGTCGACAAGATATTGGCAGATACCAGACGACTCCGTCATCTCGACAAAACCATCTGTAAAAAAAGGCACAGTACCAATGGGATTTATATCGGTATACCCCGAGTGAAGAAAACGAGGAGGGAATTTCATGCAGACCAACTCATAATCAAGCCCCATCTCTTCCATAGTCCAGAGCGGCCTTATTGATCGCGATAGACTGCAATGCCAAAGTTTCAAAACCATATGTAATTATTGCCTCCTGTAAAAGCATCTATTGCTTGGCAAGTCGCGCTGGCAAAACAAACATCATACGCCGCGACTTCGAAGTCAGGGATACAAGATATACTTAACTCTGCCATGAGCCGTTATGCAGGTACCTTAATTTATCCCATCACCTCAATTGCCCTTGGAGCAAGCCTTGAGAAGGCTAGTCCCTCTTCTTAAAAAGACTTGGCAAAGGACAGATTTTCGCTGAGAAATCTGAATCTTTGATGCACAGCTCCAGCTCGGCTTGATTTCGCCGCTCTAATCGTTAGATCGGCTCATAAATTAGTCTCATTTAGAGATCCCATATTGAGACTAATTGCCTATTTTTTTAAGACCTACGTGAACAGCGTCACGGTCCGTATTTAAATTGACTACAACCGTCTAATAACCCACAGTCCTTACCGTCCGAATAACCTTGCAAGCCATCATGACGCGGTTCGCCACAAGGATATAAAATCGATTTATAAACCGCTCTCTTCATTCAAATTAGTCACCCAATAGGGTTTACGCTTTTCAACAAAAGCCGAGAGTCCCTCTCGCCCCTCTCGACCGAGAATGCACCTAGCGAAACGTTCTGCAGCAAAGTCAAGAGCCTCACTCCTAGGTTTTCGTAAGGNCTCGAAAAGAATCGNCTTTGTTACCGCATTTGCTTCAGGCGCGCATGCNGAAATTTGATGCAGTATCTTTTCACACTTGNCCTCAAGTTCATCTAAACTCGTAGCATGATCATGCGCGATTCCNAGCGCAACCGCATCATCCCCATTAAATCGGGCACCAGTTAGCATCAATCGGCGTGCCTGCGTCAGCCCCACACGNTCAATTACAAATGGAGCTATCTGTGCTGGAGGAATACCCAAGGTAGTCTCACTTAAACGGAAACGGGCATCATTCATTACGAGCGTCACATCGGCAACACAAGCAAGGCCGAGGCCACCTCCGATCGCAGAACCCTCAACCAATATGATTACCACCTGAGGCTGCTCATTGAGTTGACTCATTAAGAACCCAAAGGACCGATTGCCCTTTGCAGCATCAATAGCACTTCCCCGNTGAGCTACCGATTGAAAGTCTTTTAAATCTGCTCCAGCACAGAAGAATCCGTCCTTTCCACGCAATACAATCGTTCTGATGGTCCGGTCATTCTCAACTTGTTTGAGGATACCACATAACCCTTCGGTCATTTCAATTGAGAGGGCATTCTTGACCTCAGGCCGATTGAGCCAGATCGTTAGATTCCCGCCTTTTCGTTCGAGAATTAAGGTATCCGTGCCCGAAAGCTGACTTCCACTGACCTGTATCATAATTTTCTCCATAAATTTGTTGCAAAGCGAAAATCGCGTTGTAACGATGCCGTCTCGACGCAGCATCCAGCGTCGCGCCTTGATGACGTTTTGAAAAAAAATCGAACCATAAATCTAAAATGTCTCGGGTCAATCATTTGGTCGTCCATATAATGGCTGGAAGTGTTAAATGCGCTAAACTAATAACTAAAGTGTTTCTCTAAGATTTCCTACTACACCTGATTCACCTGCCTTATCCGTCTCCTCGCCCATCCAAACAGTCTAAAGCTATATAACCATCGACATAGTCTAAGCAGAGAGTTTATCACCCACCACACCCGTGTGTGTATTTTGGCGGGTGTATGGAAAATCGAGATAAATTATTAACATCCCTCTATTGGAGCTCAATTGCCATCGAGCGTGCTCTTCGCACATCGGCTTTCCCACTACCAAGAAGAGGAATTGAATCAACAACCTGGTATTCAGATGGGAGCATGAGAGCCTGGCAACCAAGGTCTAACATCTTTTTGCGAATTGAGGTCAGATCTAGCTCTTGATCACTTACTAAAACAATTTTTTCACCCCTCATTGGGTCAGGTAACCCAACCGCAATTATTCCAACTCCCTCTAATATAACACTTCTAAGAGCACGCTCGACTGCCGTTAAGCTGATCATTTCACCTCTTATTTTTACAAAGCGCGAATAGCGATCTATAATAGTGAGAAAGCCATCTTCATCGATTATTCCTTTATCTCCGCTCACATACCATCGAAAACCGTCGATCTCCTTGATAACTCCTTTTGTTTTATCAGGCTCGCCGAGATAACCTTGCATGACCTGTGGTCCACCGATCAACACCATACCAGCATCACCAATAGGTAGTTCATCGAATGTTTCTGGATCCACGATGATACAACTAGTACCAGGCAGTGGCATACCCACGGTTCCGAGTTGACTACCCTTTTGAATTTTCAGCCTGGTTGGTTCCAATTGGTCCGGTAAATTACACGTAGCTACTGGTGAGGTTTCGGTGGTCCCGTAACCCTCCAGAACTGCTTTGCCAAACTTAACCTGAAAATCCTGACGTACTCTATCATCGAGTTTCTCGGCCCCAGAAACAACAAGACGAAGACTATCCAATAGCAGAGGATGAATTTTTTGATTCTGATTATACAGCCTCAANAATGATGAAGTGGCGCACATAATGCTCACCCCGTGCCGGGAAATTGATTTCGCGGTCGAAAGAGCGTCTGTTGGGTCAGGCTGGCAAACCAGAGGAATCCCCTCAATTAGCGGAAGAAGAGTAGTAACAGTGAGTCCGAAAGCATGAAATAACGGTAACGAACCCATCATTACATCATTAGGCTGAGCATTAACAATCTCAGAAACTTGTTTAATATTCGCCATTATATTTTTATGCGTAAGGGAAATTCCTTTGGGGGATCCCTCACTGCCACTTGAAAACAGAATTGCTGCGACTTTATCCGTATTCTCGTTACGACTATAAATTAGTCTCACAAAATTTTCGGGTAAAAACTTAATTATTAACCAATAGAAACCCAGTTCTAATTTGGGGATTTCTTTAACTAATTCCTCTAAATATATCAGTTCTTGACCATGAAAGGCCGCTCGAATATCGATGCCGCGTGCCTTGAGTTTTTTTAGAAAGGTGTTTGATGTCAAAATTACTTTAATTTCTGCGGTCTCGCAGGCGGCTTTAATATCCAAAAAATTAGAGGTGTAATTGAGATTCACCACCGTCTTNCCCGCCAATAAAGTTCCCATATTTGCCAATGCTGCCCCCCCGCTTGAGGGCAATAGTAGACCAACATTTTGGTTTATCACTTTTTTTGAGATTCTCACAGAAATCGCAATCGCAGCGCACAAAGCACGAATAGCGGTAAGGGGCCTCGATCCCTCGTCGACCAAACTCGGAAGATTTTTTGATCTTTTGACACAACTGATCCAAGCGTCTTGAAGCGTTGGCAACGTCTCCACATNTGTTTGCCACGACGCCACNGACAGTCGTAAAACCTCACGCTTAACTACTCCGGTTGACACGTCATTGGCTAAAGGTGATCCAAAAGTTACCACAAGCTCTCTCAATGGACTATACGAGTAACTCTCTCTCAAACGAGTCGAAGACATTGAAAATTGACTACCACGGAGACCCTGGAGATAAAATGGAACAATTACATAGGTATTTTTAACTAGTGAGGGTACTCGCTCAAAACCTTTCCGAAACTGCACAAGATGTCCTGTTCTTGAAATTGTACCCTCCGGAAAAATGCAAACAACTTCTCCCAGATCTAGTAACAGAGAAATCTTAGAAAGGGCCTCATTTCCCCCGCCTCCGACTTTAATGGGGACAGCGCCAAAAATCTTTGCAATCCAAGTTATATACCAACGATCATAAATAGATTTTTCCATCACGAACCGAATAGGTCTGGGAGCCGCGATCTGGAGAATAGCCCAGTCTATCCAGCTAATATGATTTCCCAGAAGAAGAACCCCGCCTTGCTCCGGGATAAAATTCAACCCCGAAACTTTTATTTTATAATGTCGTTTAACTATCGAGCTTAAAATAAACCTGATCAAGCTCTGAGGCAGTTTTAACACAGTAAAAATACAGCCCGTCAGAGCAACAACGGCTATGATCGGAAACAAATAATCAGACATTCCCAAGATGGTAAGCACACAGGTCAACATTAAAAAAGTTGTCATTGCTATATTTTGGAGGAAATTATTCCCAGCTATGACCGTGCCCAGTTCCTCCGAGCGCGCATTGAACTGAATCAATGCATTGAGCGGAACAATAAACAAACCGCCTGCAATTCCCATTACAAAAAAATTAACCGCATGCACCCAAATCACATTAATGTGGATCACTAAAAAAAGTCCTAAGCAGATACCCATCGCACCAATCGGTATTAGTCCAGTTTCTATGTAACCCCGAGACCAGCGCATTGCAAGAAAAGATCCCAATGCAATTCCGACACCGCTGGATGCAATCGTTCCATTTATAATTCGGGTGTCGGTTATTCCAAGGACCTGTTCGGCAAAATTCCCAAAGGCCGCCAACTGCACTTGACCCACAGCCCAGAAAACCGCCAAGCCAAGGACAGATAACCGAATGATTTGGTTGGACATTAATGGTTTAAGTGCCCTTATTGCCGCGCGCCCTGAAAAATGCTCAACTGGTCTAAACTCAGATTTAGTCCCGAAATCGAGTGTCGGCAGTCGATAGCAAAGAAGCACCTCCAGCAGACTAGTTGCTACTAAAAGCCACCCGATTGGTGCAACTGCGACCAAAACATCTGCCTCAGTGACAGCGTCACTGCGGTAGAAGTTTTCAAACACCTGTGAAAAAAGAAAGGTGCTAACTAAAATTGCGCAAATAACAGTAGCCTGCGCTAGCCCATTTCCCTCTGCAAGACGGTCTTTTCCGAATAACGATTTTATGTATCCGGATTTGGCTGGCGAATAAATAGCACTTTGCATCGCTAAGATAAAAGTCATCACAAAAGCAATCCAGAATTGCCCAGTGTAGTAACAAAAAGTTATTGCAAGCGTTACTCCAACTGCGAAAGCCGCTGAAACACGCATTACAACATTTTTTGGGAATCTATCTCCNGCAAATCCCGCAGGTGTAAATAATATAATAAATGGAAGAAGGATCAGTGCATTAAGTATTGCAGTCAGAATAATCTGATGCTCACCATCGTAAACTTTTAAAATTGTGTTCTGAATGGTGATCTTATGCCCAAGATCTAGGAACGCGTTNAAAAACACCACCATNAGGTAGGAGAGCGCGCCCTTTGTTCTCATTATTTGACTCATCTATACTCCTCAAAAGACCATCCATGATTAACTGGCCAATAAATAGCGTTTTCATAGTCCTTTTCGCTTCTCTAACGAAATAAAAAACTTGCAGATATAGTTTTTTGATCCCGTTTTAAAACGGCACGCAAATTTTAGAGGAGAGTATGGCACAACAACGCAAAAACATGTCAGTATGTTAAGACTTAAAATGTTACAAGCACAAAAAACAGTTAGATTTTAACAAATATGGAGTTTAACCAATGGATCTGGGTATTGCTGGGAAGAAAGCGATAGTTTGTGGCTCCTCTTGAAGGTTAGGCTTTGCGTGCGCCTCAGCTTTCGCACAAGCGGGAGTTGAACTAACTTTGAATGGTCGAGACCATCAAAGCCTTTTAGCAGGAGCGAGTCAAATTTTTGAAACGCGGAATAAAAGAGTTCAAATAGCAGTCGCTGATATTGGAACCGAGCTAGGACAAAATGTTGTGTTAGCGAAATGTCCTCATCTCGATATATTAATCAACAGCAATGGTGGTCCGCCTTTCGTTGAATTCCAGTCATTGAGCAGGAGTGATATAGAAAAAGATCTAAAAAGGAATATGATAACACCTCTAAGGATGATACAAAAAACTCTCGATTCTATGGTTGCCAAGGGATTTGAGCGGATTATTAACATTACCTTTGTATCGGTAAAAATGTCAATCCAAGGTTAAGATCTTTCCAGCGGAGTACGAGCTAACCTCTCCTCTTTTCTAGCGGGGGGTTTCACGCTCTGTAGCCCACAAAGGTGTGCCTATTAATCAGCTCTTGCCTGGATATTTTTTAACAGAACGATCAAATGAGGGATTTAGAGTAAATGCAGAGAAAAATGGACTTCTGGGAGATGAAATTTCACACAGTATGACTCAGCGAGTCCCAGCAAAACGTCTCGGCGAACCTGAGGAATTTGGGCAGACTTGTGCCTTTTTATGCAGCAAATTCGCTGGCTACATTACTGGACAAAATATTTTAATCGATGGAGGTCCTCATAAAAGCGCCTTTTGAAATACTATGTGCTTATTATAGAGAGTGCTTTAACAACAAAGGTTCGCAGATTGGTCGAAACTCCGAGGCTGCCTCTATTACAGATCGCGCAGTTTGTTCTCGAACAGCATAAACAATTGAGGATAATTCTGGCCAGCCATTCAATCTGCGCAATAATAAGTCAAAATCACCATCACCAGATAACAAAACGATGCAATCGATATTGTTTTTGTTATAAAAAACCGTATCCATAATGTCGATCGTGATCCCAACATCCCAGTCACCCTTTTTCGAACCATCAGCGCGGCTAATGTAAGGTTTCAGCTTGACTTTAAACCCCGACTCTCTTAAAAAATTTTGGAATATTATCTGTTTCCGATCCCCACGATCAATCGCATAGGCTTTAGCAGTAACAATGTCACCTTCATTTTTTAACTCACTTAAGAGTCTTCGGTAGTTAAAATAACACCCATATTTATCTTTCACAGTGTAAAAGATATTCTGAACATCAACGAATAGTGCAATTTTTTTCATAATTAGCTTTTCCTGGAAATTTGCGGTTACACACCGCTAAAAACAGATTTTTACACAGTCCAAGCTTGGATGTGAGAAAAAAGTGTCGCCACAACCCATAATNTGACATTTATACCTTGCTTTTAGGTCCTCAGATTTTTAAAGTAATGCTAAAATTTGATAACAATCCGATCATCTTTGGTTGGTACACTTCAATAGAGGAAAGCTTGTATGTCACTTGAACTAGTAACCGCCGGTTTAAAAGAAAAAATTGGCGAAGATTGCGGTCTTGGAGCCACGGTAAAGTTTGATTTTGGTGATAGCGGAAAACTCTTCCTTGATGCTACACAGACGCCCAATATAATTAATAACGATGATGCTGATGCTCAGTGCACCATGGTCTTGAGTATAGAAAATTTTATGTCGATGGCCTCGGGAGAACTNGATGGCACGGCGGCTTTTATGTCTGGGAAACTTAAGATTCAAGGTGATATGGGTATAGCCATGAAATTAGGGCCAATGTTGGCCTAGTAAAGGTCNGTGAAAATCAGAGATAGGCTGCGAAATCAGATTNCCTCAATAATATGGTAGACTGATTACTTCGTAATAGNATNGGTGTAATAGGGTGNAATGAAGAGCATTTATTCCATAGATGGTAGTTTGTCCTAAAATTCTCAAACCTCCAATAGAAAGTTTATGCTCCCTTCCTCAACTGCTTGTGATGTTGTGATACGAATATCATTCATATTCTAAATACTGTGTCATTTTTCCATGTAATCCCAACCCCAATTTTATACTTCTCCCTTTTGGGATTAAAAGAAATGGCGTGGCAAGTTACCCAGCTGAATATTATTCAGGGGCCGCTCCGACAGAGTATGATGTCCTCATCAAGGTCGCACCCATCTAAAAAGTATCAGTTGCATTGAACGAAATATAATCCACATGGTCCTCTAGAGGCTCCGCAAGCAAATCTTTTCATCCAGTATACTCACATTTAAGCCAGTCACGATGAATTTTACCTTTACCAATCTCCGCAACCATCAAATACTCATCATCAGGACCAATAACTACGCCACAAAAGGACCGGCCGATGCCCAGAAATGCGTTGTACTTTGAATAATTGGAATCAAAAATGCTACTTAGACATACTAAGTTGGATTGATTTTTTGCCGTACAGTCGATGATACGAATAGACTACAAGTTTGTGTATAACTTGACCGAGGTTAACATCTATACATGTCATAGTGCTCCTTAGCAGGGTAACATTCATGCAACCATAAATAACTATACCTCCGTTTATAAAAATAAAAAGATAGGTGACTTTTCTACAAATACTGTATATATTAACAGTATAAAAGGTGGATTAATGCGAAAATCTTCAAATCTAGAGACACTTCTAACACGCCATGATATTTGGCGTGGTCACAGTCGTTCGATCATAAAAGATTCCTTAACAACCCAATATTCAGAATTAGATGATCTATTATGTGGAGGTTGGCCACGACAAGCATTAATCGAAGCAAATTTTAGTCGTCATGGCATTGGTGAGTTGAGTCTAATTTTGCCGACATTAATCAAGCATACGCAGAACGAAGGATTGTGTGTCCTTCTTGATCCACCTTATCAACCTTATGCTCCTTCTTGGGCGTCGGCTGGCATAAAACTTGAAAATCTTTTCGTCATACACAGCAAGTGTCGTAATGAATGGTTATGGAGTGCTGAACATAGCATAAGAAATGAGATTATGCTGGTCGCATGGATAGGACAATATAAGTTTAACTATAGTAATTTAAGGCGAATACAATTAGCTGCCACTGAAAATTATCAACCGGCTTTTTTATATAACCATTTGGAACATATTTCACTATACTCTCCTGCCGCATTAAGACTGGAAATTAATAACTCGAAGCTACATGAAATAACAGTAAAAGTACTAAAATTCAACGGGTTAAACTCTTCTTCACAAATACAATTGAAAACGCATATAAGTGATACAAAACGTATTTTACTGCACCAACTACCCGTACCGATACATAATAATCATAAGAACACTGATTTAACTTTTAGCCTTAACGAAACCCAAGGCTACATACTCAATACTTGATTTTAATATGAAAATCTATAATAGATATAGTCCACATGCCTCAGACAGTTAAAAAACAAGAAATCTGGCTTTATCTGCACTTTCCTTTATTGGCTATAGATGCTCAATTTAAAGAATCTAAAAAACAATTCTCACAATATCCGCAGGCAGTTATAACTCAAAGTCAAAAAACACAATGTATATATTGTTGCAACGATGCTGCAAAGCAGCTTGGTATTCAGGAACAAATGTCCTTGTCAACTGCAATAACTCTATGCCCCAATTTACATATAAAAATTCGAAATAATAAAAAAGAAAGGCTCTATTTTGAACAACTAACCCTTATTGCCTACAACTTTAGTCCCGAACTAATTATCTATCAAAATATCGGCCTTAGTATGGAATTGTCTAATTGTAAAAAGCTTTACGGTAGTTATTCTGAATTACTCAAGCAATTAAAAGAGCAATTAAAGGAGAAATGCAGCCGAGTCTTTACGGGAGTTGGACACAACTCATTAGCAGCGCGCCTATCAATAAAAAACAAGTTTCATACTCAAATACCTAAAAATAAAGAGTTAATTCAACAATTGTATTCCATAAAATTAAACCAACTAACACTTAAACGCTCTCAAGAGAATAGTCTTAAGCATTTAGGCATCATTACTGTAGGTGATTTCCTAACTCTACCAAGCACCTCAACATGCCGTCGATTTGATAACGAAGTTCTCTCCAAAATAAGTCTCTTAACTACTCAAAATGATTTGCAAGAACGCTACATAGCACCTAAAAAATTCAAAGATATGCTAGAAAATCCTAGTGGATTTTATAGCAAAGAAGATTTGCATGCCCCAATGAAAATATTATTGGCACGACTCCAAAAGCATCTCCGCACACATCAGGTAAATTGCAAGAAGATCTATTGGCAATTCTCTCCAATGCAAGGACAACCAAAATCTATGGTCATTAAGCTATCATATCCATGTTATGGCTCTGATGTTTTTTTTACCCTCAGTCGTTTACAACTTGAACAACTCAATTTACCAAATAGTATCGAAAGGATTGTCTTATATAGTGAGGAATTCATTATCAACACTAATGAAACCCTAGATTTTTTTCTCACTAAAAAATATATAAAAAAAATTCATTTTTTAGATCAGGTCACGGCTAAGTTGGGAACTGATGCTATATATCAACCCTACTTTCAGGCAGAGTATTTACCAGAAAAAGCAAATCTGTCCGCTGATATATGCTCTCCTAAAACATCAAGTGGTAGACATTTACCATTACAACCACTATGGCTGACAAATGCACCTTTACGATTACAAAACCTCGATAATCAACCCTATTGGAACGAACCTTTGACGCTGTTACGTGGACCTGAACGCTTATCTGAAAACTGGTGGCAGGGTGAACAACAACGTGATTACTATGTAGCACATGATTCTCAAGGATCACGTTACTGGTTATATTGGGAAAAACAGAGCAAAGAGTGGCACTTACATGGAATATTTGCCTAGATAGCAATTACAAAAAGGCTCTATTGAGCTAATTGCTTTCTCAGGATAAACTTTTGTACTTTTCCAGCGGGATTTCTCGGCAAAACATCAGCAAAGTGTAATCGCGTAGGCAACTTAAATCGAGCGAGTTGCGAGCTAGCAAAGTTACGCAATTCTTCTAATTGCAAATTTGCGTCTGGTTGAAGCACCACCACTGCAACCACAGCCTCCCCCCACTGTGAATCAGGCTGACCAATTACGGCAACTTCGATGATGGCCTCATGAGCATATAAAATACTCTCTACTTCCGCAGGATACACGTTCTCTCCTCCGGAGATGATCATATCTTTGAGGCGATCACAAAGGTACAAAAAGCCATCATTATCTATGTAACCTATGTCTCCGCTGTGAAACCAACCGTTCTTATCAATTACCTCGGCAGTTGCTTCAGGGCGATTCCAATAACCCTTCATCACATTTGGTCCTTTGATGCAAACCTCTCCTCGCTCATTAGCTGGTAAAGTATTATTTTCAGAATCTACTATGCAAATGTCTGTATAAAGAGGGGGACGACCCGCAGATCCTATTTTTTCACTAGCCAAATGGCTAGCAAGGATACTTGCATATGGAGCGGTCTCCGTCAGCCCATACCCTTGACAGAAGCTAATTCCTCGAGCTCCATAAGTTTCAATCAAGGGAACTGGTACAGGCGCACCGCCAACCGTAACCGATAAGATGCAACTCAAATCAGTGGTGGCAAAATTTTTATGTTGCGACATCATCAGGAACATAGTCGGCGCACCAAACATTGTGGAGACACGATATTTCTCTAAGTCCCTCAATACTTGTCCAGGCTCAAAAGTGCGATGAAGAATTACCTCTATCCCACATGCCAAAGAAATCAGCGTTGTCACGTTCAAACCACCGATATGAAATAATGGTGCGCAAGTCAATGTCGCTGTCTGCATATTATTTTCACTGAAAGCTACATTAACCGCATTCCAAAAAAGATTACCATGGGTCAACATCGCACCTTTGGGAAGACCTGTTGTACCGGATGTGTACATTATAAGGGCAATATCATCAGCCGACGTTTGCTCTAAATGTTCAAGTGGATCTTTATTGTCTGTTAATGCTGGGAGAAATTCCCAATTTGACACTCGAGACTCAATACTCACAAACCGAACACATTGAAGACTAAAGCGCTCCTGATCAACCAATGAAATCGTCATTTGATCCGCAAATATCACCTTTAAACCGGCATCATTTGCAATAAATCGCACCTCCGGCGCGGTCAACCGGAAATTAATTGGGACGAATATAGCTCCTAAACATCCACAAGCATAAAGCACCTCAAGAAATGATGGATGATTAAGCCCAATATAACCGACACGATCCCCCTTATTAATTCCTATGTCCCTCAACACTGCCGAAATCTTGCGTACTTGCAGAGCAAGCTGAACATAAGTTTGCGTATGACCCTCAAATGTAATAGCCCTTTCGAGTGGAGAAATTGCAGCTCGCTTTAATATAGTATGTCCTAGACCAGTGTCTGGACTTTTAGCCATATTCATTTGTGCCCCTAGAGAATTTGGTATGTTCTCATAGATTTATCTAGCAGACTTATAACTAAAAAAACAGTTATTTGCAAACTTGTCGAAATAACATGCTAAGTTTAATGCCAATATTACTGTAAATGGCACGGAATATGCTTTCTCTACAATCGTGATATACTACGATCCGAGATTGCAAGCAAACCAACCCGTGCAAACTAAACTCGCAATGAATTTATCAACAGCTACCAAGGCTTAAATTAAGAGTTCGCACAATAATGGTGCAATATGAAGCGAGTGTATTTTTAAGAGCAACCCTAATCTTGAATAACTATGTCTTCAACAAAAAATATCCCGGAGTTAAAGGCAACTTTTACCCACTGATTTTCACTGATCTCGATGGTAGCTTATTAGATCATCATAGATATAGTAGTGATGCGGCCTCATCACTACTAAAGCTGCTAGAACTCCATAAACTGCCGGTTATAGCCGTTACCAGTAAAACAGCTTCAGAGGTCATCCCTCTTCGTGAACATCTCGAAAATAAACACCCTTTTGTTGTTGAAAATGGGGCAGCGATATATATCCCCAAGGAATATTTCTCAGAGAATTTAGACATAAAAAATCGTAACATAGTAAACGAATATATCCGGATTTCTGAGGCCCCATCCCGAGACCATTGGCGAAAGGTGTTACGCGATTTTAGAGATAAGTACGGTAAAGAGTTTAGAAGTTTTTCTGATATTTTTTATCAGGATGGTACCTCCGGCATTTGTAAAGTCACTAACTTAAGTCTTCGTTCTGCAGAAAATGCGAACAAACGTGAGTATACGGAGCCCGTGATCTGGGAAGGAACTGAACAAAGAAAAATTCAATTCATAGGTGAATTGCAGGAGGTCGGTGCAAATCCACTTCAAGGTGGGCGTTTCCTCACCATTGGAGGTGATTTTGACAAAGGAAGAGCATTGAAAAAAATTAGTGGTTTTTATTCATCAACGCTTGAGTTACCAATTCACTCTTTAGCGGTTGGTGATAGTGCTAACGACGTAAGTATGCTTGATGCGGCCGATTGGGCATTACTTATAAGGGCCAAAAATAGGGCCCTACCCTCATTGAAGCGTGATAGCAATACACTTGTCAGTGACTACGAGGGACCCAAAGGTTGGGACCAAGGAGTTCGACAATGGCTCAGCCGAATAAAATATGAATTTGAAAACGCGAACGATGACTGATGTCACTAACTATCGTCAATAATATACAGATTAGGAAATACACATGGCGGATTTCTACCAGAATGGAATCATAACTACACTACACAATTTACAAAATAGAGCAACCAGTGAGCTGGAGCAAGAATTAAACGATTTTGCAACACACAGGCCCATGGGGCTAATATTACCCTCGCTATATTCTGAACTGAATGGACCTGCACTTTCGAATATTGTCAATGAGTTATCTCAAGTTCCATACCTCAACCAAATTGTTATCGGGCTCGATAGAGCAAATGCTAAAGATTATCGTCATGCGCTAAATTTTTTTTCTCGAATGCCACAAGAGCACAAGGTGCTTTGGAATGATGGGCCCAGATTAAAGGCAATTGATGATAACTTAAAAAATCTTGATCTCGCTCCCAAGGAACTGGGTAAAGGACGGAACGTTTGGTATTGTATGGGGTATATTCTTGCATCAGGAAGAACAGAGTCAATTGCTCTCCATGATTGCGATATTACAACATATGATCGTTCTCTCCTTGCGCGGCTGATTTATCCTGTGGCGCATCCAAGTTTCAGTTATGAGTTTTGCAAAGGCTATTATGCCCGTACAGCACATGGCAGAATGCATGGCCGGGCCTGTAGGCTGCTCGTAACGCCTCTATTAGGAGCGTTAAAAAAGATTCTAGGTCAAATGGACTATCTGGATTATATGACAAGTTTCCGGTACGCATTGGCAGGAGAGTTTTCATTTAGACGAGATGTTCTCAGGGATATAAGAATTCCCAGTGATTGGGGGCTCGAAATAGGCGTGCTTTCGGAAATGTATCGTAATTATGCTAAAAGCCGCGTGTGCCAAGTAGACATTGCCAATAGTTATGATCACAAACATCAGCCCCTCTCTTCGGAAGATGCAAAAAATGGCCTTTCAAAAATGTCAATCGATATTGCCAAAGCGCTGTTCCGAAAACTGGCGACTCAAGGTGTTGTCTTCGAGCGAGGAACATTCAGATCGATCAAAGCCACTTATTATCGCATCGCTCTGGACGCTGTAGAAAATTCTCACAATGATGCCATAATGAACGGTCTTACCCTAGATGTACACAGCGAGGAAAGGGCTGTAGAGCTTTTTGCCGAGAACATCATGAAGGCAGGAGAGGTATTTTTAGAGAGACCCAGTGACCGTCCATTCATAGCAAGCTGGAATCGCGTTATTAGTGCAGTTCCAGACATTTTTGAGCAACTCTTGGCGGCTGTCGAGGCAGATAATAGCGAATATATGGAACATGACAAATGACGAGTTTGCCATCCAAGCGTTTGACTAGACGTATTGCCGAACAACTTTCTTTCCTCTATCCGGAGCTGAACGAAGCCGAGGCAAAAGAGCTTTCGACTGATTTCTTAAACATAATGGAAATAAATGATTTATCTCAATTTCCTGAGCCTCATAGGAACTATTGGGATGAGGGTGACACAGTAGTGATCACTTATGGTGATAGTGTTCTGAGTGGGACTATGGCTCCACTTGGTGCGCTGAAGACTTTCTTCGATAACTTTCTCAAATCTAAAATCAACACGATCCATATTTTACCTTTCTACCCCTTTACCTCTGATGATGGCTTTTCTGTTCTGGATTATTCCAGCGTTAACGAAACTCTCGGAGAATGGAAGGATGTATCTCAAATTGCTAGCGATTATCGCCTAATGGCAGACCTAGTAATTAATCATTGTTCCGCACGAAGTCGTTGGTTTGAGAACTATATTGCTGATCGTCATCCCGGCCGAGACTATTTTATTTCAGTTGACCCGAATATTGATCTGAGCACTGTGACTCGTCCACGCGCCAATTCTCTGTTAAAGCCCGTTTTAACTGTCCGGGGCCCTGAACACGTCTGGTGTACATTCAGTCATGATCAAGTTGACCTAAATTTTTCTAATCCAGAAGTGTTAAAACAATTTGTTAAGATCATCAAACTTTATCTCGAAATGGGTGTCCGTATCTTTAGGCTTGATGCAGTGGCATACCTTTGGAAAAAAGTGGGAACCAAATGTATCAACCTCGAGGAGACACACTGTGTTATTAGACTTCTAAGAGGCCTTATCGAGTGTGCTGCCCCGGGCGCAATTATAATTACAGAAACAAATATTCCAAATCGGGAGAACCTCGCATACTTTGGAAATGCCAATGAAGCACATTGGGTTTATAACTTTTCTTTACCGCCATTACTTATTAACACACTTGTGACAGGGAATTGCGAATATTTAAAGCAATGGATGATGAGCATGCCGCCGGCTAGAATGGGAACGGCTTACTTTAATTTCATTGCCTCTCACGATGGTATCGGTCTTCGCCCCGCGGAAGGGTTACTCAGCGAGATTGAAATAACGCGTCTCATTGAAACAATGGAGTCTTTTGGGGGCAAAATCTCATGGAGATCGCAGGACGACGGCACCCGCAAGGCCTATGAGATCAATATATCACTCTTCGATGCTCTGAGTGGAACACTCGATGGTAAAGATAATCATGCTGTTGAAAGATTCATCTGTGCCCATGCTATCATGTTAGGACTTGAGGGAATTCCTGCAATTTATATTCACAGCCTGGTAGGAACACGTAATGACTATAACAGGCTGAATAACAGTGGTCACAACCGTGCAATCAACAGACATCAGTGGCAATATGAGGAGTTGGTCAACCGAATCACCGATGAAAACCAAACTGAGTATCAAGTTTACAATGAATTGGTCAAACTACTAGACATTCGTCGTAATCAGGTGGCGTTTCATCCAAATGCCACTCAGTTTACGCTCCATCTGGGAAATAGTATATTTGGCTATTGGAGGCAAAGCATTGATAGAGAGCAAAGCATTTTTTGTGTAAGCAACATAAGCAAGTCAAAACAGACTTTGTTTCTTGCCGAAATTAATCTAATCGACAACCAGAATTGGTGCGATCTGATTAGTGGTGAGAACTTTAGTGATCGCGATTCATTTGTCGCCTTGGCGCCCTACCAAACAATCTGGATAAGTAATAATTTCTTGGGCTCTGAAGGCTGATAGCCGTTATTCCATAGTTGTTTTCTTCGACATGTCTCGTAATCCTGCATGTCAGGTGATGTAAAAAAATTGCCAAGGGTAAGACTCTATTCTTTAACCTCAAAGTACCGAAAAATTATTCAACCCCCCTCGTGTTTGACTATAATTGTGAATTATCGAGAGTGAAAGTGCAGTGAACCCCGTCTATCTAGTAATTTTTTTAATCTCAATAGTGCTAAATATCTATTTCCTCTCGAAGTTTAGTGAGGACGTTGAGTCAACCACCAAGGTTGAAAAGAATACATCTCATATCCCTAAATTAAACGCGACAACAGAAGAGCCGCCCATTTCACAGGAGATTGACGATGATATGTTGGAAATGCTGTCACTGCGTCAATACCATAAAAGTGTAAAATTATTAATCAAAGCAGATTTAAATGATCCTAAAATTACTCCGTCTCTAAAACGTTTATTGTTAAAACATATCCAAGACCAACTCAATGACGGATATGTTGGCTCAGCAATTAAGTTACTTGATGAACTACTCTCAAACTTTCCTCATGAAATTCAATTTCTCAAATTAAAAGCAACAACATTTGAGCTACTAGAGGACTTCGAGTCCGCGGTCCGGCTAATCTATGAAATTCAGTATCGAACCTATGACGTACAGAAAAAAACATTGGCACTGCAAGATGCAAGAAATTTAAGTCGACGGTGCATAGATCGACTATTTAACAAAGGCGACTGGGCAAATGTATCCGAATTAACCAAGCTTATTCTCTCTCTAGACCAAGACTTTAAATATGCCCAGTTTTATTTAGCAAAGGCCCTTTTAAAACAGGAAAAGTATATGAGTTCCAGTTTAGAGGCCTCCCGCCTCCTTGATGAACCAAAATGGAAACAAGCTGGAGAACAACTTTTAGCTAAGATTTTGTCTAAAAGGCAAAATATAAGCCAAATCCAACTCATAAAAATAGGCCAACAATATATGGTTGATGGCCTAATTGCCGGCACAACCGAAGTGTCATTACTTCTGGACACTGGAGCTAGTATCTGCGTGCTGTCTAAAGAAGTTTTCGAACGTGTAGAATCATCAATCAACGCAAAAAATATCGGCGATATACCTCTAAATACCGCGGGAGGTACTGTTGTAGTCGAATTATATCAGATTCCCAGTCTGCAATTAGGACATCACTCAGTGAAGAATATTGAGGTCGCCATCAATCCATATTTAAATGACTCATTCGATGGACTTCTCGGGATGAATTTTTTGTCTATGTTCAATTTCCGTATTGATCAACAAACAAGTAAACTAATTTTGCAGGATAAAAATAAGTATATAGTACCGTAATACTGTACATATAAACAGTTTTATGATATTTTGCCTAAATGGCATATGCTGAATTACACTGTCTAAGTCATTATAGTTTCTTGCGTGGAGCTTCACATCCAGCGGAATTAGTGAACACTGCAAAAGATCTAGGTTATAGCGCTTTAGCTATTACGGATGAGTGCTCACTAGCAGGTGTTGTTAAAGCACATACCGCAGCTAAAGCATGTGATTTGAAACTGATTATCGGTAGCGAATTCAAACTAGATAATCAAAGACTAATCGTCCTTGTAACAAACCGACTCGCTTATTCTGAGTTGTCATCACTTATTACACTATCACGCAGACGAAGTATCAAAGGCGAATATATCCTACATTGGTCAGATTTAAAGCACAATTTACACTCTGGTCTTATAATCTGGCTACCATCCAAAAACCTAGATTGCGATACCTTAAGGGTACAAGAGTTATTAAAGTGGAGCGACGGTCGTTTATGGATAGGTGTAGAGCATCTACTTGATGGACATGAAATAGATAATTATTATTATTTACGTAATCTCTCAACATTATGGCAAATCCCTCTTGTCGCCTGTGGCGATGTTCATATGCATGACAAGCACTCTCGTCCCTTACAAGATACCCTGACTGCTATTCGCCATAATTGTTCGGTCATGGAATTAGGAGAAAAACGTTTTTCTAATGCAGAACGACATCTACGATCCTTAGACAAATTGCAGAAAGTTTATCCGGCAGCGCTATTATCGGAAACCTTAAAAATTACCATGCAATGCAACTTTAGCTTGGAAGAATTGCGTTATGAGTATCCCAAAGAAGTAGTTCCAGAGAATATCTCACCGAAACAACAACTAAGATACCTTGTTGAGATAGGTATACGCAAACGATGGCCACAAGGAATACTCTCAAGTGTAAGAGAACAAATTGAATATGAGTTGAACATTATTGTTGAACTACGATATGAATATTACTTTTTAACCGTTCATGACATCGTCGATTTTGCTCGGAGTCGTCATATCTTCTGTCAAGGGAGAGGCTCTGCAGCTAATTCTGTCGTGTGTTATTGCCTATTCATCACTGAAGTGTCCCCAGACCAAGTTTCACTATTATTTGAACGCTTTATTTCAAAAGAACGTAACGAGCCACCTGACATCGATGTAGACTTTGAGCACGAACGTCGAGAAGAAGTTATTCAATACATTTATAAGAAATACAGCCGTGAACGAGCCGCACTTGCCGCAACCGTTATCACCTATAAACCACGCAGTGCAGTTCGCGATGTCGGAAAAGCACTCGGACTTGACCCACATTTTATCCAGCAACTTAGCCAATCTATATCTTGGTGGGAACGGGGTGAGGATCTCACGAAACGCTTTAATGAGAGAGGAATAGATCAGAGCGGCCTCTTATCAAAAAAATTTTATTTACTATTGCGATCCATAATCGGGACACCTCGACACCTTTCTCAACATGTCGGAGGATTTATCATCACAGATAGTCCAATTAGTTCTCTAGTGCCAGTAGAAAATGCGAGTATGCCTGAGCGAACAGTAATTCAATGGGATAAGGAGGACATTGAAGCACTCGGTCTCTTGAAAATTGATATTCTGGCCTTGGGTATGCTAAGCGCAATTCATCATTGTCTAAAATTAATTCAGAAACATCATGGACAAGCTCTATCAATGCAAAAAATTCCTGCAAATGACAAGGCAACATATGACATGCTCTGCGCCGCAGATAGTATTGGTGTTTTTCAGATAGAGTCCCGAGCACAGATGGCTATGTTACCTCGGTTAAAGCCACGTAGCTTTTATGACTTAGTGATTGAAATCGCCATCGTCCGTCCCGGCCCTATTCAGGGCGGAATGGTACATCCTTATTTACGTCGACGACAAGGCTTGGAGGATATAAATTATCCCAACGCAGAAATCAAAAAGGTTCTTGAAAGAACTCTGGGTATTCCGGTTTTTCAGGAACAAGTAATTCGTTTAGCAATGGTTGCTGCAGGTTTTTCTGGAGGCGAAGCAGATCAATTGCGCAGAGCGATGGCCAGCTGGGGTAAAAATAGCCATCTAAATCGTTTTGAAAGGAAATTAGTCGACGGAATGTTAGAGCGAGGTTATACATTAGACTTCGCTCAGCGTCTCTATAAACAAATTCAAGGTTTTGGCGTGTATGGCTTCCCAGAATCGCACTCGGCCAGTTTTGCATTACTAGCATATGTATCAGCCTGGTTGAAGTGTCATTATCCGGAAGCATTCTACTGTGCGCTTCTTAATAGTCAGCCAATGGGGTTCTATAGTCCTTCTCAATTGGTCCAAGACGCACGACGTAAAGGAATCAAAATCGCACCAATCGATATAAATCGGAGCAATTGGGACCATAGCCTAGAAAAAGAATCATCAAATGAAGATACTCCTATACTTAGATTGGGATATCGACTAATAATTGGTATGTCAAAGACAGTCGCTGAACGAATTGTAAAAGCAAGAAATCCGGATAATTCTAAAGCATTCTTTTTCACCTCTATTCCGGAACTTATTCAACGAACCTCAATACCTAAATCCCAACTAACATTATTAGGTAAAGCAGGCGCTCTTAATACACTGGCAGGAGATCAACGAAAAGCGCACTGGCAAATTCTTGATTCAGGGGCTGGCGGCCCACTTTTAGAAAATACTACTAATATAAATGCGAAAAAGCATAGTATAACGTTTATCGATGATAGTGCTCAAAATCTAAAGAAATTAAGCGAAGTAGAACAACTACATGCCGATTATGAGAGTACTGGTTTAACTCTGGGACGCCATCCAATGAGTTTATTAAGAGAGCAATTCAAGATATTCATGCACTGTAAACCACATGCTGAGCTAGCTCTTCTTGGCGACCGACGCTTTGTACGCATAGCAGGACTTGTAACAGGTCGCCAACGTCCGGGCACTGCATCTGGTGTAATTTTTCTAACTCTAGAAGATGAGACAGGCAATAGCAATGTTATTGTCTGGAAAACTATTCAAAAACGTTGCCATCAAGCTTTATTAAGAGGACAACTACTTGAAGTAAAGGGTGTAATAGAAACTGAGGGCTCTGTGGTAAATGTGGTGGCTCAAGAACTCACAGACCACACTGACTTACTTTATAAAACCAAGATCCGCAGTAGAGATTTTCGTTAGCCAGAAGCATAATTAACAAAAGTTACATCGCAAAGCATATTTAGGGAGACTAAAAACATCTTACCAACCAGCTACTTCTTCTAACCCACTACCAATATCCGCAAGGCTACGAACAGTTTTCACGCCAGCATCTTGTAAAGCGGCAAACTTTTCCTCCGCAGTACCCTTGCCACCAGAAATAATGACCCCAGCATGACCCATCCTTTTTCCTGGCGGAGCCGTAACACCAGCAATATACGAAACCACTGGCTTTGTGACCTTAGCCTTTATAAACATGGCCGCTTCTTCCTCTGCTGTTCCACCAATTTCACCAATCATCACAATCGCTTCGGTCAGAGGATCCTGCTCAAACAGAGACAAAACATCGATAAAACTAGACCCAGGAATTGGATCACCGCCTATGCCAACACACGTGGATTGCCCGAACCCATAGTCCGTGGTTTGCTTCACTGCTTCATACGTTAAGGTACCCGAGCGAGAGACAATACCGACCTTTCCCGGCAGGTGTATATGCCCTGGCATAATACCAATTTTGCACTGTCCGGGGGTTATCACTCCCGGACAATTTGGTCCAACAAGCCGCACACCAAGGTGATCGCACGCAACCTTACACTCCAACATATCAAGTGTAGGAATACCCTCAGTAATACACACAATAAGTTTTATACCTGCGTTGGCGGCTTCTATAATAGAATCTTTACAAAATGGTGCAGGAACGTATATTACAGAAGCATCAGCTGACGTTTCTGTAACAGCATCCTCAACCGTATTGAACACGGGTAGTCCTAGGTGTTCTATACCACCCTTCCCCGGAGTTACCCCTCCCACCATCTTAGTGCCATATTCAATCGCCTGTTCTGAATGAAAAGTGCCTTGTCCACCAGTAAAACCCTGACATATCACTTTTGTTTCCCTATCAATGAGAATCGCCATTTCATATAGCTCCTGAAGCGTTTACTACCCTTGAAGCCGCATCTGAAAGGCTCGTCGCTGCAATAATGTTAAGACCTGAATCTTTGAGCTTCTTTATTCCCAAGTCTGCGTTATTACCCTCGAGACGTACCACCACGGGAATCTCAACTCCCACCTCCCCAACCGCCCCAATCACACCATCGGCGATCAGGTCACATCTAACAATACCACCAAAAATATTTATCAAAACCGCATTTACTCGGTCGTCAGAAAGAATGATCTTGAACGCCTCAACAACCCGTTCTTTAGTGGCACCCCCACCAACATCGAGAAAGTTAGCAGGAGAACCACCATGCAATTGCACTATATCCATGGTGCCCATTGCCAAGCCTGCTCCATTCACCATGCATCCGATATTACCCTCTAACGCCACATAATTAAGATCCCAAGCAGCTGCCAAAGACTCTCTAACATCCTCCTGAGAAGGATCATGCATAGCTTTAAGCGCAGGTTGCCGATAAAGCGCATTACTATCAATAACCACTTTTGCATCCAAACAGTGTAAATTTCCTTCACCATTTATGATAAGAGGATTAATTTCTAACAACGCCACATCGCATTCAAGAAACATCTTCGCCAGACCCAAGAAAATATCTACAAACTGCGAAATTTGACTACCAGCCAACCCAAGATTAAATGCCAACTGTCGACCTTGGTAGGGATGAGCACCAGTTATTGGATCTATGCTCACCTTTAATATTTTATCAGGAGTCTCATGAGCGACTTTTTCGATTTCAACACCACCCTCTGTGGAAGCCATGAAAACAATCCGTTGGGTAGATCGGTCAATGACCGCACCGAGATAGAACTCACTTGCAATTTCAACTAAAGGTTCAACCAATATCATGTTTACCGGTTGTCCTAAAGAATCTGTTTGATAAGTGACCAACTTTTTCCCAAGCCAATTTTTGGCAAAATTCTTCACTTCCACACTAGACCGTACTAATTTGACGCCGCCAGCCTTTCCGCGCCCTCCAGCATGAACCTGAGTCTTGACCACCCAGCAATCACCTCCCAGAGTATCCAAGGCAACTAGAGCCTCATCTACCGTTCGTGCGGCAACTCCTTTGGAAACAGGCAATCCATACTCTGCAAAAAGCCGCTTACCTTGATATTCATGCAAATTCATGTATTTTAATCCCAACAAAAGTGAACTCTGTCATCACCTCGATGACGCTCGTTTTATTCTTAAACTGAACTTATCTGCGCTTACGATTTGCCTTGTGTATAGCATGACCATTGACTGCAAGAGCTGCCTCGTGAACAGTCTCTGACAACGTAGGATGACCGAAAACGGTCATGCCAAGGTCTTCGGAGCTCGATCCAAATTCCATAGCAATGGCAACTTGCTGAACCAGATCGGCGGCGCTTGGGCCTACTATGTGGCAACCCAAAATCCTGTCTGTATTAGCATTTGCGATTAGCTTAACCATGCCATCCGAATCGTTCGCTGCTAAGGCCCTGCCGCTAGCAGCAAACGGGAAAGTTCCCACTCGATATGGTTCACCTGCTTCTTTAACCTGCTCCTCAGTGCGCCCCACAGATGCCACCTCTGGGTGAGTGTATATCACATTCGGAACAATGTCGTAATTAATCTGAGCACTGTGTCCGGCAATACGCTCAGCCACCATGACTCCCTCTTCAGAACCTTTGTGTGCAAGCATAGGACCTCTAACCACATCACCAACTGCATAAACTCGTGGTATATTGGTCTCACATTGAGCATTCACTACGATAGCCCCTCGTGAATCCAGCTTAATTCCCGCTTCTTCGGCGAGCAACCCATCTGTAAAAGGTTTCCTGCCCACACAGACTATTAATTTATCAAACACTTCGGACTGTTCCGATTCATCGGCTAGAGTGTAGCGAACATGTACCTCTTCCGCCCTTAGCTCAGTTCCTGTTACCCGAGCACCCAAACGGACATTTAACCCCTGTTTTGTAAAGATTTTATGTGTTTCCTTTGCTATTCCGCTATCCATTATTGGCAAGAACTGGTTCATAGCCTCTAACAAAACAACTTTTGAACCAAGACGCGCCCAAACTGAACCCAATTCTAAACCAATCACACCTGCCCCAATCACTCCAAGACGCTTTGGGACAGAATCAAGCTCAAGAGCTCCGGTCGAATCAACGATCAATTTTCCATCTATCGGCGCTACAGGTATCTCTGTAGGTAAAGATCCAGGTGCCAAAATAACATGCACCGCCTCGAGCACCTTGGTGATACCTTCATGACTAGTGAATTCGACGTTATGGCTTGCCAATAATTTCCCAGTTCCGAAAAGTCCATCAACGCCGTTCGCCTTGAATAACTGTTCTATGCCGCCGGTTAATTGCGAGACAATCTTAGTTTTACGCGCCATCATTTCCGAGATATCGATCGCAATACCACTCGCACTGATCCCATGTATTGCTAGCCCTTCTTTCGTTTCATAAAATCTTTGCGAACTGTCAAGCAACGCTTTTGAAGGAATACAACCAACATTTAAACATGTTCCACCGTTGATCCCTTTGCCCTCTGGCGTACGCCACTTTTCAATGCAAGCGACGGACATCCCAAGTTGCGCCGACCGAATAGCGGCAACATATCCAGCGGGGCCACTACCAATTACAATAACATCGTACTTTTCTAGCATTTATGTTCCTTTTTATACTCAAGGTTAAATTTCTAATAAAATTTTAGCTGGATCCTCTAGCAGTTCTTTACATGTGACTAGAAAACGAACTGCCTCCTTTCCATCTATAAGTCGGTGGTCATAAGACAATGCTAAGTACATCATAGGACGAATAACTACTTGTCCCTGATGCGCAACGACACGCTCCTGAATCTTGTGCATTCCAAGAATGGCGGTTTGCGGCGGGTTAATAATTGGAGTAGATATGAGAGATCCGTAGACACCCCCATTTGTAATAGTAAAGGTCCCTCCGGTCATTTCATCTATAGTTAACTTACCGTCTCGAGCTTTCGCCGCAAATTCAGAGATACCATTCTCAACAGACGCAATGCTCATATTTTCCGCATTTCTCAATACCGGAACTACTAAACCACGATCGGTAGACACTGCAACGCCTATATCTTGATAACCATGGTACACAATATCATTGTCATCGATCGATGCATTCACCAAGGGAAACCTCTTCAAAGCCTCAACAGTGGCTTTCACAAAAAAACCCATAAAGCCTAGCCGAGTGCCGTTATGCATCTTTGTAAACTCTTCTTGATATTGCTTGCGCAAATTAATCAGAGCACTCATATCCACTTCATTAAAAGTTGTTAATGAGGCCGTCGTCTGAGTAACTTCAAGCAAACGCTCCGAAATTCGCGATCGCATTCTAGTCATACCAACCCGACGCTGGACACGGTCATCGCCTCCAAGCGCTACAATACTTGATTCTTGGCGTGCTTCCTGTATCTTTTCATTGACCGAACTATCCCTCGGTTTGTCGTGATTGACGACGTCCTCTTTTGTAATTCGACCCCCTCGCCCAGTTCCTTTAACATGAAGCAAATCTATACCTCGTTCTTCAGCTAATTTCCTCGCAGCAGGATTTACCAACCCATCATTATCTTCATTGCTTGGTGGCAACTCTTGCTCTGACGCGTCCTCAGCGGAGTCAGTCAGACTACCGTCCTCCATTCTCCCTACCAACTCATTGCTTAAAATTATGTCACCCTCTTGTTTAAAAACCTCAATTAATGTGCCTGTGACAGGAGCCACAACCTCCAGAACCACCTTATCAGTTTCAATATCCACGACTAGGTCGTCCCGGGTCACAAAATCTCCAGCTTTAACATGCCAGTGCGAAAGTGTCCCCTCTTGAATAGATTCCGGGTAGCTCGGCGCCTTAATATCTGTAGCCATTATTCTCTTCCTGTCGGTTCTAATTAATTGTCAGAGCTTGGTCAATAAACTGTGCTTGTTCCTCAAGATGCACAGACATGTATCCAGACGCAGGAGCAGCTGAGCTTTTACGACCAACATAGTCCAAAGTTATATCACTGTTATGCCGTTTTAAAGCATTCCGCATGTGATGCTGACTGCTGTACCAAGCACCCTGGTTCATCGGTTCCTCCTGACACCAGACTGCCTGCTCAAGGTCGCACATCGAGGCTAAAATTTGATCTAATTCAACATTCGGAAACGGATACAATTGTTCCAACCGAACTAAAGCGATGTTATCAATATTTCGTTTTTCTCGTTCCTCAAGTAAATGGTAGTAAACCTTGCCCGCGCACAGAACAAGCCGTTTCGTATTTTCGGCCGCTACACTATAGTCTGTGAGCACATTCTCAAAACAACCAGACGCCAGCTCCTCTAAACTCGAAGTAGCGTGCTTATGACGTAAAATCCACTTTGGACTCATGACCATAAGGGGTCTCCTCATAGGTCGAATCGCCTGACGACGCAATAAATGGAAAATCTGTGCCGGTGTTGTGGGTATACAGATTTGTATATTATGCTCTGCAGAAAGCTGCAAAAACCGCTCCAGACGAGCCGACGAATGTTCAGGTCCCTGACCCTCGAAGCCGTGTGGCAAGAGCATAGTTAATCCGGATAAGCGCCCCCACTTGTGCTCTCCGCTGGCAATGAATTGGTCTATTACCACCTGCGCGCCATTGGCGAAGTCACCAAACTGAGCCTCCCAGATGACCAGTCCATTCGGCATTGTGGTGGAATATCCGTATTCGAAGGCTAGAACAGCTTCCTCAGATAAGAGTGAATCAAACAAGTCAAAGGGCACTTGATCACTCCTAATGTGTTGCAAGGGAATATAATCCTTCCCGTCGGCCTGGCTTACGACTACTGCATGTCTGTGGGAGAATGTGCCGCGTCTAACATCCTGACCAGTGAACCTAATCGGGTACCCTTGTTCGATCAAAGAGCCATAACCTAACAGTTCCGCCATACCCCAGTTGAGCGGAATTTTACCAGCCGCCATTTTGATTCGATCCTCGTACACCCTTAAAACTTGTCTTTGAACATCAATGTTATCTGGTATCCGATTGATTGCTTTCGCTATTTTTTTTAATTTTGCTATAGGAAAAGTTGTATCCCCTACCGCACGCCATTGGTGCCCCAAATAAGGATTCCAATCAACAAACAAACTATGATCAGGTTCGCGAACCAAGTTATGCACAACAAATTCTCCGCGATCCAGGCTAGAGCGATAATGACTACTCATCTCTTCTGCCTTTTCTAAGCTCAACACACCCTCCTGAATCAGCTTTTGTGCATATAACGTCCTCGTCGTAGGATGGTTTCTAACCGCTTTATACATAATTGGCTGGGTAGAGGAGGGTTCATCCGTCTCGTTGTGGCCGCGACGACGATAACAAACAAGATCGATAACAACATCTTTTCCAAACTCGTATCGATAGTCCATTGCCAACATAGCTGCGAACATCACTGAATCCGGATTGTCTCCATTCACATGTAAGATAGGAGCCTGAACCATCTTCGCAACGTCCGTACAATATTCGGTCGAACGTGCATCATCCTGCCGGCTTGTTGTAAATCCCACCTGATTGTTTATTACAACATGAATTGTTCCACCGGTCCTATAGGCCCGAGTCTGGGATAGTTGAAACGTCTCCATGACAACCCCTTGACCAGCAAACGCTGCATCACCATGTATCAAAATAGGAACAACTTGCCCTCCTTCAGTATCTTGACGTCTATCCTGACGCGCCCGTGCTGAACCCACTACAACTGGACATGAAATCTCAAGATGAGATGGATTGAATCCCAAAGCAAGATGAATCTCGCCACCGGGTGTCATAACATTAGAGGAAAATCCTTGATGATACTTTACATCCCCAGACGTATTAACAAGCCTTTTCCCTTCAAATTCTTCAAACATTTCGGCGGGATTTTTGCCCAAAATATTTACCAAAACATTTAATCTACCCCTGTGGGCCATCGCCATTACTATTTCTTTACATCCATATTGACCCGATCTTCTGACCAAGCAATCGAGCATGGGAATCAAACTTTCTCCGCCTTCAAGCCCAAACCTCTTGGCTCCGGGGTATTTGGAGTCTAAGTGTTTCTCTAAACCCTCAGCCGCAGTGAGCCGACTGAGCACGTCAATTCTAGCGGCATTATCGTAAGTAGGTTTTGACCTGACGCTTTCAAACCGACGAGCGAGCCACTGCTTTTCATCGAATGAAGTGATGTGCATAAACTCTGGACCCAAATTTCGGCAATATGTCTCCTCAAGCGTATCAATTATCTCCCTAAGGGTTGCCTCCTCCTTACCGATATAGAGGGGAGATGTCTGAAATGTAGTATCCAAATCCGCAGGGGTAAGACCATGAAAGTTTAATTCAAGATCTCGTACTTTTTGCCGCACCATTAGGCCCAGAGGGTCCAAATTTGCCTTTTGATGACCTCGGAACCTGTAAGAGCTTATTAATTGTACCACACGAACCTGCTTTCGCTCGTGCTGGAGATATATTCCACCGGAACCAGGCGGCGGAGTAGGCCTAGCCTTGCGTCGACCAAGCAGCTCAAAATGCTGAACGATTGTGGCGTGCGAGACATCAGACCTAGATGAGCCATTAGTCTTTGGAAGCTGGTCAAAGAATCTCCGCCACTCCTCAGAAACCGCGGCCGGTTCATGCAGGTAGTCGTCGTAGAGGTCTTCTACGTAAGCCGCATTTCCTCCCGAAAAATGGGAGGAGGAAAGAAACTGTGCCATGAGGCTTTCGGACATTTGAAGGCTTTCCTTGTGGGTGAAAATTACCCTAATGCCGCACCATCGGGTGTGGACGATGAGAAATTAAACCCTAAGTAGCTCCTCTAATCAACATATTACGTATGTGGCCGATAGCACGGGTGGGATTAAGACCCTTGGGACACACTTGAACGCAATTCATAATTCCGTGACAGCGAAAGACGCTGAATGGATCATCTAATTTCGAAAGTCTCTCCTCCGTTAGAGTATCGCGACTGTCGGCCAAAAATCGATATGCTTGAAGCAGCCCCGATGGACCAATAAACTTGTCAGGATTCCACCAAAATGATGGGCAAGCCGTAGAGCAGCAGGCACACAAAATACATTCGTATAAGCCGTCGAGCCTAGCCCTCTCCTCCTGTGACTGAAGCCTTTCAATTTGAGGAACTGGGCTATCGTTAACCATGTACGGCTCGATTTTCTCATACTGTGCATAAAACTGTTTCATATCAATTACAAGATCCCTGATCACTGGCAGCCCAGGGAGTGGCCTGATTATAATCTTGTTATTTCTAATAGCCTCAGATAACGGCGTGATACACGCTAAACCATTCTTACCAGATATGTTCATACCATCTGAGCCGCACACTCCCTCTCTGCAAGAGCGACGAAATACCAAGCTTGGATCTTCAACTTTAAGCTTCTCCAAAACATCCAGCACCATTAGGTCCTTCCCGAGTGCATCGAATTCAAAATCCTGCATGTACGGGTGTTTGTCAGTTTCTGGGTTGTAACGATAAATGCTTACTGTCAACATATCAAAATCCTCTTTGCTCAGCCCATCTGCATCAATAAGTTCTGACTGCAGGTTCAAAAGGCTCTCGCGACTTTAACGAGAAGTTGACATTGCGTTTTCCCACGCGCTTTTCATCTGGAAAAAACATTGAGTGACATAACCAATTTTCATCATCTCGCTCTTGATAATCCTCGCGCGCATGCGCTCCGCGGCTCTCAGTACGGGCCTCTGCGGTTATTGCGGTTGCCTCCGCAACTGCGTATAAATTCCTTAATTCAAGAGCTTCTATCCTGGCAGTGTTAAACACCATACTTTTGTCATCAAGAGCTACATTATCGATCCGCTGCTTTAAAGACTGTAACTCTACGATTCCATCACGCATCAAATCACCCCTCCGGAACACGCCAAAGAAGTTTTGCATGATAGTTTGTAACTCGGCTCTCAGGGTTGATGCCTGTTCTCCTCCAACTGACCCGTCGAGGGCATCGAGACCAATTGTGGCCGTTTCGATATTCTCTTTTGTCGGCTCACCAAGCTCTATACCATCACGTAGTGCATTCTCAATGAACAACCCTGAAGCTCTACCAAACACTACTAGATCAAGCAGCGAATTCCCACCTAACCTATTGGCTCCATGCACTGATACACATGCTGCCTCTCCACATGCATAAAAGCCTTCAATGATCTTATCAGACCCGTCAGCGCCTACTGTCAAGGCTTGTCCGTTTGTGTTAGTGGGAATGCCACCCATCATATAGTGGCAAGTCGGCACAACAGGAATGGGTTCAACAACTGGATCAGCGTGAGCAAATGTCCTAGACAACTCAAGGATCCCCGGTAGTTTCGCATTCAAGATGTCCTCTCCCAAGTGATCGAGCTTTAAGAATACATAGTCACCAGTTTCACCGCATCCTCTGCCTTCCAGAATCTCCATTACCATAGACCTAGCGACGACATCACGCCCAGCGAGATCTTTTGCATTTGGCGCATATCTTTCCATGAACCTCTCGCCATGTTTGTTGATAAGGTAGCCACCTTCACCACGACAGCCCTCAGTAACAAGGGTTCCAGCACCCGCAATTCCCGTTGGATGAAACTGCCACATCTCGATGTCTTGTACTGGATACCCCGCCCGAAGAGCCATGCCGATACCATCGCCAGTGCAGATATGCGCATTTGTCGTCGATGCATAAATGCGCCCTGCACCGCCAGTGGCAAATACGGTTGCCTTNCTCTTCACNAAAACAACTTCGCCACTTTCTATNTCAATCGCCACTACGCCTACTACNGCGTTATCATCATTTTTCACAAGATCAACNGCAAACCACTCGTTTAAGAACTCGGTTTTATTTTTAAGATTTCCTTGNTACAAAGTGTGGAGTAGCGCGTGACCAGTCCTGTCAGCTGCTGCACATGTTCTCGCTGCTTGCCCACCCTTACCGAAATCTTTTGACTGCCCTCCGAACGGTCTTTGGTATATCCTTCCCGACTCAGTGCGAGAGAACGGAAGACCCATGTGCTCCAGCTCAAAGACTGCCTCAGGTCCNGTCGAGCACATATATTCGATGGCTTCTTGATCCCCAATAAAATCTGAGCCCTTCACCGTATCGTACATATGCCACTGCCACTGATCATCTGGATCGTCACTTGCTATCGCACAAGTAATGCCTCCCTGCGCCGAGACAGTATGAGACCTCGTAGGGAATACCTTAGTAATCACCGCTGTCCTGTAGCCAGACTGGGACAATTGAAGAGCAGCGCGCATACCCGACCCTCCGCCTCCNACTATGACCGCGTCGAAACTGAGTGTTCTCATAAATTTATATACTCCAAACCACTTGCAGAACCCAAAGAACGTACANAGTGGTGACTANGGTTATGAAATAGACACAATTTTTACGAATTAAATCGGCTTTTGGGCCAATCAACCTNACTGTTATGTAATCTGTTACGACGCACCACATACCAATCCACGCATGCACTGACAATGAAAGAGCTGTCAAGAAACTAAAAAAGCGCATTGGTATTGCTTTATTCAAATTAACCCACTCGTAGTAATCCATTTCACGATGAATTATCAAAAGNTAAATTAGGAATGCTATGTAGGACAATACAATCCCCGCTGCAANTCTTTGCAACAGCCACTTATTTGATCCACTACGCAAAAATAATAGNGTTAATCCAGTCACACATATATCCATGCGGCTATCAATGCAATTAAGAAAACAGCAAACNCGAGGGCAATTAGAGCAGAAATTCGACCTGCCCGAAAATCNTCTGCAAAGCCAAAATCCATCACGATATGGCGAATTCCTGTGGATATGTGGTATGCGAGTGCTGATAATGAGCCAAAAATTATAATTTGAGCCAAAGGATTATTAAAAACCTCAACTACAAATAAATATCCTTCTTCGGAGGACAAGCTCATATCAAACAGCCAAATTAATACTGCAACTGCAAAGAACATAACTACACCAGAAATACGGTGTAAAATAGAAACATAAGACGTTACAGGTAGCCTAATCGTACCAAGATCAAGATTCATCGGTCTCTTTTTTTCCACTGAAAAAGCCTCGAACAGCTAGTAAGAAAAAATACAGCAAACACGTTACATCAAAATGTGCCGCCTAATCGTGGCGGATTATACACATCTGAGCCTTCCCTCTGCGTGAGCGCCGAGTATAGTTGGGACTTTGAAAGATTTCAATTACCTAAAATTACAACTGATTCACTATCCTCGAAAATGCCAATATAAAAAATAATCTGTACCTCAATAGGGTATTAAAACTAATCATACGCATAATATGCTACTCCAAATAACAACGACGAAAAAAATGCACTCCAGTTGACAATCCAATCGGAGTATCTATAGTTGTGACACTGGCTAATAAAAACAAAGCTTAACTGTAGATGGAGATGAGATGTATGATAAAACGATCCGCAAAACTTTCTGTTGACGGAAAGGCGGTAATTGAGCTGCCAATACTCGAGGGTTCACTGGGTTACGACGTGATTGATATTGGACAACTCGGAGGTAATGGGCTATTCACATATGATCCGGGATTTTCCTCCACTGCAGCGTGCCAGTCTGACATTACCTATATTGATGGCGAAAAGGGGGTTCTGTTACATCGCGGATATCCCATCGAAATTTTGGCTGAAAAATCAGATTACCTTGAGGTCTGTTACCTACTTTTTGAAGGAAGTTTGCCAACCGCCGAGCAAAAGGTAGATTTTGAACGAACAATCCGTTATCACACCATGGTCAATCGATCAATTGAGCTTTTCATAAGCGGGTTTCGCTATGATGCCCATCCAATGGCTATGCTGTGCGGCCTGGTGGGCGCAATGTCCTCTTTTTATCATGATTCGCTAGATATAACCGATCAACAACAAAGAACAATTTCAGCTCATCGGTTAATAGCCAAGATGCCAACAATGGCTGCAATGTGCCACAAGCATTACATAGGCCAACCTTTTATTTACCCGGACAATTCATTATCTTATGCGGAAAATTTTTTACATATGATGTTCGGAACACCATGTGAAGAGTACAAAGTTCATCCAGCCTTGACGAAAGCAATGGATCGAATATTCCTTCTGCACGCTGATCATGAACAAAATGCATCGACTTCAACGGTCAGATTGGCCGGATCGTCAGGAGCCAATCCTTTTGCATGTATAGCGGCGGGCATAGCCGCGCTGTGGGGTCCAGCTCATGGTGGGGCTAATGAAGCTGTTCTCAACATGCTAAATGAAATTGGCGACGAAAAAAATATCCCACAATTTCTAAAGCGAGCAAAAGACAAACAAGACCCATTCCGTCTAATGGGGTTCGGTCATAGGGTATACAAAAATCATGATCCTCGAGCCACCGTGATGAGAGAGAGCTGTGATGAGGTGCTATCTGTCCTGGGTCTAGAGAATGATCCTCTGTTTAAGCTCGCCAAAAAGCTAGAACAGATAGCGCTAGAGGATGATTATTTCGTCGAGAAAAAACTATATCCAAATGTCGACTTTTACTCGGGTATAATCCTGAAAGCACTTGGAATACCGGTTGAGATGTTTACCGTAATATTTGCAACTGGACGAACGGTGGGTTGGATTTCTCACTGGAATGAAATGATCAGCAATCCTTATAGAATAGGCAGACCGAGGCAACTTTACACGGGCGCTAAAACCCAAAAATTTCCCTACTCCCAGTAAAGTAGCAACATATTCTTAGCAAGACAATTTTAATCGATATCGTCAAAGTAAAGCGACTTTGTCTGAGGCAATCAAGTCAAGAGCATCAAAGCAAGCTTGATCAAGGTGCAACAGGACCCGAGTGAAACCGAAACTCATGGTCCGGAGACTCAATTATCTCTCGTTCGAGGGATCCCAAAGTATTAATTCTCTCATTTAACATCGATACACACGTCAGCTGCCTCGCCAACGCAAGGTAATCTTGGTAATGACGCGCTTCTGATTTCAGCAGTGATGAGTAAAATTTACACAACTCTTTATCGAGTTCAGGTGCAATTCTCGCGAATCGTTCACACGAACGTGCTTCTATAAAAGCACCTATAATGAGAATATCCACTAACCTTTCTTTTTGCCCATCTCGAATCAATTTATGCAAGTTAGATGCATACCGAGATGCGGACAGATGCCGGTAGGTTATCTGTCGCTTTTCCATGATTGCAATAACTTGTTCGAAATGCCGCATTTCTTCCCGAGCAAGACGAGACATCTTGTTGAGAAAGGCAAAGTTTCTGTTATAGCGAAAAGTGAGTTGAATCGCATTCATAGCAGCTTTTTTTTCACAATTAGCATGATCTATCAATAGAAGGTCTTGGTTTTCTAATGCGTTGGCGACCCATGCCTCCGGCGTGGCACAGGGTAAAAAAGTCAATATTTCTGACAGCTCTGGTAACATATAATCCTCAAAACACGTTCCGNATTTATTGATGATATCCTATCAAAGTTGTAGTTATTTTCTCGTTGCAAAATGGGATAATTATAAAAATGTAACATAACATAGCTAACAAAAAAGTTTGATATCTGATGCATCATTCATTCTATCAGTACAATCTAGTGAGCTCAGCGAAGAAAAACTTAATAAATTTTTGAGCGTAAATTTAATTAAGATAAATATTGCTAGCAAAATACCATTAAAAGCAATGAAGGATTTTTATTTAAATGACAATACCCATACGGCTCTGTTAACCAAAAGAAAGATTAGATATAATTTCCGGGCGTACTTGTCAAAACGTCAGTCTCACATTATTCCTACCACCTCCAACATATAAGAGGTCACTGTTTTGTTAGAAGCTTACCGTGCACACATTCAAGAAAGACAAAGCCAGGGTATTCCTCCGAAACCGCTTAGTCCTGAATGGACATCTCAATTAATAGAATTACTAAAAAATCCGCCCGCGGGGGAAGAAGATTACCTAATTGATCTTATCACTAACCGCGTTCCACCCGGTGTTGACGAATCTGCTTATGTCAAAGCTGGATTTCTTACTGCAATAGCCCAGGGAGATACAACTTGTCCAATTATCGGCCGAGAGCAAGCGGTGATCCTTTTAGGCCAAATGCATGGAGGTTATAACGTTGCAACGCTGATCAATCTCTTGGACGATAACCAGTTAGCTGAACTTGCCGCTGAACAATTAAAGTCAACATTGTTGATTTTCGATGCCTTCCATGATGTGGCATCAAAAGCAGACGTAGGAAATATTTATGCCGCGGAAGTTATACGGTCGTGGGCTAACGCTGAATGGTTCACAAGTAAAACACCTTTACCCAAGAGCGTAAAAGCCGTGGTGTTTAAATGTGTTGGAGAAACCAACACTGATGATTTGTCACCAGCGCAAGACGCGTGGTCACGGCCAGACATTCCTCTTCATGCACGCGCTATGTACAAGATGCCGCGAGACGGATTAAATCCAGACGAACCCGGGAAAACCGGACCGTTATCACAAATACAAGAAATCCTAAGCAGAGGGCTTCCCGTCGCCTTTGTGGGCGATGTAGTTGGAACAGGGTCATCCAGAAAATCTGCGACAAATTCTATGCTCTGGTTTTTTGGTGATGATATAGCTGGAGTGCCCAACAAGCGATCAGGTGGAATCTGTATAGGAAGTAAAATCGCTCCTATTTTTTTTAATACCATGGAAGACGCGGGGGCGCTCGCCATAGAGGCGCCAGTGGACAACATACATTACGGAGATATCATTGAAATTCGTCCATATGAGGGTAAAATACTTAATGAAAATGGTGATCTACTGGCCCAATTCGCACACAAATCAGAGGTAATTCTTGATGAAGTGCGGGCACAGGGCAGGATTAACCTAATAATAGGCAGGGGTCTCACCCAAAGTGCGAGGGAATACCTAAGGCTCCCAGCATCTGATGCTTTTAGAAAACCCACAGAGACTCAACATGCCAGACAAGGATACACACTGGCCCAAAAAATTGTAGGCAAAGCATGTGGCGCAAAAGGAGTGCGACCAGGAACTTATTGTGAGCCAAAAATGACTACGGTCGGTTCTCAGGATACCACGGGTCCAATGACACGAGATGAATTGAAAGATCTTGCTTGTCTTGGTTTTTCTAGTGATCTTGTAATGCAGTCGTTTTGCCACACCGCCGCCTATCCAAAACCCGTTGATATCGATACCCAACACACCTTGCCTGACTTCATTATCAATAGAGGAGGTGTCTCGCTCCGGCCTGGCGATGGCATTATACACAGCTGGTTAAATAGGATGCTACTGCCAGATACGGTTGGAACAGGCGGAGACTCTCACACACGATTTCCAATGGGTATCTCTTTCCCAGGAGGTTCAGGCCTCGTTGCCTTTGCCGCTGCAACCGGTGTGATGCCTTTGGATATGCCAGAGTCNGTTCTCGTGCGTTTTANAGGTGTCATGCAACCGGGAATAACATTAAGAGATCTAGTGCATGCGATTCCTTATTATGCAATCCAAGANGGCCTCTTGACCGTGGATAAAAAAGGTAAAAAAAATATTTTTTCTGGCAGAATTTTAGAAATTGAAGGTTTAGAATCGCTTACGGTAGAGCAAGCATTTGAGCTTTCCGATGCGTCCGCCGAACGATCCGCAGCAGGTTGCACAATTTCATTAAGCGAGAAATCTGTTTCAGAATATTTAAGATCAAATGTGGTACTTCTGCGCTGGATGATATCCGAGGGTTATGGTGATGTGAGAACTATTGAACGGCGAGTTCAAAAAATGGAAGAGTGGTTAAATAATCCAACTCTCCTNAAAGCTGACGACAACGCTGAGTACACTAGCGTTATTGAGATTAATTTGTCTGAGATTACGGAGCCAATAGTCTGCTGCCCGAATGACCCAGATGATGCTCGCCTTTTGTCTGAAGTATCGGGTGACATTGTTGACGAGATTTTTATCGGGTCTTGCATGACGAATATAGGGCACTTTAGAGCAACGGGAAAGTTGCTTGACAACGCTGCAGAAGTGAAATCTAGGTTCTGGATATGTCCACCAACAAGGATGGATGCGCATACCCTTATGCAAGAAGGTTACTATAACATTTTTGGCAAAGTCGGCGCCCGCACCGAAATGCCGGGATGCTCATTGTGCATGGGCAATCAAGCTCGAGTTTTAGCGGGAGCAACCGTACTATCAACATCGACGCGCAACTTTCCAAATCGTCTTGGTGATGGCGCCAACGTGTATCTTACGTCTGCTGAATTAGCGTCAATTGGAGGGATCTTGGGACGGATACCTACACCCGCAGAATATTTCACTTTTGCATCTCAAATTGACCCGATGGCAGAGGAAATTTACAATTACATGAACTTTAATCAAATTGAGTCTTTCCAAAAAGCCGCTGCTAAAGGACAACTCATCGCGGCTAATCAAATCGTAACAGTTTGAGGTTCAAAATATCACGTCGAGGGAATCAACCCTACCTAAAGTATGCATTNGTGCTGTCACTGTGGTCCGTGGCGTCTCTCACGCCTTTGAGTTCTGGTATCTTCTCTAGCAAATTCTTTTCAACACCTTCCTTGAGCGTCAAATCAACTGCTGCACACCCTTGACAACCTCCGCCAAACCTCAACACCGCATACCCATCATCTATTCTTTCGAGTGATACTTCGCCTCCATGAGCAGCTAAGCTAGGGTTAATCTCGCTGTATAGTAGATAATTAACTCGATCCTCAACGGGACTATCATCACTGACATTGGGCAGACGAGAATTAGGCGCCCTGATAGTTAGTTGACCACCAAATTTATCAGCTGAATAATCTACCTTGGCATCCTCTAAAAATGGAATGCTTCGCTGTTCAAAATAAGCATTAAACGCCCCATATTCGACCACAAGGTCATCTTCATTATGCTCACCCGGTCGACTGTAAGCAATACACGTCTCCGCTTTAGGCGTTCCGGGATCACTGATGAACATCCTGATACCTATATCTGCACAATCCTGTTTTTCGAGCAAGCTTGCCAAATACTCCTGAGCCGCCTCAGTAATCGTCACATTTTGCATTGCTAATTCCCAATCANTATATCTAGCATGTTGTCTGAATGAATTAAGTATTTCAACTCCAGGAGAAGTTTATCACACGATTCAAGAAAATGTTTATTGATCCTCCCCCGGAGTAGATACTTTGACGCTTCCAGTCAGTAGTCATGGTCGCATAAAATGATCGCTACTTATGTAANTAAAAACACTCTCTTCAGCAAAAATACTTTTAAGNAAGCCATCATTTCGACTAAGTATATGATCCGCAAAAAANTGAGCAGTGACAATCTTCTGCTCATACAGAGGATCTTGATATCCCTCATCAATAAAGCGTTGCGCCGAGATAGCCAATTTAACAAGCAACCAAAAACCTAAGGAGTTTCCGAAAACCATCAAAAAATTGTATGCAATTTCAGGGCCCCGCCTTGGACGAGTTAAAACCTCATTAATGGCAGTGATACATTGATTCTCAGCACATTTCAAAGAGTCAAGCAGCACTATCAGCCTTTCACTTTCTGTTTCCGTAGCCTCAACAGTTTTGCGCATCTCATCGACTATCGAGGATAATCCACTACCTCCATCACGTATACACTTTCTCCCCACAAAATCGAGAGCCTGAATGCCGTTAGTACCCTCGTAAATTGGCAAGATTCGACAGTCTCGCATAAGTTGAGAAGCACCCGTCGACTCTATAAAACCCATACCGCCATGAACTTGAACTCCCAAAGATGTGACCTCCATTGAGATTTCAGTGCACCATCCTTTTACTATCGGAGTCAATATTTCTACCCACAACGAATCTCTTTCTCTCACTGCCCTATTTGGGTGGCGAGTGCTCCTGTCTTCGGCAGCAACGGTAAAAAAGGACAATGCGCGACCAGCATCAATTAAAGCACGCATTAATAAAAGCATTCGCTTTACATCCGGATGGTTGATAATCGGAACTGGGCCAACCCCACTAGATAACGAACCTTGAACCCTCCCAAGGGCATATTGGACCGCCTTCTGAAACGCACGTTCTCCGATGGCTACTCCCTGATGACCGACAGACAANCGAGCATTATTCATCATCGCAAACATACACATTAACCCCTGATTTTTCTTACCAACCAGGTAACCGACCGCCCCATCTTTTTCTCCAAAAGACATGGTACAGGTAGGACTTGCATTGATTCCTAGCTTTTTTTCAAGACCTATAGCAAATACATCGTTACGTAACCCAAGTGCACCGTTATTATCAACCAAAAACTTTGGAACAATAAATAGTGAGATTCCATCGTTCCCCTCAGGAGCACCNACAATCCTTGCTAGCACGAGGTGAATTACGTTTTCTGACAAATCATGATCACCCCAAGTTATATATACTTTTTGACCCGTAACCAAATAGTGATCTCCGCATTGCCTAGCCTTAGTCTGGATAAGCGATAAATCACTGCCTGACTGAGACTCNGTGAGGTTCATCGTCCCTGTCCAGTGCCCGGTAATCAATTTTTTCAAATATTTCTTCTTTTGTGCCTCGGAACCAAACAAAGTTAGTGCATGTATNACACCGCGTGANAGCATAGGTAACAGGCTAAGCGACATATTGGAGGATTGCAGCATCTCTTGATTGGCGAGATCGACCACACTCGGTAATCCGGCACCACCAAGATCGACATCGCCGTTAAGACAATGCCATCCCTCTTCTACTATTCGCTTGTATACGTGCTGAAATATCGGTGCTGCTCGGACTCCTTGCTCATGAAGAGAGGCACCCTCCTCATCAGCGACAGAATTTGTTGGGGCAACAACATCCTCAAAGAATTTCGCACCCTGCGTCAAAACTGCAGTCACAACATCTGTCGTTGCATGCTCGAAACCTGGCAACTTGCAATGCTCCTCATAGCCAACTAATTCCTCCAGAATAAAAGAAATGTCTCTTTGAGGCGCTCGATATTTTTCCATAGGAGTCTCCATCTATTAAAGTCGTTATGACAAGTTCCAAACTTTCGACAAATGAGCACAAAGTTGACTCTAACACCTTCATCAGTGCACGAAACGTCAGAGTACAAAGAGTTTTACCTAAATGCCCATTACAACGTTACTCAAAAACCGAGATGCCACCGTACTCACGTTTTAATTGCGCGGAAATTTTCTTTCTCTCAAAACTAATATCATAGGCCGAACAGACACCATCTTCCCAAGCGTTATAAAGATTAATGTCTGGGTCACCGATATTTACAAGTGACTCCCATACGAGGAGACATTTTTGAAATGATCCTAATAAGACAGAATCTGCAACCTTCTTCAATAGAGAATCCATAGTTTCTGTCTCATAGCCCATTTCTAGATCCTCATCTTTGTCTAGGATTAAGAACTCGCCCCGATNTTGATTATATTTTTCCCAATTCAACGGTAACCTCTTATTGGGATTTCCAAAACGTGCAAAGTCACTCCAGGCCTCCATCATAGTTCTTTCCATTTGATCGCGAGACCGACTCTTGGGATACATGTAGCCACTAATGGGGCCATAGAGATACCGCCCGGTCAGAAATGCGACATCTGTCGCATGTGCCGCTCCCATAATTTCTGGGATATCTGCAAACATAGAACGTTTTTGATCATCCCAGTCAAATCGATAGGCATATAACGATTGGTAGCCAGCCATCTCTAGCGCATTTAAAACATGATCGACGCCCCGTAACTTCCATGCGTATGAGCGGATGTTACGCCAAAATTTATAGAGTGCTTTATCCTTCAACCTCAAACCTTTCGGAAGTAACTTCGTGTAGGGATAATACTCTTCGACAAAGTATCTGTGAGTTCCAAGCCAGAAAGAGAGCTCATCCCGAGTACTACCTGCAATGACGGCCACATCCTTCATGTAACTTGGGTTNNTTAAGGCTGTTTCAAGCCCCTCCTTTGGAATCACAATTCCGTCAGATGTGGTAAGAGGCATGTAGTCCTCATCTCGGTACTGGGCATANACACTAANCAAATCTTCGGCATNCAAAGCCNTNAAACTTTCTCGGATGACACTGAGCTGCTCTAGATCCTCATGAAAATTTGGCAATGTTGATTGTCTATTTGGCAACAACCTGCGAGTCATCTGCCAAGATCCGCGATGGACCAATGGGTCCACGGCATTTTTGTTGTAAGCGCTCTCTAATGAAGCACTGCTGGTGTAACCGGATTGAATAATCGCTTTGTGGAATAACCCTTTGGCGAGAGGTGACACAAGCAAAGTTAAAACATTATGCCCACCCGCGGACTCTCCGAAAATAGTAACATTTCCGGGGTTTCCTCCAAATTTAGCGATGTTTTGTTTTATCCAGTGAAGCGCCTCAATTATGTCTAAAGTACCGAAGTTCGAGGACTGATCAAAACCTTTCTGGAACTTTTGGATCGCCGGGTGAGTAAACCATCCGAGAGCCCCCAACCGATAATTAATGCTCACTACGACCAGCTCCTCCTCGACGACCAGGCGAGAAAAATCATAGTAATCTTTTGAGCCCGTTACATTTCCTCCTCCATGAATCCAGACCATTACAGGGAGCGCGCCATTTGACACATCCATCGGTGATCGAATATCTAGATACAAACAATCTTCGCTTCCTACTATTCCATCCCCTTGAACAGCACCATAAGCACTAGACTCTTGAACGCATGACGTTACCTCGGGCGGTATAAATTTATTAGATGTTTTAGCTAAAGCGCGCGGGGCGCGCCATCGCAAGTCACCTGTGGGCGGTTGCGCATAGGGAATATCTACCCATGTTTTTAAGGGCTTTCCACCAATACTTGACTCATAGCCGTAAACCACCCCACCAGTGGTTTGAATCAAATTAATAGGTGGCTTACGCAGATTGATCGTGCACCCTTGCATGACAAATGAAATCAGGATAAGCCCGCACACCAGTGACACCTGCGGGCTGCTGGTCTCATTTTTGCTGAAGATGTGTTTCATATTGCTCCAAAAATGTTGCATCCATATTATTTGTGATCGGTCTGACGAGGCTTTGTTTTATTAACAGGCAACAATATGCTCAATTCCTAAAAAGATTTTCAATGGAGAGATCAAAACATGCTTTAGTGAAGTTCACCTCCTCTAACTCGCTCTGCGGCGCATGCTAGCCCATCACTCAAACTTTTTCGCATTAATTCCATAATTGGATCTGTGTCTAATACTTTACGCATGATGTATAAGAAAACGGAATCTAAGAAAGTCTTTTCATTTGTATAACGCCGGAATCTATCTGCCGGAAACCCCTCACAGAACCCGAGTATGTTGGCACATGTCAAGCCAGTAGTCCGACACCTATTGCATGAGGGTANCGACAACGAGAATAAANAGAAGCGCAGAGTTTATAATAACATATGTTCTCAAATGCCTGATGATATTTACTAATTCATTGATTCGATTAGGTAGCTGAATCGTTTCACTCTCAACCTTTCTATTCTTGAGGGAGGGTTCCAAAGTAAAACGAAACATGTCACTACAGCAGGTTTCGGATATCTGGGGGAAATCATATCCATCCTCATCGTCCACTNGATTNTCAGTCGGCACTAAATTTTTAAAAGTGCCTTCAAGAAGTCTCCATGGACTAATAAGGATGCTTACTGTCAACCGTTGAAAATTACCTGAATTTATGTCTTCAGAGATCGTTTCCATTAGACCTCTGTCNACCAAGATTCGGGAGACCACATAGAACTTTGCCTGCCACCCACACTTGACACTTGCGGTAGCATTCAACTCTTGATCTTGCACATGACATATTTCTACTGTCACAGCTGCATCATCGGTCTNGCAGGGCTTAATTTCACCATCCCATGTCGTATCACCAGAGTGATCTGATACAAAATTGTATTGCTCATTCGGGAAAAAAACATCGCACTTCACTACTTTCCCTACGTACTCCGATTGGCGTGTGAAATCTAACTTGTGAGCAATCGCTAAATATGTCTTAGACCGATCTTGATTTTGCCAATCTGATAGATCTATCTCAATTTTTAACTGCTTTCCCCGAGCATTTGGATTTCCCGGTCTTCCNCTACTAAAGTATCTACTATTCTCTCCATCCCCTATTTTAAGAAAGTCCCAGCTTTCAAAAATACTCGCATCAGGCTTCACCTCAAACTTCTCAAGTGGCAGTTGGTTTACGCTGTCGAGCAATTTATAGTTAATATTCATTTTGATAATGCGATGTCTACTGACCAGCNATTGTTATAAACATTTTTATGAGCAGACACAACCCATTCAGTGTCTTTTTACGGAAATCCAANTTAATTGAAACTCNACCTTAAATTAACCAAACTTCACATTAGGTCTTATAAGTTCACAGCGGCTAACCAAAATAATCTTGTTGGTCAAATGATAAGGGCGCATAATCCAAAAGGCTAGGATTGTGTTTTTTAGAATTCCATCACCTTTTTCTTACTACGTAACATGAATGACAACAAAATCAAAGGAGGATGCTTCGATCATGTTGAACAGAATAATCTTAATTTTTCTCTTCTCTGGGATGGCCCATGCAGAAATTAGGGGTAAATATGCATCGATAACTCCTGTGAGGATGCATGAATTTGCGAAATCACATATCTACACTGGCAAGGCAAACTCACAAACACTGTCGGGCGTTTGGGAGGGAGGAAAGGATGTGTGCTATCCCTTTAGTGACGCCAACATAAAAATTTATGCTGGGACTGGACAATGCTGTTTATCCATAAAAGGAATCGGTAATCGTTATGTATTCTCAAAAATTTTATTCAGTGGTGACAAAACCGGAAAACTATATGACATGTGTTCACATTCCGTGATGAAACGGCAAAAGTAGTCAAATACTCAGGTTCATAGGTCACACCCGCTCGGACTTTTCACACTGATATCGCCGATTTCGATCCTGCTGCAGACCCTGATATCTGTCTTTGCTCGCAATTAATGTAATCCTATTTACAATCATAGTAGCATCTGGACAACTGAGTTTACTCTTGCACTGATCTCGGGGCACCGCTCTTATCTGATACTGATGTTCGTTTATTATCAGGTTATCAAATGTACCGCCATTCCAAGTCATAGTGTTGTTCTTTGAATTTATCGTAATTACCGTTTTTAAAGTCCCATCGGCTTCCCTGTCTATCCGATCACATGAGAGATGGACCACAGACCCATGGTTGGGTGACTCCATCGTAACGATTGTAGTGATAACGGCAACTACGAAAAGTGCCGAAACAACAAAAAAATATCTTTTTTTAAACATTAATCTTGTAATCGCTCCCGTCGCGACACGAAAATACTTTANAATAAATACTCAAATCTCAACNATGATTAATGAAATTGACGCCGAGCATATTTTTTACCACGTTTAAATAATCACTTTCTCCACACAAGTTATGTTTTGGCTTCAAGTCTGGAAATCCGTCTAAAATCCCCAATACTAGGCAAATATTCACTATCATTACAAGTGGATTTTACTCACTTCCCAAAAAATGATTAGTGTTCTTGATCATCTCTGCGATCGGTCCAATGTTGGATTTCGCCACTATTAATTCGTTCCTCGACATCCTTAACCTTGTGCACCAGAACCAACAAACTTGCGATCATTAGAACAATAGCTACAAGAAGTAGCAGNAGAAAACTATTTAACATATTCCATTACCCCCGCAAATCTTAGCTGTATGGTAGGAGTTATGCGCAGCACTCCGATCTGAGAAACTCTTCGGTTTCGGACAAAGAACCCCCGTTTACAACTNGGGTAAATCCCAAACTATCTAATATTATTTTAGCCTTTTGTGAACGATGCCCACTCCGGCAATACAGCACAATAGGCTGGTCAAGTGCCTTTGCGAGCGATAATATAGCCACAGAAATATCTTGCCACTCGACTCTNACTGCAGACTCTAAAATTCCCTGCGACCATTCCTGAGGAGAACGAACATCAATTAACAATACCTCTTTTTGATCAATGTAGAACACTAGCCAGCCTCATTTTTCGACACTTGGCACGCCTCTTCAAGCATCCCTGGAATAGCCTGAAAATATAGTATTACGACTCGAAGAATTCGGCAAATCTAATTTTCTTTTTCAAACTGAACATAATCAGCTGCCAAATATTGATTCCCACGCATTTTTGCACGTGCGTTATACAAGCACACCATAGCGTCCCGAGAATACTGAAGAGAGCTCTGCTCCCGATTTTTCATGGAGTCTGCGAACTGTGCTCGCGCCACATTAACGAACGAAACGTAGTACCGCTGCAAATTCTGTTGATACTGTAAAGCTCTCTCCTCTTGGGTTAAATTGGGTTTTACCGTCTTGAAGAAATCCAATAAATCGCTCCGNTTAGTGAAAGGCTGAGATTTTCTCTCGTTTATTGCACTTATGTGTTCTCGTTTATAACTTTCTAAATTAGCCACCTCTTGATCTTCCAAAGACTCACACAAAAGGTCGCCAAAAACTTGACTTTGTCTAAAAAAACGAGCCCCAGTTTTCTTGTATTTCTGCTGAGCCTGTCTGTAACAATCACATGAGTCTTGGTACGCTCCCAACCGGTTCACCCACTTGACATGGGAATCNCCTGTCNCGCCAATTTTCAAATCAGAGCCAGCAAAAAAATTTGGAACATATTTTTTCCATNGAGTCTCTCTGANGCCATCATTNANAGTATTATGCAGCAACTCCCGCTCAAAAAATAAAGGGTGATCGAGTTTATTTTCGTATAGCAAAGTCTCAAGTATAGTGCTGCAAAACATAGGTTTGAGGAGCGAGCTTCGATCCAAATCAGGATCCTGCAAAAATATTTCGTCATGATAATCCATTACCNTCGCTGCCATTCCATATAGAAACGAAATATGTTGATCATAACGCTCATCAATTACACGCCAGTCATTTGGCGTAATGCTTTCAAACCAGAGGTCTGCATATGGTTGCAAGTGCGAAAAAGGTTGCACCANTTTCTGTGGGCTCGCCGTGGTGTTGTATATGACATCGCGAATTCTCCGCCGATCCATATCAAGTATTTCTTGCCTCTTACCCAAATCCTCAAATTTTTCCANGAGGGCAGGACGGTCGAGAGATGTATACTCCAAAAACCGCTGTATCGATCGAGATCCATTTGCCATACATCTACCAACCGACAGCACTTTGCCAATCTTCTTGTCATATGCATGCAAACGGTCTCTCGGGTGAATTGTTTTTTCTGATATCTGCGGCGTTTTTAATACCTTGATTGGACCACTACACGACGCGGTGAAAATAACAAACAGAACAGCAAGCATGAAATGACAACTTTTTTTAGCATCTGCGCGANTTAAAAAGCTCATAACGCAAGCCTCTTTATAAATTTAGGAATTCATGGTGTCAAAATCATCGCAAATATGCAAACAATCCTTGGGCACAAGCTGTTATAATTTGGGTCNTNTTTGAACAGGGGTATGTCGGCATATCGATCTGATTCATTCATGACAGCTAATACAATGCAACAGTCTTAGATCATATGTGCACGTATAGCAAATTATCAAAAAACAGTTATCCCAGAGGTTTTTCCTTTGAATTTAGATCCAGATACCGTAAAACTGGTAATTTTTGTTCCTGAGTCACACAAGGAATTAATCAAATCCTCGGCATTCGCAGCGGGGGCAGGTGAGCAAGATGGATATCAACAATGCTGCTGGGAAACGAAAGGTCNTGGTCAATTTCGACCATCTTCTAAGACTAGCCCATTTTGTGGTAGCAAAAATAATTTAAATCACGTAATTGAATATCGTATTGAAATGCTGTGCCCGATTTCTGCCGCAAAAAAGGTTGAACAAGCTATCACCGATGCCCATCCTTACGAATCGGTTCCCTTTGAGTTTCTTCCGCTATACAGAAGATAAATTTCGAGAGGTTTGGATAATTATTCGTTAAAAACCGCTGGGCCTCAGTAATTTTCACAAGCTCTTATTAGATTCCACTTTCAAAAGATGGTGCACGGCTTTCGGTTGCTGATTTGCTTGAGATACCATGGCCATCGCCGCTTGACCCATGATAGTCTTACTCGCCAAGGTCGTCGTGTCATGTGCATAATTTGCGTCAATTATCCGTCCGCGCGCTGCCTCAAAACTTAGTGAGCTATTTAAAAGACTCTCGACAGCTTGGGTTAGCAAAGCAACGTGTACCCCAAACTGTGCTTGTGCCCCAACAACTTGTGATACCGCCGCATCAACCTTGGATAAAGCCTCTGACGAATTAGTAATTATGTCTAGCCCTTTAAGTTGAAGATCCTCAGCGGTAAGTGACGCGATAGAAACATTAAAGGTCTGGCCCGCAACATCTCCGGTCTGAATCCTAATATTTTTGCTACTTCCGTCAAGTAAGTTTCTATTGTTAAACTGTGTATCCTTGGCGATATTCTCGATTTCCGCTATTAACTCATCTGCCTCGTTTTGCATCATGGCTCTTTGGGCGGGAGTCGAACTATCGCTTATCCCCTGTAAAGTTAACTGTCGAACGCGCTGAACCATGTTGCCCATTTCTGTGGTAGCTCCGGAAGCCGTTTCTAGCATAGATATCCCGTCATAGGCATTTCTCAATGCTTGTTTCATACTAATGAGTGTTGAGGTCATTTTTGACGAGATCGTCCACCCAGCCGGATCATCGACAGCCGAATTAATCTTGATTCCAGTAGAAAGTCTTTGCATAACTTCTGTTGTGACGCGCTCGTTTTTTTCAACGTAACCGGAAGCGCGTTGAGCGGAAATATTCGTGTTTACATCCATATAAAATTTCCCCAAAAGATAANTCTAATAAAGATATATATGAAACCGTCACCATTTTTCCAAAGTTTAGGCACGTGGCAAACTTTTGCCGGAAAAAATTTCCTGCGCGTGTATCAGCCAAAAANCAGTTTAAATCGGTCTGAANACTCTGCATAAGCTANAAAAAAATCTAATAATTTCTCTATAACTATAATGGGAAATCTCTGTCATCTTTGAAGCCAGATTTTAGTAAAAACATCGTTTGATCTGGACGATAAACTTCACAAAAGCAATCAAACACATAAAATAAAAAGGGCAACAAGTAACTCACATTTGTTTTTTATGTAGATCCGCTGACTTGGAAAATTTAAGCACTGATAACAATGCCTGATTTTTTCGCCACCGATTAAGCAAATTAAGTAGAAATATTTTTAATGCGGCAAAAGTATAAAAAGTTTAATTAGCAAGCTTCGATAACCTAAAATAAAATGACCATGTGCCGATTAAATAATATAGATCATAAGTTTAGCTAAATATTTTAGGTTCTTAGTTAGCTCTTTAACTTATCTTCTACTGTATTAAATACCACTTGGATTTTTTAAAAACTTAGACCAATATCAACGTGTTAGTTTTTAAGGTCCGACATCCTTAGTGAGAATTTATGAACACAGTCAGTGCTTACAGCGAAGCTCGAAACATGAATGACCGTTTTGAGAGAATGCTGATTGAATCGACCCAACTTGGCTTTTTCATAGAAAGCATGGTAGCAACAGACTTCTCAGCTTTTTTGAGACTCAATTTTGAAGCAAATCTCTCAATGAGCCTTAGGGTGTATATCCGCGAATCTAACAATGATGCGATATACCTCACTTACTGGGACAACATTGCTCGAGAGACGGTCTCTATGGACACAGAAATTGGTTGGTTAAACGTTCATGTAGATGCAATAAAGGTTTTTATGCTCAAGCAAAAGCGGGCCAGAGCATAATGTTTTATTGTCACTAAAACTCACACATATCTGTGTTAGTCCCATCACCAAATATCCTCCATGGAAGAGGCCCGATTACATCGGATGCATACCACCTGATTTGCCGGCTCGGATGAATTGTCTGTCGCACAGTAATGACAAACCCAACTGATCTTAGCCTGAGTCACTTGGGCAACCACTGCCCCCGNNTTACTCACCGGGGACTTAACNATGGTATCANTACTCATAACNTCAGAAAACGTTGACGCTTCCGATGTNGCTTCCTNAGATTCAGNAAAATGCTCATCTTTTTCAATCTTGGAGCTGTTGTCTCCTCTCTCAGAGGCCGGTATNGAGTCATANNTANTTGCGAGTGGATAAAGTTTTTCGGCTTTAGTTTCCAGTTCTCGGTAATTTCGAGAATATTTCTTTGACGCAAAATGCCAATAGATGTAGGGAGGAATAGCCGCTAAAAACCACTTTATAGCACTGTTATCCCGAAANTATTCATCCATTTGCGGAAACAAAATAAAAGCTACCAACCCGAGAAATATCGTTACATAAAAACTTGGTTTGTCTAACCAAATNCCTTCATCTTCAATATANTGCTTACGATTTTTCTTANTTTTTTCATTATATTGTAATCGTAACTTATCTTGTTTTCTTGCTTCCTTTTCTTTTTCAAGTTGATGTTCATCTTTGACATAAACATCCTCACTCATTATATGACTTGACTCTTGAATCGTTAGNATGGCTCTCGCTATCGAACACTCGAAGAAATCACGCTCGGAGCTAAGTCGGCAATCNNCCAATGCATAATGAACCTTTTTTTCAACTTCTTCATAGTCCTCCACCAAGCNTCTGTACGCGATCTTGAATGGTGCAGGAACACCGCGCGTGTATAAATCTTTGACGTGTTGACGTAGGTCGTTGCTGCGACCAATTTTTACTAATCCCGNCCGCAGGCTTTCATTTGACATTACATANAGCCAACCTTCCATCCACCACCATCCATAAACTACATCTNCNTANAACAAGTCTCAGCTTTCATTCAAATTCTCGGTGAAATGATATTTACCGCGATTAATTTTCGNAACACTACCCAACCATTTTTTCNAGTTCAATGCCCTTAGTTTCCCCCACAAATCTGATTACAAACAACGCCGAAACAGCTGCACTAATTGCGTAAAAACCATAAGCGCCAGCGAGGCCAATACCCACCAAAAGAATGGGAAACGTCATAGTTATGGAAAAATTAGCAGTCCACTGCAACATGCCACTCACTGCAAGACCCGATCCTCTTAGCTGGTTGGGAAACATTTCTCCAAGCATTACCCACATAACAGGACCCCATGACATATTAAACACAAACACATAAGCATTCGCGGAAACAAGTGCAAGGGGACCCCANGTACCCANATCNAGCTCGCCTGATTCCAAAACTTTACCATTTGCGAATNCAATCACCATCATGCCTAGCGTTATTGCCATACCTACTGAACCCCATAACAGCAGTGGTTTTCTACCGATTCGATCCACCAAAACAATAGTGATCAGACATGCGGCGATNCTAACAGCACCACTTATCACATTAATGAGAAGAGCATCTGCCTCAGAAAATCCAACCGCCTGCCACAACACCGCGCCATAATAGAAAACAACATTGATACCGACCAGCTGTTGAAAAACAGCGAGTCCNACGCCGACCCAGAGGATACCTCTTACCTTTCCAGTGGATGGATCAAATAGGTCTCNCAATCGAGGTTGATGATCATCCTCGAGCGAGTGCTCAATTTCNTGAACTTTATTTAGTCCCAATGTTTCACCATAAAGTTTTACTAAGACTTTTTTTCCNGCTTCCTTCTGACCCGACGCGANNAGAAACCTAGGACTTTCAGGTATNCAAAATAATGCCAGCAGGAATATCGTGGCAGGCAACAGCTCNATCCAAAACATCCAACGCCAAGCAGAAAAACCCATCCAAAATTCAGCCGTGGAGATACCCGCGAGATCAGCCANCAAATAATTACTCACAAAAGCCATGAATAAACCNCCAATGATTGCTATNTGCTGAATAGTCGTTAATCGACCCCTGTANCGAGCAGGAGCAACCTCGCTGATGTATGCCGGCGACATCACTGAGGCCGCGCCAACAGCAAGACCACCTAAAATGCGATAAAAAACGAACTCGACAGAGCTTGATGCCATACCAGAACCCCAAGCACTCACAATAAAGAAAATTGCCGAACAAATGAGCAATGAACGGCGACCGAAATGATCGGCCAAACGACCCGCAAAAAATGCACCAACCGCACAGCCTAAAAGCATACTAGCCACATTGAAACCAGTACCTGCACTATCCGAGTCAAAAGCGCTTTGTAATCCGTCAATCGTGCCGTTGATCACCCCACTATCGAAACCAAACAGAAAGCCACCAATGGTAGCGACTGCACTTATTAGAACGATAAATATTTTATTATCTTCATCAACTTGTGTATTCAAAAAATCTCTCCCGTTTTTCTACCCGATTTATTCACTAATATTAGAGTGTATAGACTTACAAAAAAAAACTCTAACTCAGTAGCTGTTGCTCTCTNGTGCTAACCAGTAGTAATATTATGTTATACATCGAGTAGCCTCATATACCATATCAGTGGGTACGTAATGCCAGTGGTCTCGTCAACAGACAAATATTCCGTCGGATCGCATCAAGAAACACGTTTTTCACCAAGTTCGGGGGCCCGACGGATGGTAAGCGTTGACAATGTATTGTTTGGCTGTGAAGTAAGCCAATTAAAAGTCCTTTTGATNAAACATGCATCCGGTAAAACTGCTGGAGAGTGGGGATTGCCAGGTGATTGGTTGCGAGATAACGAGACTTTGGAAACTGCGGCTACANGGGTGCTTAGAGCGAGGACTGGGTTGGAAGATATTCACCTCGAGCAGCTTCAGAGTTTCAGCAGTATAGATCGGCATCCAGACGACCTTACAATTACCACAGCATTCTGCGCCTTAATTCGGCCTGATGATTATCAACTAGCACTAGGCGAAGATGAACTTGAGGTTAACTGGTTTCCCATTGGGGGGACACCGATGCTGATTTTTGATCATGACAAGATACTTGAGTGGGCTATTACACGGCTCCGGTACAAGACGCAACACGAGCCTATTGGCCTTCATCTTCTACCAGAAAAATTTACACTTTTGGAGTTGCAAAGGCTCTATGAGTCAATCTTAGGAATGACATATGATAAACCAAATTTTCGGCGAAAAATAATGAAAGCTGGATTACTTTTAGACTGCAACGAGAAACAGGTTGGCGGCGCTCACCGCGCAGCATCCTTATTTAAGTTTGATCCCAGTCGGTATCAACAACTAAGNAATGATGGATTAATGAGATCCAACTCAATATTTTAATCATACCAATTAGTTATTGGTAAGCTAGTGCTCTGCGTACTCAAAAAAATCGAAGTCAGCTGGCGTATCCTGACCAGATATATCTTGGCAACAAACGCCAACAAAAGCTCCGGTAAAACTATTTCCAGCGCCTTTGCCTGCCTCATCCGAAATCACACTGTAATCTAANAAAATACCTAACTCCTGCCATGCCGATCCATCTAAACTCCATGAGAATCGGAGGTCAGAATAATCCACTCTCGCCCTCAAATATACGGTGCTATCATCATCAAGCTTGATTGTATTTTCGTTAGGTTCNNAGTCAAACAACGGAAAATNTGCTNTCATTGACACATCACCATTACAACTCATAACCGAAAGGTGACGNCCGTTCTCTTGGTCANTTGACACATANAGNTAGTGATATTTATGCCCGTTNTAGTAACAAACGAGTCCAGCCATCTGTTGGAAGGTTGTCGGAACAAAGTCAATGCAAGTGGTCGCAGTAAAACAAAATGCCTGCTGACGCCTTGCTATGAGTGCTTGCTCAAAACAATTGCCAAGCGACTGCTTGCCAAACAGACGGAGGTGTCCGGGTCGAGCTGAAAGGTCCATAAAAGAAGAGGGATCAGGATTCCGTAACCACTGAAAGTGATTCGGCAAAATATCCCCATCGAAATCCTCCCGCTCGGGAATCCGGGGCCACGGATGCACAGGGAGATCGACCGCTGGCAGCGCTAAATTAGGCTTATTACCACCATCGGCTAACCTCAACCAACCGTCAGCCCCCCACACTGCCCTCTGGATTGCCGTTTCACGCCCCATCGGGCTCCTTCTTGTCCCTGGTAATGGACGACTGCTGAGGTGCACAACATAAGTGTCACCCTCAAGTGTTTCCACTATGTCACCATGTCCCGAGCGTTGCAGAGGCAATGCTGTGTCATCTTTCGAAGTCAAAAAATATCCATGAGGATCGATCTCATAAGGACCAGTAATTGATCTTGAGCGGGCAAAGACCATGCAATGCTCATACTCCGTACCTCCCTCTGCCGTCACGAGATAGTAATAGCCATTGCGCTTATATATGTGTGGAGCCTCAGTCAAACCTTGCGAGGTTCCCTTAAAGATATTAGTCACGGGCCCCTTCAGAACCCCAGCCCTGTGATCATATTCCTGGATATATATACCACCAAAAGGATTCTTTCCAGGCCTGTGATCCCAAACCATATTCAATAGCCACTTGCGCCCATCATCATGAAACAAAGAAGGGTCAAAACCACTGCTGTTAAGGTAGATCCTTGGGCTCCAAGATCCGTCGATTGAGGGGCACGTCGTCAGATAATTATGGGCATCTTTGAAGCTTGAGCAGTGCCTTTTTACGTCGGTATAAATTAAGTAGAAAAGTCCGTTATCATATGAGAGACATGGCGCCCAGACCCCACACGAGTCAGGGTTTCCTGTTAGGTCAAGGAGGTCCGCACGGTTAAGGGGCTGCGCCACGACCCTCCAGTTGACTAAATCCCTAGAATGGTGAATCTGCACGCCGGGATACCACTCAAATGTAGATGTTGCCACGTAGTAATCCTCACCTACTCGCACTATCGACGGATCGGGGTTGAAGCCTTTCAAAATTGGATTTTGGTTTTTCGAAGTCGTCATATTGGGCTTACTCCATCAAATACTACATAGTTTTGTGCCTAAGTTACGTTCTTCAGTGCCCCACCAATCTCACGCATCTTCGCATTCGATAGTACGTATCTTGGGAGTAGCATCAAAACCACAAACCCACATACCACGGGTCCAGCCACATATGTAAGCATAATCCCATTGAGGGTACGCTCAGTCTGCTCAGCGTTCGCAACATATCCAAAATAAGCCAGACAGCCCAATGCCAATGAACCACCCGCCGCAATGCCAAACTTCAGCGCTAAAAGATGTCCAGAAAAAGCGAGAGCCATCTTATTCACTTTTTCCGTTACCAAATGTGCTCCATACTCTACCGTATCCGGCACCATAGCAAAGAGAAGGGCCATCACCATCATGTGAGGGAAATTGGCTGCAATTGCAAGGCCAAATGCAAAAGAAACGTCGTCTGCCGAAAGAAGCAAAAAGGGAAGGTGTAACATAATCATGGACACCATACCAATTCGCAAAAGCATTACCTTGCAAAAACGTTTTGTTAGCCAGCTAGTTGTAAGTGCCCCTGCAATCCCAGCGAGCATACCCCAAGTGATAAAATCATTAATCAGATCCTCTCGGCCAAAGAAATATTTGATGTAGTAGGCCGTAACTGTGCCCCGCATTACTACCGCCACGAGGATAAGGAATGTAAAAAAAGAGATTAAGACCAACTGTGAGTTATACCTGAGAGACAAGAAGTCTTTTAATACAAGTCCTATATTGACACCAGCATCCTGGTCTGGTTTGTGAGGCACCCGCTCTTCAGAGCTGATATAACATAAAAAGAAGCAGACTATGGCAACAAGAGCCATCACAACTATTGCCAGGGGGTACCCAGCTGCATCATCACCCACTCCGAAGTGCTCAACCAGAACTGGAACGGTGTAAACCACTGCCGCGCCACCCGCCATTGCCAATGCCATTCGATAAGACTGAAGGGAGGCTCGCTCGGTGATATTTTTAGTCATCACCCCACCCAGTGCGGAGTATGGGATATTGATGCCTGTATAACAAAGCATTAGCAGTGCATATGTAGTGAAAGCATATATCATCTTACCTCGGTCACTGAAGTCTGGAGATAAAAATGTTGCCACAAAAAGAACAGCATAGGGTATGGAAAGCCATATCAAGTAGGGTCTATACTTGCCGAGCGAAGATGAAGTACGATCAGCAATACTACCCATAATTGGATCTGTAAACCCATCAATCAGCCGTACACACAGCATCATCGTAGCCAAAGATGCCGCGGAGATTCCAACAACATCTGTATAAAATATTGCCAGGTAGTTAATCACTACCTGAAATACGACGTTGCACCCAGCATCTCCTAGACCATACCCAATTTTTTCCCTGACACTTAGCATTCCCTCAGACATCACACACCCCATTATAAATATCAAATTTTTATTCTTATCCTAGATCTCAGGTAAAATTTCGTTTCTGCACCAAAGACCAAATGCTATCG
>PBJN01000032.1 GCA_002720735.1 Porticoccaceae bacterium
CTGCCCTTTAAGTATTGATCTTCTAATGTCTCCGTCTACAACAGTACCTAATAATTTATTTTTACTAACAACTAACTGAAATCTATAGTTGCTTTCTGATAGTCTTGTCATCACATATTTTATAGAATTAGATGGTTTAACAATTAAGTTCTTTGTAATTTTAAGTTTTTGCAAAAGAATATTCCTTTAATGTGTATTACTGATTTTTTAATATAAGTATTTCATGACCATATCAATCACTAATTTAATATTTCTATTAACATGATACATTAAAGAATAACTAAATATAAGCTTATTTTATGAAACTGTTTAGTAAAAAAAATATCAATACTTACATTTTATCTTCTAAAGATTTCAATTTATTATTATGATTAAAGTTTTTAATATTATCTTGAATAAGTTTTTTTATCATTATACCATCGAGATTATTTTCTTTTATTTCATTAAGTTTCTTTATTATAGAAATAACTTTTTTTTTATTAATGATATCTTTAGTATCTATCACTTCTATTTCATTATAATTACTTACNTTTATGTGAGCNACTCTTNGCTGAAAAAGGTAACCCAAAATAGGCTTCATCAACGCAATNATACTTTTCAACCACGCTTGACGACGAAGATTGATTAGATGANTTGTCGGTATTNNTTGAANGCAAAGTTTTTTNACTCATCGGTTGTANTAAAGCATTATTCATATTACGAACTAGTTCACCGAGAAACTGCACTGAATGATAATGTCTGTGTATCACCATACTTTTNACNTACAGGGGTTGTTTTACACTTTATCCTCATACCTTGATATGACTCTGTCAATAACAGATATGAANAAATCTANCTGTTGANAAAATTTCTTTTTCTGCTCAGGAGAGAGTGAGTATAGAATTTTTACCACTAAACCGTTGACTATCAACCGATTTTCTTTAACCCTCTCCCTAAATTTAGCATCACCAATGTCGTTTTGTCGCCTTAAATGAAAAATAAGGGCTTCCTCAAAATTTGGCTCATTTTTTTTAATTATTAACTCGGTAAGGTCATTAATCCAGACACTTTGAAATCTTCTCCATTCGGGAGAAACTTCATATAAACGATGAGATCCTGTCCTAATCATTTCAATCTGATTTTTGTCAAGTCTTATACCGATTCTTTTAAATCCTCTTCTGAAACGATCCAAAACCCTCTTATAAAATTCTTTATGTTCCAAATCATTTAAATCTGAATCTTTTTTAAAAGATAGGTGATCTTTTATTTGCAGAATCTGTGCCTCTGTGAGACTTGCCGCCAAAGAAACAAAATGTTGCTCAAAATACCGGCTGGTGGTCGCCAGAAAAATACGAAAATCAGACTCAGTTGTAGCTACCAGTGTCTCAATATTTGTGTGATCCATTCCCTTGAGNTCTGTNAGCGTTGCCTTTATTTTTACTAGCTCATTTTTTGCTAAAAATTCCTTATATCCGAGTGTAAAAGCGTCGATCTGCGATTCTTGTTGAATGGAAAAATCAGCAAATTGCTTTAGGTAATTACCAAGATACTCGTCGATCCTCTCGTAGAAAAGCGACCCAGTGAGTGCACAAGACGTCAGCAAGAAAGAGATTAAGGCTATTTTTAGAGCGTCTAAGTGATTCAACATAACTTTTAAAGTTTGCAGGCAGATTANNGCACTTATATTTAATTTTTTTGAAGTCGATACGTCCATTGAATAAAAAAGTGTTTTAGATCAACTATTGGGCTCTTCCCAGCAATATAGATCTTAGCCTGATCAAACGCCACATGAATAAGCCTCTGTTGATAAAATTTAAGACCGCAAAAAAGTCTTTATCTTAGAAACAATCATGGCCCAACCGTTAGGCCCAAAATTACCATGCTTCTTGTCTTGCATAGGGCAGAGCTCATTAGGCGTATTAAGCAAATTATGAAACTTTTGCGCCTGCTTGAANGGTACAACAGAATCCTTTGTCCCGTGAAAAGATAGGATTTTTGGTGCTTTTGAGTGAATAAGATTTATTGGTGAAAACTTTTGGGATATCACCAAAACTCTCGCAGTATCGCCAATCCATTTTCTTGGAAAATCATGTTTTGGATTTGCCAATGGAGAGTTTGTGTCATACTGATGGAGCCCCAGAAGGTCAGTGATGCCAAACAAATTAATTACTGCATAAGGAGGGTAGCTCGATTTACAGATGTGGTTTTTATTATCCGAAATGATCAAGCCAGCTGTAAGCGCNAGATGTCCACCTGCGCTNCGGCCCATNATGGATATGTGNCGGGGTGAAAGCCCAGCGGATTCTGAAAAAGACTCTATATNTTGATACGCACAGAGGACGTCCTCAATCGCTTTCGGCGCGGTCCNATGGCCAACTCTAAAATTCACACTGAACACATTAAATTCGCCGTTAATCAAAGGCTTTATCCCCTGATACAGGTCACTTTTATCGCCGGCAACCCAACCCTTGCCATGAAGATACATAATCGACCGCTTGGAGCTGCCGGGATAAAAATCCATCTTTTGAAGGGGATGCAGGTCTCCGTAAGTGATATCAAAAATTGCGTTCTCGCTACTTGCACATAGGGGGTTTGATACAAGTAAAAAGATCATAACTATCAGGCTCAGATAAGTCTCCCGTTGGACATGTTTGTCAATAATGGCATGAAAAAACTCTAGAGAGACCGAGTTTTGAAGATCATACATCTCTTTGCTTATCACCACCCGAAGCTTCCTTAAATCACAGATAATTATTCTTTTGCAAGAACTTTATAAGTTTGGAGGTTGTGTCTCTGTAGTACATACCTTGATGCTTGTTAACATTGAAAAAAGCGTGTTCAGCACCTTCATAACCGTGTAACTCGCAATAACCATTTAGATTATTAACTTTTTCACAGTATTTTTTCGCGTGTAAATATGGGACTACACTATCATCCTTGCCGTGAACTATAAACGTGGGGACGGAGCTATCATGAAGATTCATGTAGGGGGAATACCTTCCGAATCCATCCGAGACTCTCCACCTGCTCTCTGAATATCCCAGAACAGGGTTGAAAAGAGCTAAAGCATTGGGCCTACTACTTAGATCTTCCGTTCCTTTATCAATATCGATATGCGCAGCCGCAGCGGCAATATATCCACCAGATGATCCGCCTCCAGCAATAACTTTGTTCGGATTAAAATTTAACTCACTGGATTTCGCTCTCAACCAAAGGATCGCGTCAATCCCATCCCCTATCGCTTCAACGGGAGACGTCCCATGTCTCAATTTTACCCTGTAATCAGCCACAACTGACATCATTCCTTGATCCGCTAAAAGTTTACAATGCGGCACAAACTGCGTTACTGACCCTTGCATAAAACCGCCACCAAAAAAAAATACTATCAACGGTCTGGGTATTGATTGGTCACCATCTTTATTAAAAATATGAAGCCTGAGTTCTATATCATCAACTTTTTTATAAATAAAACTTTGTGCCCCATTTATATTTTCAGGATTTTCTGAAATATCAGCGCTCAAATAGCTACTTAGGGAAAGAGGTAACAAGTACCAGACCAAGGAACCAGATATAAGTCGTAAAATCGCCCCATAAAGATTAACGTGGTGGAGACTCATTTATCTTTTTGTCCTTACTTTTACTGGTTCGTTTCAAGAGACAGAGTTTTGTGCATAGATAAAAAGCCTCAGAAAAATACCTAAGTTATCATATCCCATGCAGCCTACAGAAAAGTAGCCATAAGTTAGTGGATCAAACCCATTCTATCAAGCTGATATGCCGTTTCTGATGCAGATTCTTCAATGGTAATAAATTCCCAGTCAAACATGTCTTTCGCTTTTTCTTTGTTCGCGTAAACTTCTTGCCCAACGTAATTAGCGATCCCCGACAGATCCTTGATGAACAGTGCCAAAATCCTCACTATAAAATTTGGCATCTCTTTAATCGGTGGCCTCATGAAACCAGCTGTTCTGAAAATTTGTGCTATTTCAACTAGCCAGAGTTCTTTCTTACATAAAATGATTCTCTCATTATCAGTCTTTGGACACGTCATTGCAGTTATATGTGCTCTAGCAACATCTCTAACATCAACCCATCCGATATGAAGTTTCGGGACCCTTGGTAACTTTCCTTTTAATAACAGCAAAAGTTCTGCATTTGTGGTACCAATATCATCGGAAAGCATTGGTCCCATAACACCAACCGGATTCAAGACAGTCAGTTTAAAGCGTCTTTTCTGATCCAGCGATTGGACAAAATCCCATGCGGTCCTTTCAGCAAGTGTTTTACTCTTTGCATAAGCAGTGACAGATCTATGATTGTACTGAGTCCAATCACTCTCATCATAAATTTTGGGCTCAGCATGACCATAGCCAATGGCTGCAAATGATGATGTAAAAACGACTTTTTCGACTTGATGAACCGTACACGCATTCAACAATCTGATGGTTCCATCCACAGCTGGTCTAATTAAAATATCTTCATTGACAGGCTCTTGTGTGACAAACGGTGATGCTGTGTGGAGTACATATTTACAACCCTTCACTGCATCTTCCCAACCTTCGTCATTCAACAAATCTGCAAAAACAATCGTGAAAAGATCTGAGTTCGGAGAGTGCTGCTCCATCGCCTTGATTACTTCCAATCTCTTTTTTTCAGATCGAACGGTACACCGCACTTTGAAACCAAGACTCAAAAGTTGTTGGATACAATGAAGGGCGATGAAACCAGATCCACCCGTTACAAGCACCTCGTCCACAAAATAATCTCCATCTGTTCAGTATTCAGGTTCAAATAGATACATTAACTATTTACAGTCCCGCGACTCAAAAACAAAAAATAGTCCCAANTTAACATTTATTAAACAAAAATCTGAAAATGCGGAACATAATCCTTTACGATTAGAGTATGTCATCTGATTTATTTTTGTCGAGACCAATAAAAAATTAGTGGTCTAGCTTTCCATCAATATTTATGAGAGGGAGCCATGAATAGAAATGAGTGTTAAAAATAAAAGTTTGCGACCAATTGTCTATCTGGTCCAAACATTAGTTTTTTTCTGCCCATCACTCGGTGCAGTCACCTATGATGGTAGCAATATATCCGGTATTGAAGAATTGATTGAAGAGCATGCAAACAATGCGAAGTGGACAGGAAAAATGGCTTGGCGAAATACCGCCCAGCAACGGATTGACCGCTATCGTAAAAAACAATCAACTATTATTTTGGAGGATGCTTTTGGAAATCCAATATCCGGTGCAATGATTGATGCAAAACTAGTACGACATGAATTCCAGTTCGGAACAGTATTTAGTGTAAAGCAATTCAATATGATCCGGAAACATCTGCACTTGTTCGGCAATCAAATTGGTTTTGAAAATGCTCTCAAATACAAACATAAAGATACCCTCAGCAAAAATGTGCCCGAGGTCTTGGCTTGGGCACGGGAAAATGCTGTGACGGTCAGAGGGCACACCTTAGTCTGGCCCGGATGGAGACATATGCACAAAGATGCATTGCGTTTTAAAAACACACACGATATCAAGGGGCTTCAACAATTTGTTGATAATCAAATTATTGAGGCCTCACAAAAATGGGATGTCGTGGCTTGGGATGTTTTGAACGAACCGCTTGGAAATCAAGATATCCAAAAAGTCCTAGGTCAAGAGGTGATGGCGCAATGGTTTTCGCTCGCAGCTAGACATCGTCGGAATGATTATTCGACCTTGTACATAAATGAAAATCGCATTATCTCTGCTCCAACACAACAACAAGATCGAATTCAAAGGTACATCAACACCATCAGGTCAATCTTGCAAGATGGGGGGCCAATCGAAGGAATAGGAGTGCAAGCACGTTTTAGGACCAATGACATTACACCGGCTATGATATATCGTCGCCTAGAGCGCCTCGCTATTTTTAAATTACCAATCATGGCCACCGAGTTTGAGGTGGTGGATACAGGTCCGCACTTCTCACCGAGCGAATCTCGGCGCGCAGAAATGACAGAGAACTACATGACCATCCTATTTTCTCACCCCAAGGTAACCGGAATTGTTGCTTGGACCTTGTTAAATAAGCTTACTAAAAAGTCCCGAGCTGGGGAAAAACTCAAAAATATTCCGGACAACCGTGGTCTTTTGAACTGGGATCTCTCTCTACCCTTGAACGGGAAGGTTTGGCTTCATTTAATAAATCAGAGGTGGCAGACACATGCAACAATGCAGACTGATAAACTTGGAGCAGCCAAATTTTTGGGCTTCAAAGGCTACTATGTAATGACTATTTCCAAAAGTTCACGGACAGAGAAGCGTCTCATAAAAGTCGATGATAACAGAGATGAAATTACACTGAGGATATAGCCCCAGCTGGGCCTACTCTAGGCAACGACTCCTTTCTACATAGAGAGCGCTTGTCACAAAAACATGATTATTTAATAACCCTTTTGAGGCACACTCTATTTATTAATTTTTCCCTAACGAGGCACCCAAATCTGCACAAAATTTCGAGTTAGGATACTCTTCTAGCAAAATAATCCTTTTAACTAATTAGGAAGAAAAATAAACCAAAAGTACCGAAAGCGACGTAAGATTTGTAATAATGATAGTGAGATTAATTATGGAAACCGTCGCTCAAAGATATTCACTCCTAGACGCATTAACCAGAGAATTTTCAGTAGCACTGGATTTTTTTGGAGTTGATGGGGTGCGCCATTATTGCCATTGTGTTTCTCCCGGCATCTTCAGTAACACAGGAATAAGCCAGCAACATTTGACCGTACACCGGCTCGACACTGAGTCTGAAGTTCAAATTCCGTGGGACAACATCATCGGATGGGAAGTAGGAGCGCATAGGCGTAGTGGCACGCTACTCAAATNAGCNTTGTCAAAAANAGATATNAATNAAGCGGACTTGATCGCTTCTATGNTGTATGNCAATCGCAAAAGACAATAAAGGCAGNACATTCCACACCTGGCTCTATTGATTTACGATAGCACCATGATNGTCTTCTTGTTTAGCNCATGGGACGTAACACAACTTAACGCTCGGGATTAATCCAGCCTCTAACTCAATGTGGTCAAATGACATTCCAGCGACTTCAAATTTATGCTTATGCCTCTCAGCGTAGAGCAGCGCTTTAAGTACGTTGTACCCTAAGGCGTTATGTGTCAGCTGTTCGAGTGCGACAAGAGGCTCAACAGCCCTTTTGGCTGCAAATGTGAAATGAGAAATAATCTTTGGCGGAACTCCCAGCTCTATCTCCAATTGCTTGAGATCGTATCCGACTGAAGACAGCACCGGGAGCATCTGATTAAAGTCATCCACAAGTTTACCAGCCGCATCGCTGGCCATCTCCTGTCCCGCGCCAAGCACGTTAGAAACCCCATCGACAAACCCTCCTCGCCTACTTTTGCCTTTTGCATCCTCGCCAAGTATTTTACTTTTAGCATCCTCTATAAAATTTTTAAAATCCATACCGATACCTCAAATAAGTCCTGTCTGTTNTCGTAANAATTCCTCTTNAGAAATAATTGTCAAAGTAACTGCTGACTTCTCTATCGTNAGTAAAACCTAAGATTTCCAAATACAATGTTGTTAATTAACCCCTAATATATCCCCTCATTTCAAAAAAAAATTGTTTTTGCCGTGAGAAGGGCGTTGCGTGCGGATCCTATCTAGACATTTCGGTCATTTTCCTGCAACTCAGGTTTGGACCTCCCTCGCTTGGGAACAATTCCGACTTCAAATTTAACATAAAGTCTATGAATATTCTTCGCATCAACGCTCAACTCTTTGGAGAGTGCCCCACTAAGGTCGCTATCTATCTCTGCTGGATTTATTGGCCAAGTAAAAATCTTGCTGTCGTAGACACTAATTAAAAAACAATTCTGCTTGATGCTAATTTGTGATGAGAAACTTCTCCGCACGAAACGCAGTGATTATGATGTTATCNCTTAACTCTACTAATAGTGCATNTGATCCCGAGTTTAACGGGTTTGTCACGCTAANAATCGCCCAAAAAGAATTTCANGATATTAAAGATNCGGACTTCTTTTCNTCATAAAACCCCTGCACCAAAATAGTTTTTTTACTTANCCGACCCAAATAGTATTGAATTTCCTTCTCAAAAGTCNTCTNCACGATAATTGTAAATTCTAATTAAGAACAAGATTGGCACCGTTAAAAGTAAAAATTTATCAGACAACGCTTTACTNAAAATGATCTCGTTTTTTAAAGATGAAAAAAGACAAAGTTATTAAAAAATGTTAACTTAAATCTTTTATGTGGTCGCGTCCGCCGGATACAGGAGCTTTTTTGTTGGAGAAAAATGTATCAACCTTTATAGCGCTGTGGTTTATATTATTCACCGTAGTGGTTCAATTTATTGTTGCCGTCTCAGCGCATCGAATGCAGAAGGATTATCGGGTTGGAATTATTGATCCCTCGTTAACCCAAGAATCTTTTTTTTTTCGTGCTCACAGGACATTTTGGAACTCTTTAGAAAATATCATACCCTTCNNGGGATTAGCATTCCTTGCCTTAATTGCCGGCTACGACGCTAGAAAGCTCTCTGTGATTACCTGGGTATATGCAATCACAAGGGTGTTTTACACAATTACATATTACATGGTTGCAACCGAAAAAAATCCGAGCGTGCGCAGCATATTTTATTTGATCGGATTTTGTACGACTTTATTTATGATGATTGATTTAGGTTGGTTCCTAATCACATCAGCTTAGTGGCTGGAGCCCAAGCAAATCAGGATTAATGAATTTTAAGCGGTTCCGTTTGTAACTATCTTGCATCATCTTGAGTCTACTTTGCCAGGNAACCATCAAAAACAGAGACGTCTTCCTTNCCCATTAATTTCANTGGAAATNCAAAAAAAATGGCTANAATATNAGCGCCATAANNTGCAACAACCGGCCTTTACGACAAAGCGCTAAAGCTATGCGGAGCTGCTCCCGGGGCTTCAGAACCCAAGAATGACATCCTATCAAGAGCCTGAAGGGACGCAGTCAATCACCTCCGAAAATATCGCCGTATNAGTCAACGAGACTNTTCGTCAACCCCTAAAACGCTTCTCTCGGGAGAGCATTTAAAATACATGTGCTCTCTTCGAGNGAATCTTCTATGACGCTCAAAGAGGGTAATGCATCGCCAATCCAACTCTGGATTTGTACCTCAGTTGAATATGCACTGCATACTGACGATATCTCTCCACCAAATGTAATACAGCCACCGACGCTCCCATGAAGCAACCTGATATCCTTATGACCCGCATTATAGAGAATCTACGATGCTCATGTAGCCCAAATGATTGCGCCAAAGGGAAATGTTATTACTTCGCACTCATTGCTTATACCGACTTGGCCGATTTTTCAGCGAAAAGAACGTGAGATTTTGCGGTCAAAGGTAGGGAGAGGACTTGTCTTACCAGGCGTTGAGANGATCGATAAATCCCACTCCGAAAATTTGTCCCTTTTCATGGATGTGTTATCTCGATTCGATAACGGAACCTGAGGCTGAAATCTGGAAATCAACGTCGATATTAAAAAATCTTACATTATTANGACGCATCTTATCCAATTCATCAGCCGGAATAAGGNTTAGTNGATTTTTATGAGACGGATTATTTACTGACATGTTNTANNTTTGAGTTAGCCATCGTCCATACCCGTGAATTAAATAGAATTCTGAGTCACAACTGATTTTCACTGCCTCAATGCTCTGTAAACCGCTGCCCTAAATTGCCTTTGAATTTCCCAGGTAAATGGTGTCGTCCGAGTCATAAACAATCCGTATACATTATTGGTTTGATCAACCCAAAAGTGAGTGTTGTGGTAACCTGACCAGCCAAAAATTCCATTTGGCGAACCTGTGCCATCAAGATAACTATTTTCCAACACAAAAAAGGAACAGGCAAATCCGAATCCGTTGTCGAAATTNCCATTACGTATACTGTGAGGTGTTACAACTGTCTTCATAANCTCAAAAGANTNCAAGGATATTAATTTGTGACNNGANTTCATACCNGATGNAAGAAGCATCTCGCANAACTTTCTGTAGTCATCAAAGGTGCTCACCAGTCCCTCACCCCCATACTGGAGGGGACTTCCTTGATCATAACTAAGCTCATCAAAATCAGAGGTGATACCCGTGTTGTTATCATCAATTTTATACTCGACACCAATCCTTTTTTCAACAGTTGTACCAACGGACACGCTAGTCTTTCTGTAAAGTGGNTGTAGATACTGTCTTTCCTCATGCGTAATGTAAAACTTTGTTCTATCCATGCCCAACGGTATAAATATTTCCAACTTTAAAAACTCATAAAATTCCATACCTGACAGTTTCTCTACCAACCTACCTAGTATCGCCTGGTTAAGGCCGTACACATATTGCGTTCCGGGCTCAAATGGGAGAGGCTGACAGGCTAGGTGTTTACAAAAATCATCAAGATCGGAAAATGGGAATCGGAGATCTGGACCACCTCCCGCCTGATCACCATAATATTCATATCCACTGCGGTGGGTGAGCAAATGGAAGATCAAAAGGTCATTTTCACAACGATATGGAACCGAATTTGGATCATTGGGTCGACATTTTATATCGGTGAAATAAGGGATATATTTACTTACTGGGTCATCCAGCCTAAATGCCCCGCGATCATAAAGAATCATCATTGCAACTGTGGTGATGGGCTTTGACATTGACCAGATTGGGAAAATAGTGTCTCTTGTAATTTCTTTGTCACCGATNAGTGGAGAGGATATGCTAGATATAGCNAGTGGGTCGGCACCCCTAAATACCCCCGCTATGNTGGAGCCAGTAATCTTCGATTCAACCAANGCCTCCTGATAAGCCCTAATACTNTCGTAAAGTTTTGCATCACCATTTCTCATGAANTATTTCCTCATCAAANGATTGTGTTACAGCATACATGACTAATCTCCTGATTGNCTCCTACCCATAAGCTACTCTAATTATCGAGACATATGATGCGCTAGTTCTGTGTCCATAAAAATTATCGTGATCCTTTTTGCAAAATTAAATCTTCGTGGTAATAACAAACATCAATAGACGCTTGGCAACATGACGATCCTCGAGAAGCCTCGGTTGCTTGGAAAAATCGTTATCTTGATTCCACGATATTTCTGATTTACTGCAATAAGACATTATGCAAATTGCTCGTTTTTTAGAAACCCATGGTCCACTAGAAATGNTNAAGGAATTGGCGCTACAATNTGCATANCATCACCCTTAAATTACATTAATTAGCGTTCTATTTTCTTTGAGGTTCCATTCTCTCTGNAGCACTGGTCAACAGTTTACAAGAAAGTGAACACAAATCTCAGTCNTGTCGTGCTGGNACACTACTCAACTTGAATGAGGCGAAATGCACATTAAAAAGAATCAAATGAGACTGTTGAGAATCAAGACAGCTAATCAGATCACTGAGCGAAGTGAGTATGAGATATTACAGGAACTAAAAGCTCTAAATAAAACTGAGAAGTCGATCACGTATGTGCAAGAGATCCTGGCAGATAATCCTTGGGCGGAACAACTCAGAGAGTATTTTTATCAAAAACTTTTATCGCTATCGCTAAATCCTGAACTTATGGAGGCGAGTTCCAGATATCTCGAAAAAAAGCCACGAGACAAACTTTCTCTGTCATATTACGCAGCTGCGATGAGAGCAGANGGCGACGTCACGAGCGCAACNACAACTCTCGAAAAATTATATAAGTTACAACCTAATGATCCCATAACGATAAATGCGCTGGGCTCCGCATTGAAAGATCTTGGTTACTTCAAGCGCGCAGATGAACTTTTTAACAAAGCACTCAAACTTGCACCAGCATACGGCAAACCCCTTTGGAATCGATCAGATATAACCCAAGATCCATCGAAAGATCTTCAGCGCATAGATTTTCAAATATCTAGCAACAGTAGCAAGCCAAATGAAATATATCATGCTCATTTTGCAGGATATCGGATTCAGGAATCTCGAGGCAATTATGAAGATGCATTTAACCATTTGAAGAACGGTAACCTAAATAAAAGAAAAACTCTAAAATACAATATCGTCGAGGATGAAGAAATTGAAANATCACTCACAAGTGTACTTAAGTCAGACTTCATCAAAGCCCATGCCGGCGCTGGAAACGATTCTGCGGCACCTATATTTATCGTNGGTTTCCCNAGAAGCGGCACAACCCTAGTNGAGCAAATAATATCCTCGCACTCTGAGGTAAAAGGANTGGGAGAAATACCCTTTTTTGTAAACTCCACCATTCAAGTCAAAAACAAGTATCGATTGAGGGGCAGCCTCTCAGAGTGGCTCCCCCAACTGAGGGATTACGCTTGGAGAGAAATCGGTGATATTTACCTACAAAAAATTNGGAAAATGATCGGTGAAGGTAAGCGATTTACCGACAAAGCGCTCCTAAATTATAGAGCTATNGGTATCATAAGCCTCTGCTTACCAAACGCCAAAATCATTCAAGTTGATCGAAATGCCATGGATGTTTGTTTCGGTTGCTACAGGCAACTATTCAACGAAAATTGGAAGTTCACATACGACTTTGATGAGCTAGCAGCGGCATATGCAAGCTATCAAACCACTATGTCGCATTGGGAAAAACTATTTCCCTCATTCCTCATGCGTGTTTCATATGAGGAGCTGATAAGAAATTTCGACAAATCTGTTTCGGATATCATCAGTTTTTGTGGGCTGGAGCATGAGGTTGCTTGTTTGAATCCCCATGAAAATCAACGCGTAGTAACCACTCTGAGTGCAACTCAAGTTCGACAACCAGTATTTAGGTCCGGTATTAATCGATGGAGGGTTTATGAAGAACATTTAACTCCGCTCCAAAAAGCCTTGACAAATCATGGATTTAATTATCAGTGATTATATTATCCAAAAAATGATCGGACATACTTCCGTGAGTAATCGAGTCAATTAATTGTAAATAAATTTTCCCGTTCCCGATATAATAGCTGCTAGATATTTTTCAAAACGTTGTTAACAACACCAAATTTAAAAAAACTCTTCTATGAGAAAAAACCGACAACAGGACGCTTTTATGATTAACAGAAACATCTTTATGGTTTACATAATGGCCGCTGTTTTTGGCCTAGCTGGCTGCGCAGAAGACGGTGAAAGAGGAGCTGCAGGGGCTACAGGACCTCAGGGCGAGACGGGCACAAAGGGAGAGGACGGGCAAGACCTTGTAAACTCAACAATTAGGCTCTCGCACATCGGTCGATACCAGTCCGGACAATACTTAGAGAGCGCGGCCGAAGTTATTGCCCATCATGCAGAATCCAATATTATATATGCTGTCAATGCGCTCAGCGGTAAAATCAATCTTATTGATATATCTGTACCCACCTCACCAAACACAGGCGCCGAGGCGACATCCACTATCAACCTAGCTGCAGATGTTTTAGCAGATCAAACTAACCTAGTGGACAGTGCCGATAAACTGGGAGCGGCTAATTCTGTTGCAATTCATGGTGACATAGTTGCGATTGCGTTAGAATCTAAGCCAAAACAAGATCCTGGATTTGTCGTCATTTACTCGGTGACTAATGGAGTCCCCGCCTATCAGAGAGCAATCAAAGTCGGTGCACTACCGGATTCTTTAGCTATATCCCCGGACGGTAACTATGTCGTGGTTGCAAACGAGGGAGAGCCCTCTCAGGACTACACCATTGATCCTGAAGGATCCATTAATGTAATCGATATCAGCGGCGGTATAGCGTCGGCAAAAAATACAATCATAAATTTTTCAGCCTATAATGATATCGAGGAGACTTCGGGCACTGGTGAAACAGCCGTGACAACAATTACTGCAGCGGAAGCATTGCTGGACAGCAAATCAAGAGTCGGAGCCAGAGCTCAAAGGATATTTGGTGGTGATGGACAGATCGCAAAAGACATCGAGCCAGAATTCGTAGCAATTCACCCCGATAGTAAAGAAGCATACATTATGCTTCAGGAAAATAATGCCTATGCAACCGTATCTCTTTCTGCAGAGCCTAAGTTAGAGTCAGTAAAGGGCTTCGGCTTTAAAGACCACATGGTTGAAGGTAATGAACTAGATTTCATTAATGACGACAAGATTATGTTGGGGAATGTTCCACTGCGTGGGGTATATATGCCGGACGGTGCAGATACTTTTACTGACCGTCGGGGGCTTACTTTTCTCGTAACCGCAAATGAGGGAGACTCAAGGGTTTACCCTGACTGTGCGTCATTTGGTTACCCCACTGCAAGCGATACACCAAAGGACGGGGATGACGAGTGTCTTGATAGCTCAGGAAACGAAATAAAAGATGGTGATGTTTATACTGATGAGCTCAGAATCAAAGATGCGGATGATGTTATCTTTTCTACAGCCGCACTGGGCGGAATTTTTGCTGATCAAAACGACATGGAGAATAAAGAACATCCGATGACTTTGAGGAGCTTCAAGATTATCAAAGATATGGGCATTGAAGCTACGCAAGCGGGAACACCTTGCACGTCTGTAATGGAGGCAGAACCGAAAGAAGATTGTACATACACTCAAATGTACTCTATGGGTGGGCGCTCTTTCAGCATATGGAACGCAGTCACCGGTACCCTCGTATTCGATAGCGGTAATGATTTTGAAGAAATCACAGCAAATATCCTCGGTCCTACAGGATTCAACTGGGATAAAGAGCAACATGTAGCCGCATTTTCAGGCTCCAAGAGCTTCAGCGGAGATGGCACCTTTGGAGAGGATAGGTCAACCAAAAAGGGACCCGAACCTAAAGCCATTGAAATAGCAACAGTTGGATCGAACACCTATGCGTTTATTGCTCTAGAAGCTACCGGAGGAGTAATGGTTTACGATATTACAACCCCAGAATTTAGTAAATTTGTGCAATACATAAACCCGAGAGACTTCACGAGAGATGCGAATACGGTTGACGGTCTTGCTTCCGTCGGCGATCTGGGTCCGGAAGATATAAAGTTCATCAGTGCTGCGGAAAGTCCGAATTCGCTCCCTATGATTGCGGTCGGCAACGAGGTCAGCGGCACAATATCATTATTTAATATTTCAATTATAAACCAATAAATAAGGTTCTCAGTTTGTCTGGGAGGCATGCTTAAGGATCGCCTCCCAGAGAGGCACCCACACTTGTCTCGCCCTTGTTATGCCAACTAATCCATTTATACCCATCCTACCCGTAACTTCCGATGTAACGTGTTAAACTCTCAATTTGTTTACAATGAAAAGGTCTTTTAATTAAGCTTATTAATTTCAAGGAAACTTGCACCGGTACATAGATATTAACTCGCTGATCAAAAACAATACCCTAGTTTTTAAAAAAATGGAAAAAAGCCAACTTATCTCAAAGGAAATTCCGTAGGTTGCACGTTTTAAGTTATTTGTTAGTTTAAATTTTGTACCACATAAAAATAACGCCTTCTCTGACTTATTAGCTGCTATAAAAATATCCAAATCAATTTTTAATGGAAGGTGTTAGTGAACAATATTTGATAGGCTTTGCTGCAGGTTTGGCCTTGG
>PBJN01000033.1 GCA_002720735.1 Porticoccaceae bacterium
TTAACAGGGCAAAACAACCTGTCCCAAAAGTCGATTTGATCATTCCTTTCGTGAAGCAAGCCTGTCCTAAAGCTGCTGCTTGCTGGTCACCAGCAATACCATATATGTCGATGCTTGCACCCAAAATTGATGGATGGGTGGAACCAAAATAAGCATTACAGTCCAGGACATCGGGTAGAAGAATTTTTGGAATGTCAAAGAGATCAAGTAGTTCGCTATCCCACTCTTGACAGTTTATATTAAACAACATTGTTCTGGATGCATTCGTTATGTCAGTCGCATGAACTGACCCATTTGTTAGGTTCCATAAAAGCCAGCTGTCAATGGTGCCGAAAGCTAACTCGCCCTTAATGGCTGCAGATCGAGCACCTTCGACGTTTGACAGTATCCATGAGATTTTGGATGCTGAAAAATATGGATCTAAAATCAAACCGGTTTTGTCTTGTATTAATTTTGAGAAACCTCTTGACTCCAATAACTTGCAATCGTCTTCAGTTCGTCTGTCAAGCCAAACAATTGCATTGTAGATAGGTACGCCAGTTTCACGATGCCAAATGACTGTCGTTTCACGCTGATTAGAAATTCCCATAGCCGCTATTCTAGTGCTTGATAATCCTGCTATGTTTATGGCTTGTCTGATAGTCTTCAGCGTGTCGTTCCAAATGTCCATCGGGTTCTGTTCAACCCAAGCGTTTTGCGGAAAATATTGTTGAGTCTCAATCTGGTGTTGTGATGTGATTTTGCATAGTTTGTCGAATAAAATACAGCGAGTTGAAGTAGTGCCCTGATCAATGGCGGCAATAAATTCTTGCGAGCTTGGGGTTGTTCTCCGTCTTTCGATCATAACTGGCACCGATAAATGTAAATAAAATGACCCTTGCTAAACTTCGTTTAAATTGGATTATGTTCGTTTGACCAAGATGATCTCCGTTTCACTTGCAATATCCTGCCAGCTTGCTTTTTGGGGAGTGAGATAACGCCAGAAAAAACCAAGTCCAAAAAGTGCGAAAGCGATTGAACCAACCAAAATTCGGAGTATGCACTGTTTTGAGCTAGGCAGTTTACCATTTAAATCTTGTAATTTTATTTGCCATGTTTTCATTCCTAGGGTCTGCCCTCGTTTGCGCCAACAAAAATAAAAATAACTACCAATCGAGACATAAAGCCCAAATAACGTGATAGTTTTGGTCAATGGGTTATATTGGTATTCCAGCGCAGACTCGTTCCCCAATAACACTATTTTTACAAGCACGATTAAGCCGCCATAGCTCATTACAATTGCAAAAAGAAGGAATGAGTCATAAATTAAGCTGGCCAAGAGGCGCAGGAGTCCTGGTGGCATCGACTCTGAGCTTGTTGCATCTAACTCTATTTTTTTGTCCATGACGCCTTTCTTTTGTTTCGGATGTAAATTATATGATCAGTTATGATTACGTACAAAAGGAGTTTTCGCCTATGTGAGCAAGGTATCGTAATATGTCGTAACCGAGAGATATCTTATTAGATTTTATATGGGGATAACAAATGACTTGGGTTTACGGAATCAATACAGTTGAGACATTACTCACGGTCTCTCCTGAACGAATCAAAGAAATCCATCTTTTGAAGGGTCGAGGTAATGCTCGATTCAAAAACATAGAACACACAGCAGTTACACAGGGCTTGTCTCTTCAATACTCGTCTATAAAATTTCTTAGTGAAAAAGTTAATGGTAGGCATCAGGGTGTCATAGCGAACTGTGTTGAGCTTTCTCCTAAAAATGAACAATTCATCTATTCCTTGTTTAAAGATAGGGCAGAAAAAAGTTTTTTTTTAATGCTAGATGGGGTAACTGATCCACATAATCTCGGGGCATGTCTGCGGTCTGCCGAATGTGCGGGAGTAGATGTATTAATTGTCCCTCGAGATCATGCGGTTGGGTTGACTCCAATTGTGCGGAAAGTTTCATGTGGAGCTGCAGATTTTGTTCCACTGGCAGTTGTCACAAATTTAGCTAGGACTTTAATGCGGCTAAAACAGGAGGGTATGTGGATAGTAGGGGCTTCAGAAGATGCTCCTAAATCAATTTTTAATCAAGATCTCACTGGCCCTGTGCTCTTAGTGATGGGTTCAGAGGGGAAAGGACTTAGAGCGTTAACAAGAAAAAATTGTGATTTTTTTGTACAGATTCCGACTTTTGGTACATTAAGTAGCTTGAATGTGTCCGTAGCGACCGGGATTGCTCTTTACGAGGTGGTACGACAACGCAATTTTTTGAAATATGAATAACACAGAATTTTTTGTGTCTTCAGATCGTCTACACTTTCTTGCAAGAACACATCCTAGATATTATAATCACGCCGCTCTGAAGTTTGGTCAACTGTTCGATAATGCGGAGTATTCCAGGCCTAAATTTGAGCAATTCAATATAAGTTTTTTAGAAAAAACTCCTTGTTTTACTTTAGAATCGAAGCATTGAATTTTAGGAAAGACAAATACCGGAAGGAGGTGAAGTGCGTCATTACGAGATAATTTTTTTAGTACACCCTGACCAAAGCGAGCAGGTGCCCGGAATGGTAGACAGGTACACTGCTGCTGTTTCCTCCGGCGGGGGGAGCATACACAGGCTCGAAGATTGGGGGCGTCGTCAATTGGCATATCCAATTAATAAAATACACAAAGCACACTATATATTGATGAATATTGAGTGTAATCAAAGTGTCTTGGATGAGTTAAATTCAACTTTTCGTTACAACGATGCAATACTGCGGAGTATGGTTTTGAAGCGGTCTGAGGCNATCACNTCCGAATCGCCGATAATGAGTCAAGAAAATGTAGAGAAAGCTGAGCGAGAAATGCGGGAGTCACGTGCGCTCGCGAAAGCCAAACAGGATCAAGATGCAAGCGAGGCGAGTGTGACGACTTCTGAAAATGAAAACCTCTATCAGGATCCACCAGATAAAACACAAATACCATCTCAATTANCGGTGGATGGGTAGTCTTTAGAGGACGAAGGAGAGTTTGATGGCTAAATTTGTCAGGAGAAGAAAGTTTTGTCGGTTCACTGCGGAGGGGACGACTGAAATAGACTACAAAGATTTAGAGACGTTGAAGGCCTATGTGTCCGAAACGGGGAAAATAGTGCCAAGTCGNATTACAGGCACCAAAGCACGGTACCAAAGAGAACTGTCAGANGCTATTAAGCGCGCTCGATACGTAGCACTGCTTCCATTCACCGACAGTCACGGTTAGCCTCAAAATACTGATGCGCTCGCTTGCTCACTTTATTATGCGGGGTAGGGGACATGCCTGTGGCGTAGCCCTAGTTGGNTACCTTGTGCCACTGGTAAGTCAGGCTGCAGTGGGATTNGTTTCTCTGAAGAAGGGATTTTTAGAGGGATCTATAGTCGCTCTTTGGGCGTCGCTTCCCATTATATTATCTTGGTTTGCAGGCAGTTTCGATGAACATAACGCTAACCGATTGCTTATTCTTGTGACTACTTTGACCTTGTTCATAACCGTGTTGAGTGCACAGATACTCAGAATAACCTCCTCGTGGCAATGGACTATTTGTGGGGTAGTTTTTTTTTCGATGGCTGCTGTACTGGGTGTTTCAAAGTGGTTCCCAGAGGGGGTGAATGAATTAATTAATAGTTTTATAGTCTGGCTACCGGATTCTTATCAAATTTTGTCAGAACCGTTGGAACGACAGAAACTTTGGCTTATCTCTGGATTGACTACCTTTAGTATTTTTTCCACAGTTATCTGTTTACTGATATCAAGNTGGTGGCAGTCTCAGTTGTATAATCCCGGAGGGTTTCGTCAAGAATTCCATAACTTGCGTTTAAGTAATCGTTTGATGCAAGGATTAGTTTTAGGAGCAATTTTAGGACTTATTTTTGTGCGAGATAGTTTTATGTTGGTACAACTGCTCCTCGTGCCACTTTTGATTTCAGGCATTGCTTTGGTGCACTGGACCGTACAAGAGTTAAGGCTTAGTTCTGGATTTTTAGTTGTAATGTACGCAGGTCTTTTGATTTTTAGTCCGATTTTTCCACTTATGATTGCATGTTTGGGCGCTGTAGATAGTCAGTTTTGTTTGCGATTAAAATTAGAGGCTAAGAATGAGCCGCCAAAAAATAGGTAGGAGTTAATTATGGAAGTTATTCTTTTAGAAAAGTTAGGACGCTTCGGTGGAGTCGGTGATCGCGCTTCCGTTAAAGCCGGGTTTGCGAGAAATTATTTGATTCCGCGTGGTAAGGCAGTCTTCGCGACTGAAAAAAATATAGCTGAATTTGAGNCTCGACGTGCTGATTTGGAGGCTAATGAGATGCAAAAGTTGGAGTCAGCAAGGGCAAAGGCCATGTTTTTATCAGAAATGGGTGATGTCGTTATTAAGGCAATTGCCGGTGATGAGGGGAAATTGTTTGGTTCCGTAGGAGCTCGTGATATAGCAGATGCCATCACTAAATTGGGGGGTGAAGTAAGTCGCGGTGAGATTAGTATGCCCGATGGCAGTATCAGGAAAACTGGAAACTTTNAAATTGAAGTAGTCCTTCATCCGGACGTGCACCAATCAGTGCAGATTTTAATTGAGGCAGAGTAATCCTGTTGGATGTTGAGATTGAAAGATTTTTCGGATGAGTCACCAATTAAAGCTGTCATTGAAGCGTTGTGAACNGATTGGAAACTNTTGCCATGTTTAGCTCGGAATCTACAGCGAATCAGCCGCCACCTCATTCGGTGGAAGCNGANCAAGCNGTGCTTGGAGCACTGATGCTTAAAAACGATGCATTCGATAGTACATCAGAGGTGCTATCGAAAAGTGATTTCTACGTCAAAGATCATCAGTTAATTTTTGCNGCGATGACGGAACTTTCCGCCGGTCAGCAACCATTCGACCCTATTACTCTGACTGAATCACTTAAGAATAGTAACGACCTTGGAGTAATTGGGGGCTCCGAATACTTATTGGAACTTGCACAGAACACTCCAAGTTCTGCGAATATTGAAGCTTACACGCAAATTGTTTTGGAGCGTTCAATATTACGCCAGCTGATATCCGCAGCTAGTGAGATCGTTCGGAAAGGTTACCACCCACTNGGCTTGGATAGTTCAAAACTTCTCTCAGAGGCAGAGAAAAGGCTCCAGGATATTATTGAGAATCGTCCCAAAAAGGGCGGTCTTGTTGAGATTAATGTTTTGTTGAGGGATGCGGTTTCGCGTCTTGACGAACTATCTCAAATTGGTTCAGAGATTACAGGTATTAGTACAGGATTCAACGATCTTGACAAAATGACATCTGGATGGCAAAACTCTGATTTAATTATTATTGCCGGCCGACCNTCAATGGGAAAGACTGCGTTNGCTATGAATATGGTTGAACATGCTGTGTTACAGCAACAACGTCCTGTTTTAGTTTTTTCGTTAGAGATGCCGGCAAAGCAACTGATTACACGTTTGTTATCATCCGTCGGTAGGATAGATCAGACTCGCATGCGAGCTGGTAATTTGAGCGGTGAAGATTGGCCCCGCTTAAGTGATGCGGCGAGGAAACTTAAGGATCGACCTCTTTTTATNGACGATACCGCTGGAATTACTCCTCTCGAGATCCGAAATAGAATTAAGCAGTTTTCGCGTGAGAGATTGCAAAATCTTAAAAATAATTTTTATGAAGNAAATGATGAAGATGAAATNATTNTGCAGTCGAAACCAGCATTGATTGTGGTAGATTATCTGCAATTGATGTCTGGTAGTAACGCTGCTGAGGGAAGAGTTCAGGAAATTTCACAGATTTCTCGAGAATTAAAAAATATAGCCAGAGAATGTGAATGTCCTGTTTTAGCATTGTCTCAATTAAGTAGAAACGTAGAACAGCGTCCAAATAAACGTCCTATAAATTCGGATCTTCGAGANTCCGGAGCAATCGAGCAAGACGCCGATGTAATCGTTTTTTTATATNGGGATGAGGTTTATAATGAGGATAGCCCAGACAAAGGGCGTGCTGAAGTTATTATTGGTAAACAGAGGAATGGCCCGATTGGGACTTGTCAGTTAACCTTCCTNGGACAATTTACCAGGTTTGAAAATCACAGTAACGAATACTCTGGGAGAGGGTAGTTACTCATTATTCAGAGTTGCGTAATGTGCTTATTTTTCGACACATAGAACACATGAGATCCCAACTGCAGCCCTCCCGNAAACTTGGTCAACGCATCAGTTTGGTGCCNACTATGGGCAANCTTCANGAGGGACATATCTCTTTAATAAAGCAGGCAAAGGCACANAGTGANATTGTNGTGTGTTCCATTTTCGTTAATTCTCTTCAGTTTATGTTAATTGAAGAATGGGATAAATATCCTCGGACATTTGAGGNGGATTGTCGAAAATTGCGAGAGGTCGGTTGTGATTATCTTTTTGCTCCGGGTGATGATGAAATGTACCCAAACGGACTCGCGACCCAGAGTAGGGTAGTGTGTCCGTCGATGACTGATATTCTTTGTGGACGGAGTCGTCCCGGGCATTTCGAGGGTGTGACGACGGTTGTAAGCAAGCTTTTTAATATAATTCAACCCGATGAAAGTGTATTTGGATTAAAGGACTTCCAACAAATTTCGGTAATCAGACGAATGGTGGAAGATATGTGTTTACCGATTAAAGTACAGGGAGGTCCGATTTGTAGGGAGTCGGATGGCTTAGCAATGAGTTCACGCAATGCCTTTATCAAATCAAATGAGCGNCCAAAGGTGAAGGTTCTCAAGGAAAGTTTGTTCGAAGTAGGAAATTGTCTCTCAAGGGGCGACAAAGATTTTTGTGGTCTTGAGCAACAAGCCTCAGAGAGGATTGAACAACTCGGGTTCAAGGTGGATTATATTTCAGTTCGCAATAGCTTAACATTGGCAGAGGCTGCAATTGATGATCAAGATCTCATTGTGCTCGGTGCGATGTACACTAAATCTGCTAGANTGATTGATAACTGCATACTTCGGTTAGATAATACAAATGGTACTGGTAGCNTAGAGTAGAAATGGGGGTTAAGATGTTGTTAACATTTTTGAAATCNAAAATACATATGGCATCGGTCACTGGTGCAGAACTTATGTATGANGGCTCTTGTGCGATAGATGCCAATTTGCTTGCTGCCGCGAAAATGTCTGAGTTTGAGCAAATCGACATTTATAATGTAACAAACGGAGAGCGTTTTACTACTTACATAATTTGTGCGAAAGCTGGTTCGGGTATTATATCTATGAATGGAGCGGCAGCGCGTAAGTGTCAAGTAGGTGATAGGATAATNATCGCGACNTATGCTAGTTACGGTGATGATGCCGCGCCTGAGCATCGGCCNAGACTGGTGTATCTTCGGNGTGACAACAGTATAGAGCGTCTAGAAGGCTAAATTGATAATGGTTTTTTATTGAGTAATAAATGCCTAGTAGCGCAAACAGCATTTTTTGAAATCANAAGGGCTAACATTCTATCATTGACTAGCTGTAAAAATTTGGTATCCTATNNACNTGGTTANTGNATTNTTATCTAGTATCTTGTGACAGATTGGCACAACCCGTGGTCATTGGTCATCAACAGAAGTATTCTTCGAATTGAAAGGATACTCGGTAGGCAAGGCGCATATCCGCGTTTCCTCCGCTCTTCCTAAATGGTGAATGTCTCTTGAAAAGCACCCAATGGTCNGTTTNTTTGGTACGTAACTGAAACAATATATGAGGAGTTGTTTTGGAAAAGCTATCAGGGGGCGAAATAGTTGTGAGCGCATTGCGCGATGCCGGAATTCAATATGTCTGGGGATACCCTGGAGGTGCCGCACTTCATATATACGACGCACTATTCCGGCAAGAGGTAGTTCATCATCTTTTAGTGAGGCATGAACAGGCAGCCGTTCACGCCGCAGATGGTTTTTCCCGAGCGACTGGGATGGTTGGCACAGCGTTGGTAACCTCAGGTCCTGGAGCAACTAATGCTATAACAGGTATAGCTACAGCTTATATGGATTCGATTCCATTAGTGGTCATTTCTGGACAAGTTCCGCTGCATAAAATTGGTCAAGATGCATTCCAAGAGACAGATATGATTGGAGTGTCCAGACCAATCGTAAAACATAGTTTTTTGGTGACTCGGACTGAAGATATTGCCGCTGCGATTGCCAAAGCCTACTACATCGCGTCGACGGGCCGTCCTGGTCCGGTAGTTGTAGATATACCAAAAGACATTACTGATCCAAGTTATAAAGTTCCATATGCTTGGCCCGGGGTAATTAATATGCGGTCATATCAGCCCGCTGAAAAAGGTCATAGGGGGCAGATAAAACGTGCTGTTAAGAAGTTAGTCGAGGCTCGACGACCTATTATATACTCTGGTGGTGGAGTTATCATAGACAATGCGTCAGATCATCTCACTGAATTGGTGAGGGAGTTAAATTATCCCATAACTAGCACATTAATGGGGCTGGGAGCATTTCCCGGTACAGACCCATTATTTCTTGGAATGTTGGGAATGCATGGGACGTATGAAGCCAATGCTGCAATGCATGAGGCTGATGTAATCCTTGCAGTCGGTGCACGTTTTGACGATCGTGTAACGAACGAACTCGAAAAGTTTTGTCCTGAGGCAACCATCATACATGTCGATATCGACCCGACCTCGGTATCGAAAAATATCGATGCTCATATACCCATAGTAGGTAGTTGCTCCACAGTGTTGAGAGAAATGTTAAGCCTCGTAAAGAAATCCAATAGAGATAACAATTGTGATACTTCCCCTTGGTGGGAAAAAATTAACCAATGGCGTGATAGATATGGGATTTATACTGCACCTCGTCATGCCGCAAGCTCTGGGCATTTAATCAAGCCTCAAGATGTCATAAGAGTACTTTATGACGTTACTAATGGTGATGCTTTTGTCACATCTGATGTAGGTCAACATCAAATGTTTGCCGCACAATATTATCTTTTCGATAAACCTAGGCAGTGGATTAATTCAGGAGGGTTGGGGACTATGGGTTTTGGGCTGCCTGCAGCTATGGGAGTTCAGCTAGCATTCCCAGAGGCCGATGTTGCTTGTGTAACCGGAGAGGGTAGTATCCAGATGTGCATACAAGAGTTGTCTACATGCACTCAACACAGGTTACCAATTAAAATAATAAATCTTAATAACTCAGCGTTAGGAATGGTGCGTCAGTGGCAGGACATGAATTACAGCGGGAGGCACGCAGAAAGTCTATATGAAAATTCATTGCCTGACTTTGTTGCTTTAGCTGAGGCGTATGGGCACGTGGGTATGCGTGTCCAGCAGATAAATGATCTTGGTCCGATGATGGAGAAGTGTTTTTCTTTGAAAGATCGAGTAGTTTTTATGGATATTGTTGTTGATCCAGAAGAGCATGTTTACCCAATGCAAGTGCCTGGTGGCGCCATGCGGGACTTGTGGTTAAATAAAAACGAGAAAAGCTAATGCGAAGGATTATTTCAGTATTGATGGAGAATGAGTCGGGAGCTCTTTCGCGTGTCGTTGGGCTCTTCTCACAGCGGGGATATAACATTGATACGCTTACGGTTGCTCCTACTGATGATGAGAGTCTGTCTCGACTTACCCTGACTACGACGGGTGATGCTCGTATGGCAGAGCAGATTGTAAAACAACTTCATAAGCTAATTGACACCTTGAAAGTAAATGACTTAACACAAGGATCTTTCGTGGAGCGAGAATTGATGCTTATTAAAATTACCGCTTCCAATGGTGATTCTCGTGCTGAGATTATGAGATGTATTGAGATTTTTCGGGGAAACATTGTGGATGTTACCGCAGCCACCTTTACATTACAGTTACTCGGTGACAGCGATAAACTAGACGCATTTTTAGGGGCGGTGAGACACATAGGAAGCATTGAAGTAGTTCGTAGCGGCGTGCTAGGTATTGCGCGAGGAGATAAATTATTAAGGCAGTAAGTCAACAAAACAGGTGAAGTGATGAAAGTGTATTATGATAAGGATTGTGACTTAGCTCTTGTAAAAAGTCTGAGGGTGGCAGTAATAGGTTACGGCTCTCAGGGAAACGCTCATGCCAATAACCTCAAAGACTCAGGGGTTAATGTTGTGGTAGGACTGAGGCAAAACTCGCTTTCCGCCGATAAAGCGAGAGCTGCGGGATTAGAAGTCAGAGAAGTAGCCGAGGCTGTGCGGTGGGGTGACTTGATAATGATTCTGACTCCCGACGAGTTTCAATCGGACCTCTACAAATTAGAAGTAGAACCCAATATCCGTGTGGGCGCGATACTAGCGTTTGCCCATGGATTCTCTATCCACTACAACCAAGTAGTTCCCAGAGCCGATCTAGATGTGATAATGATTGCTCCAAAAGCCCCTGGGCACACGGTACGTAATGAATTTGTGCAAGGAGGGGGCATTCCAGATCTTATTGCAATTCATCAAGATGCGTCCGGGCGAGCGAGAGACATAGCACTTTCTTATGCGTCTGGCATCGGTGGAGGGCGAACTGGAATTATTGAAACTACGTTCAAAGATGAAACAGAGACGGACCTTTTTGGAGAGCAAGCGGTTCTTTGTGGTGGTGTGGTTGAACTAGTGAAGGCAGGCTTTGAAGTGCTCACGGAGGCAGGGTATGAGCCTGAAATGGCGTATTTTGAGTGTTTACACGAGTTGAAATTGATTGTTGATTTAATGTACCAAGGCGGTATTGCGAACATGAATTACTCTATTTCAAACAATGCTGAATTTGGCGAGTATGTTACAGGGCCGGCTATTATCAACGACTCTTCAAAAGCTGCAATGAGAGAGGCTTTAAAACGCATACAGAATGGCGAATATGCAAAGATGTTTATTATGGAGGGTTCTGCAAACTACCCTATTATGACGGCTAACAGGCGCAACAATTCAGCCCATCAAATTGAAAAAGTAGGCAAAAACTTGCGCAAGATGATGCCCTGGATTTCTAAAAATGCACTTGTAGATAAAACTAAGAACTGATTAAAGGTTGTGACTGCATAAATCTGACCCTAATTATTGTTCAGTGGCTTATTTTGAACTGGAAATCTTTAATTACATGATCTCAAATTCGAGGGAAATTGGCTTAGACGGCGGGATAAATTTCCGAGACATTGGTGGTTACCAAAGCCGAGATGGACGACACGTGAAGTGGCGTAAAATCTTAAGAAGCGGTCACTTATCAAATTTAACAGATAATGACAAAAAAACTCTGATCAATATTGGAGTGAATCAAATTCATGATTTTCGTCGTGTGGAGGAACAAAATCGGCAACCGAGCGCAGAATTCGGTGCGAAAACTATCAATGACTACTGTCTATCAATCGGAAGTCTCTCGGAATTTTGGGAGACCCTGTCAAAGGGAACCCTGAGCAGCTCTTCATCCCACAGTTTGGTAGTAAACGGGTATAAAAGTTGTAGCACGGAGGTTGCGCCAGCCTATCGCCGATTCATGCATACAATCCTTGAAAACGCTGAGGGTGTTAGTCTGTTCCATTGTGCGGCAGGTAAAGATCGAACGGGATTGGCTGCTGCTCTAATTTTGGCAGCTTTGGATGTGCCAGATGAAATTATTATTGATGATTATCTTTTGACTAAGAAGTATTTTGACACAGAAAATTTAATCAATGTTGTTGAGGCTCACCTGCGCTCGTCCGAGGTGTCGTCGTGGGAGCGAGAGTGGTTAGAGCCTTACTGCTCAGTGCACAGAGATAATATCGAGACATTCTTATTGGTGTTGAAGCAAAACTATGGAAGTCTTGAAAACTATTTGGATAGAGCACTTTGTTTTGGGGAGTCACACTGCAGATCGTTAAGAAAACTTTTTTTGGAATAGCATAACTTTTCCAAAAAGTTTGTAAGTTGATTTGCGGATGTGCTAACTTTCAAAAAATTTTGTTCTCGAATTGACGTTAGGACACTTAATGGCGGAAGAAGAACGAGTAATTAAAATGCGACATGTTCAATCGGACGTGCTGGATCATGCGAGAGTGCGTCGTAGAAAAGGCATATATTTGTTGCCTAACTTGTTGACCACTGGAGCCCTTTTTTGTGGTTTTTATGCGGTTTTGACTGGATTTGGTGGTCAGCATGAGTGGGCCTGCATAGCGGTCTTTACTGCGTTATTTTTTGACGGTCTTGATGGCAAAGTGGCACGTCTGACTCAGACTGAAAGTGATTTTGGTGCTCAGTACGATAGTCTTGCTGATATGGTCTCTTTTGGTGTTGCTCCCGCAGTGATTGCCTACGGATGGGGTTTGAGTAACTTAGGGAAGCTGGGACTTGCTGCGGCCTTTGTTTTCACATCTTGCGCCGCACTCCGGCTAGCGCGTTTTAATGTTCAATCTCGCATAAGAGAGTCTTCATTTCGAAATTTTATTGGGCTTCCAAGTCCTGCCGCCGCCGCTTTAGTAGTGGGGTTAGTTTGGTCAACTCATTTGTTGGAAACATCGATCACTCTAAATGTAATTGGGGCACTAATTACAGTCAGTGCTGGATTATTGATGGTTTCGAGTTTCAAATACCCCAGCTTTAAACAAATAGATTTTCGTGGCAGAGTTCCGTTCTTCGTCATTTTCTGTATGGTAATGNCATTTGTATTGATTTCCATAGATCCGCCAAGAATATTATTCTTGGTTGCNGTGTTTTTCTGTTTCTATGCTCCCGCTCGATGGGCATGGGATTTGTTTCAATCAAAATTCTGTAGGCATACAAGTAAGATTAATGATTGAGATGGTGACTCACAGAGAACCCTAGGTGCATAGACTTCGAAATTATTATCTTCGTTGCTTGGGTGTGACTCAGTATTTGCCGCTTCACACAGAAAAAAAAATCGAAAAGTTTGGCTCTAATNTAGACAGAAATGGTCAAGAGTCATACGTTGCGCAAAACGGTANGGACAAATGCCTNGAAACGAGAATAGGTGACTTGCCTTACACAAGTGCAAAAATAACAGAGAGGGATTTNAAAGCGGGCGGCTATGAAAAATTNAAGGAAGAGGGCTCTCGTGCCGTCAAACTTGCTGCGCAACAGATAAATAACCTTCTTATTATGTGTGAAGTTGGAGATGGGTTGCTAAGCGATTGTGAAACTAGACTCTTAAAAAATATTCTAAGATCTTTGGAGATTCGCGCCGATATATTTAACTTTGAAGTAGTAGAATTTCAGAATGTTCCTCATGCGTTGGACGACAAATTTTTTTTATCGGTACTTAAACAGTTCAGTGATGAAACTGATGTCAAGTCAGGGCTTATTTTAGGATTTAAAAATTATCGGCGGATACCTGTGGTGGGGAATCGAAATGATGCTTCTGTCAATCGTTTTGAATTATCCAACGGGATAAANATAGCGCTAATATCTGACCTTGCGACAATGCTTAAGGAGCCCCAGGAAAAAAAGCGGGCATGGAATATACTTAGATCGAGACCTGAAATTGGNCAGACAGCATTTAATTGATACTAGTGAAAATTGGTGTATCGTGCCAATGCAAATCGAGCATCTACGCTCAGTTGTCATGATAGAGCGACTGATTTCTCCAAGTCCATGGGGGATTTCTCAGTTTCGGGATAGCCTCCAGTCTAGTAATGGAAGCGTCTTACTTATTGGAGAGGATGTTCGGGGATTTACGATCTATACAATAGGCATGGAACATGCAGATCTCCTTAATATTGGACTAGAGCCCTCGTTTCAGGGACAAGGTTTTGGACGTCGTTTAATAAAATCGATAATCTGGCAACTGCCCGTGGGGATAAAAAAACTTATGCTCGAGGTCAGAGTTTCTAATTTGCGAGCCATTCGACTTTATAAGACGATGGGTTTTAAGATAATAGACCTCAGAAAAGACTATTACTCAAATTTAACGGAACACACCAGAGAGAATGCTTTTGTAATGCTTCGACTATTATCATAACAAACATTTTTATGCCGAATAATTATGACCGAAGTATATTAAGATAAGTTTTTCTGAATCGAATAAAGGCAAGATGGGCGATTGAGCAAAAACCTTTATGACTTATATTTGTTATCAAAAGACTAAATAGTTTTACTCATATGCGCAGTGGGTTTTCAGCTCGGTTGGATCAATTTGTTCATCAAGGATTAACGGGGGGTTGTGTTTGGGGGCTCAGATCTGCTGAGGGGGAGTGGGGTGTGACGCGATCACACGTGAAAAACGTTTTGGAAGTTATGCCGTTTTGGGCAAATCAATATGATGCAGAAAAAGTCTGCTGTGAAGAATGGCGTGTTTATTCAGCAACGCCGATCGATTTAGAAGAGTTTTTGGAAGACTGGCTGCCCGGCATGCATAAGGATTACATGCAGGTGGGAATTAATTGGTGTGTAGATCTGCGAGGAGATGAGGTTGCTCCTTTAGATTTGATGGAGCTATTCGTGAGCAAATTGGACTAGTTTCCTGGTGTACACAAATGTTGTTTTCAGTTTTGCGAAAATCAATGACAAAAAACGTTTTCGAGGAGTGACCAGTAGCTATGTTCTTGATTCCATTTTATTCGCGTCACGAGAGTGGTCTGATAATAAAAAAAGAGCAAGGTAGTAAATTTGCTAAAGAAATCTGTAATGATTTTAATCCGCTTCATGACGTTGAAAACAAACGCTTCTGTGTTCCAGGGGATTTGTTATTTGCGTTAACGCTAAAGGAATATGGTATTAGCGAAAAGATGGGTTTTTCATTTTGCGAGATGCTTCCAGCAGAGATACCAGTGCGTATAAAAAAAGATGTAGATCACAACCTCGAAATTGTGGATATATACGGGAAGAAATATCTTGGGGTTGATGTTGGCGGGCTTGTTAATGACCACGCTGCCTCAATAAAAAGTTTGATTCTAAGTTATGTTCGCTTTTCAGGGGAGAATTTCCCAAATATTTTAGTGCCGTTAATGGCGAATAACGGAGTAATGATTAACCCCTCACGTCCCTTGGTCATTTATGAGTCAATGTCACTTACAATGAAAGAGGTCCTCTTTGAGAAAGTTTCGACGGAGGTAGATGATGTGTTTATGGAGATGGCAGGTAAGCGAGCCAAAGTGGCAATCTCGTTTACTCTCAGTTCGGAAAAACAAATTATCGGTGCTGGAGCGAAAAATCTTGTTATCGCTAGTTTACGACCCTATGACCANGNNTTATGCAGTATNNTGGTAAATGANTATNTNAAAAAACGCGACGCTTACACACTTCCGAAACGTTCGAAAATTGTTTGATTGAGTAACAGAATCAGGCTACGTCCAAAACACTATTCTCCCTGGTTAAAATTGGTTTTAAAAACCGTCCTGTGTGAGATGAGGTGCTATTCGAGATCTGCTCTGGTGTTCCTTGGGCAATAATCTCGCCTCCGCCCTCACCTCCCTCCGGACCTAAATCAACAATCCAATCAGAAGTTTTTATTACTTCAAGGTTATGTTCAATAACGACTACCGTATTTCCTTGATCTCTCAGCCTGTGAAGGACGCTTAAAAGTTGTTCAATATCGTGGAAGTGTAACCCGGTGGTTGGTTCATCTANGATATANAGGGTCTTNCCTGTACCTCTCTTTGATAACTCTNTACTAAGCTTCACTCTTTGTGCTTCACCTCCGGAGAGTGTAGTCGCCGCTTGCCCGAGCTTGATATATGATAAACCCACATCAATCAGCGTTTGTAACTTTCTNGTGATATTTGGAATNGCCTCAAAAAATTGTCTAGCCTCCTCAATTGTCATTTCAAGTACTTGATTGATATGATTCCCTTTATACCGCACGTCTAAGGTTTCTCTGTTGTAACGAGTTCCTTGACAAACGTCACAAGTTACATAAATGTCTGGAAGAAAATGCATTTCAACTTTCGTAACTCCGTCACCTTGACAGGCCTCACATCTACCACCTTTTACATTGAAACTAAAACGTCCNGGAGAGTATCCTCGAGAGCGAGCCTCCTGTGTGGCNGCGAATAACTCTCTTATTGGGGTAAAGATACCGGTGTACGTGGCCGGATTTGAGCGCGGAGTCCGACCTATCGGACTTTGATTTATTTCTATACATTTATCGAGTTTATCAAGGCCAAGTATAGTATCGTGCTCCGCAACTCTNCGCACACTGGCCTTNTTGAGTGCTTTNGCGGCTGCAGGGTAGAGCGTTTCATTAATCAATGTAGACTTTCCAGAACCGGACACACCGGTNATACATGTGAAAAGTCCAAGTGGNAATTCTAAATNTACGCTCTTAAGGTTGTTGGCTCGAGCACCTGATACACGCAGGAACTGCCCTTTAGGTTTATGCCTCACTGATGGTACTGCGATTGCCCTCGTACCAGCCAAAAANTGACCGGTGACTGAATGAGNGTTGGAGCATATTTGTTCAGCTGTGCCTTGAGCGATAATTTNCCCACCGTNTAAGCCTGCACCGGGACCTATGTCAATGATATGATCGGCAGCTTTAATCGCATCNTCATCGTGTTCAACCACAATTACGGTGTTTCCAAGATCACGAAGTCTTGTGAGTGTACCCAATAAACGCTCNTTGTCGCGTTGATGTAATCCAATGGAGGGCTCATCTAAAACATACATCACACCCACCAACCCAGCGCCAATTTGACTCGCCAGTCTAATTCTTTGTGCCTCTCCGCCCGAAAGTGAATCTGCNCTACGATCTAGGCTAAGATAACTTAGACCGACGTCNACTAAAAANGANAANCTTTGTCTGATTTCTTTTATGATCTTTTCAGCGATTTGTCCATCTCGACCGGGTAGCTNTAGAGAATTAAAATATGAGCTGCATTCACCCACTGGGAGGCTAACAATTTCGTTAATCGTTTTATTATCAACAAATACATTTCGAGCTGATTTGCAAAGTCTCGTGCCAGAGCAATTAGGGCACTCCGAACTNGTCATATATTTTGCCAGTTCTTCTTTTACAGATGGGGATTCGGTTTCGATGTAACGACGNTCCATATTGTTGATCACACCTTCAAACTTGTGCTTTCTGCTTAGGATCATTCCCGTGTCATTTACATATTTAAAGTTGATTTCTTCNTCGTCACTACCAAACAGTACTTTTTGTTGAAAAGTTTTCGGAAGGTTTTCCCAAGGTTGATCAAGGTTTATATCATAATGCTGAGCCANCGAACTNAGCATGTTAAAGTAAAACAATGTTCTTCGGTCCCAACCACGTATTGCGCCCTCCGATACAGACGCACTCGGATGTTGAACTATTCGATCGACATCGAAGAATTGATGCTTACCAAGTCCATCGCATGTNTTNCAAGCTCCAACTGGATTGTTNAAGGAAAACAGCTTTGGTTCAAGTTCGTCTAAACTGTAGTTACATATTGGGCATGAAAACTTTGCAGAAAATAGTTGTTCTGGTTTTTCTTCATCTAAGTGCGTAATTACCGCTATTCCATCNGATAGTGCAAGNGCCGTCTCGAAGGACTCTGCCAACCGTAAGGAGTTGTTTTGATTTACCTTAAATCGATCGACAACAACTTCTATGGTGTGCTTGTGATTTTTTTCTAACAGAGGAGCCTCATCTAAATCTACCACTGTGCCGTCAATGCGGGCGCGAATAAAGCCTTGGCTGCGTAAGCCCCCNAGCAGGTTTTGGTGCTCACCTTTCCGATCTTTTGCCACTGGTGCNAGAAGCATCANCTTACTGCCCTCTGGGAACAGCATTACTTGATCCACCATCTGNCTTACAGTTTGCGCTTTNAATGGACGTTGATGTTCTGGGCATTTGGGTTGACCANTTCTGGCGAAGAGTAACCTAAGATAGTCATAAATTTCAGTTATGGTGCCCACCGTTGATCGAGGGTTATGCGAAGTTGACTTTTGTTCTATCGATATTGCCGGAGAGAGGCCCTCTACATGGTCTACATCAGGTTTTTCCATCATAGANAAGAATTGGCGCGCGTAAGTTGAGAGTGATTCAACNTATCTCCTTTGACCTTCTGCATATAAAGTGTCAAAGGCTAAGGAAGACTTCCCTGACCCCGAGGGGCCTGTAATTACCACTAACTTATCGCGAGGGATATTTACATCAATATTTTTTAGATTATGAGTGCGTGCTCCGCGAACTTCAATAAAGCTCATGCTCTCCTCTACTGCTTATCAAATTTGACAGATTAAACTTTAATTTTATATACACAAATTTTTGGGAACAGCCTGACCCTGTAATTGATCACACAACGGACTCCTACACTAATTTTTTATCATTGAGCCCTTGAAATACAAGTGATTACATTTTATTTCAAAATAACAAGAATGTTACTAATTGGCATGCGCTACGGATCACAACAAAAAAGTTCTGACGAATTAGCATAAAGATATTACCTTTCATAAATTTGTTGGTTACTTTGACGGCGTGGATATAGACCCTTGTCATTCAAAAAATAGATGCACTTAAAAAAGTGTTTTAGCTTAAGTCTTATTTACAGCTATAATCAATTGGCAGGGTGCATTAAGAAGCGTGCTTCGAGATGAAAACCCCGTGTCAATAATGTCTATTCAGAGAGGGTTTAATTGGAAAATAGGGGATTGATATGGCGCGCGGAATTAACAAAGTAATTATCGTGGGAAATTGTGGTCAAGATCCAGAGACTAGATACATGCCCTCTGGCGGAGCAGTCACTAATTTAAGTCTAGCAACCACCGAATCTTGGAAGGATAAAAATACTGGTCAACAACAAGAGCGGACAGAGTGGCACCGCGTTGTATTTTTTAATCGTTTAGCAGAAATTGCCGGAGAGTACGTCAAGAGAGGGTCTAAAATTTATGTAGAAGGATCTTTGCGAACTCGCAAATGGCAGGATAGGGACTCCGGACAGGACCGCTATACTACCGAAATTGTTGCTAATGAGATGCAGATGCTCGACAGCAAAGGGTCCAGCGCTGGTGATGTCTCTGCTTCACAACCAAATCCATCGAGCTCTTTAAGTGTAGAAAAGTCAAGATCGTCTCAGAACCCGAGTACTAATACTAACAACTCGTCTAATCTCAGTGATTTTGATGACGATATTCCGTTCTGAAAGCATTTGATGGAAACTCTCGATAAGTCACGTTGGGCTCATACTTTAGTTTTGTGTCAGAACCGATCGGCTAAATTTTTTTAGGGTAAAAATAATGCAGATTATGGTGGGAGATTTAGTCCCAGATGGAGATCTTACGGTAATGGGAGATTCTGGCCCAGAGCAAGTTTCATTTCGGGCACTTGTGAAAAATAAAAAGGTTGTGTTGATTGGTGTCGAGGGCGCATTTACCCCAAATTGTACATCGCAGCATGTGCCGGGATTTATAAATCAAGCTGACACCCTGCGAAACAAAGGGATAGAGATGATTATGTGTCTTTCTATGAATGACATTTTTGTGATGACTGCCTGGCGCGAGGCGATGAATGCATCTGCCTTGAAGATGCTTGCTGATGGGAACGGTTATTTTACTGAATCCCTAGGACTTACTCTAGACAATAGAGTTTGGGGCATGGGACTGCGGACAAAAAGATTTGCTATGATCATAGATAATGGGAGGGTGAATATGATTGGTGTGGATGATGTGGGAGTGCTTGCAAGTAGCGCAGATTCTGTCCTATCTGCGTTATAAATCTTAACGATATTCTATCAGAACCGTGAGCCTCTATGGACTTTTCATTNTTTGTAACGCTCCATTATAAGGGTTGAATTCGTTCCTCCAAAACCAAAGCTATTGGTCATGAAACGTTCTATCTTACGCTTGCTAGTTTTTAATAGGATTGGAAGGTCACTNGCCTCCTTATCCAAGCATTCTATGTTGTGAGATGCTGTNAGAAACTCTGATTCCATCATTAGAATGCAGTAGATAGCTTCATGNACACCGGCAGCCCCAAGCGAGTGTCCAGATAATGATTTTGTAGAGCTGATAAGAGGACACGCAGTCGGAAAAATATCTCTAATTGCTTTCAGTTCGGCGATGTCACCAACCGGTGTGCTGGTGCCGTGCGTGTTGATATAATCGATTGGCCCAGAAGCAGTGCTGAGTGCCATTTGCATACAGCGTTTGGCGCCCTCTCCCGAGGGAGAGACCATGTCATCACCGTCAGAGGTTGCTCCGAAGCCGGTAACTTCAGCTAAAACTGTAGCGCCTCTCGCTAGGGCATGGTCATGCTCCTCGACTACCAAGCATCCCGCCCCTGCCGCGGGGACAAACCCATCTCGATTCGTGTCATAAGGGCGCGAGGCAAGAGTTGGAGAGTTATTAAATTTGCTGGTAAGGGCACCCATTGCGTCGAACATGCCCGCCATTGACCAGTGCATATCTTCCGACCCTCCAGCTAACACGATATCCTGTTTACCTAGTTGGATCAGTTCGACGGCGTGTCCAATGCAATGCGCACTTGTGGCACATGCGGAAGCTATAGAGTAATTCACACCTTTTATCTTNAAGGGCGTGGCAACACACGCGGAGACAGTGCTAGCCATTATCTGAGTAACTCTGTATGGTCCTGCGCGCTTGATGCCACGATTACGCATAACATCAATAGTTTCGGTAAACATTTCACCAGAAACTCCGCCGGAGCCCATTACAAGTCCAGTTCGCGGATTTGAAACTAAGCTATCATTTAAATTTGCGTCCTTGATGGCCTTCTTTGTGGCAACGTAGGCGTAGGCAGCTGATGGCCCCATAAAACGAATAATTTTCCGGTCTATATGTTCTTTTAGATCAATATCTAGATGTGCTCCAACATTACACCGAAGCCCCATTTCGAAGAAATCTTTCCGAAACGTGATTCCTGAGATTCCTTTTTCTAAGGAATTAGTAACCGTTTCACGGTTATTTCCNAAACAAGAAGTGATCCCCAAACCAGTAATTACTGCTCTTTTCATGGATTTTCCTTTGTTANATGCAGAAAGATTAAGNNCATATTTAGAAGTTGTCGGTGCTCTTNAAGAGACCAACTTTGAGATCTTTTGCAGAATAGATCTCGCGCCCGTCGACTTCTACTGTCCCGTCTGCGATGCCCATAACCAATTTTCTTTGGATCAAACGGTTTAGACTAAGTTTGTAAGTTACTTTTTTGGCAGTTGGAAGTACTTGTCCAAAAAATTTTACTGTTCCCGCNCCTAAAGCCCGACCGCGGCCCGGATTCCCATTCCATGCTAANAAAAAGCCAACTAATTGCCATAGAGCGTCCAAACCTAAGCAACCAGGCATTACTGGATCATCTTTAAAATGACAATCGAAAAACCACAGTTTTGGATGTATATCTAATTCCGCTATAATCTCACCAAGACCATGATCACCACCGTCATTGTTAATGCGCACGATACGATCCATCATTAGCATGTTNGGGGCTGGTAATTTAGCATTACCTTCACCAAAGATACCGGCATTTCCGGAGAGTAATAAGTCCTCTTTTTTGTAGGAGGTCCGCCTATAAAAGCTCATGGGTATTTTGCTTAATTTTGAATATATCTAATCCTATCCAGTTCTTTAGGCAGCGGCAACTATTTCTATGTAAAGTAGATCACATGATATTCCCAAAAATTCAGACTGCTCTATTTTTTTATTGACAGTACCCGTGCCTCTGCCTAGCATGGGACATCCTATATTTTGGCTTGTTTTTTTGGCGCATTCGTTTCAAAATTCAGTGAAAGATGAGTTCGGTGCTGTGAATCATTTGATTGGTGCGCGGCTGAACTCTAATGTTGATTTGGTTGTGAATGTCGGCGACCACATAGTCAATGCGGGTGGCAAACGTTTGCGACCTCTCGTCGTAATTTTGAGTGCAATGGCAAATGACTACCGAGGTAAAAATCATATTANAGCCGCAGCGGTTATAGAATTTATTCATACTGCAACCTTACTTCATGACGACGTAGTGGATGGCTCGTCTTTGCGCCGAGGTCGCTACACNGCAAACAGCCAGTGGGGAAATGCGTCAAGTGTTTTGGTAGGAGATTTCTTATATTCTCGAGCGTTTCAGATGTTGGTTGAGATTGGCAATATATCCGTTATGTCTTCNATAGCTAATGCGAGTAATTTAATTTCAGAGGGTGAGGTTCAGCAGTTGAGCTATGTAGGTAATCCAGATGTTGATGAGTCAATGTATTTAGAGGTCATTTATAAGAAAACTGCTGTCCTATACGAGGCTTCTGCAACTATTGGAGCGATGTTGGCCGATTGTCAGACAAAGGCAATGGCGGATTATGGACGCCATTTAGGTTTAGCCTTCCAGATAACTGATGATATTTTAGATTATCGAGGAGAGGTAGATATACTGGGAAAAAACATAGGATCGGATCTCAAGGACGGAAAAATGACGCTTCCATTAATCTATGCTCAAGGCTCTGTAAGTGCATCTGAAAGGGCTGTTATAAGAGACGTAGTTATTAACAGGCAAAACGAACGTTTGGTTGAAGTCCGAGAACTTGTGAAAAGTTCTGGTGGTTTGGAGTATTCTCTGGAGGTGGCGAGAAAGCAGGTTCTACTGGCTCAAGAGGCTTTGTCACTACTACCAAAAAACGTCTATACAGACGACCTAATTGATTTGGCAGAGTTCTCAGTGGATAGGGTACTATAGAAACTTGGTTTTAATNAAAGAGAAATNCTTAATTTTTTTACTTATTTGAGGCTTAACAGATATGGCTAGGGCATTAAAGATTGGTACGCCTAAAGAAATTCTGAATGGAGAAAAACGCGTGGCTATGACGCCCGACAGCGCAGAGTTCCTTTTAAAATTGGGTTATAAATGTGTTCTTCAGTCGGGCGCGGGGTTAGCCTCGGGGTTTCCTGACATCAGTTACATTGAAANGGGCGTCGAGATTGCGGAAAGTAATCAAGAATTCTGGGATAGTTCTGACATTTTTATTAAGGTCCGCCCGCCCACCTTGGAGGAAATTGACTTCATCGATTCTGGAAAATTAATAATAGGTTTTTTTTATCCATCTGAGAATAAGGATCTCTTGGAAAAAACCGCCAATAAGGGGATCAGCGTTATTGCTATGGACTTGGTGCCAAGAATCTCCAGAGCGCAAAAAATGGATGCGCTCAGTTCNATGGCAAATATAGCGGGTTATCGAGCCGTGATTGAGGCGAGTAATAATTTTGGTCGTTTNTTTACAGGGCAAGTTACCGCAGCAGGAAAAGTTCCTCCTGCAAGAGTTCTGGTCGTTGGCGCGGGAGTTGCCGGTCTCGCTGCNATTGGTACTGCGACATCCCTCGGCGCAATGACATATGCGTTTGATGTGCGTCCGGAAGTTTCGGAACAAATAGAATCTATGGGAGCTGAGTTTGTTTTCCTTAACTTTTTGTCAGAGCAACAAGATGGAGCAGCGCTTGGGGGCTACGCAGCACCCTCTAGTCCCGAATTTAGGGAGAAACAGTTGGAAAAGTTTAGGGAATTGGCTCCAAATCTAGACATCGTGATTTGTACCGCGCTAATACCGGGTCGGGACGCTCCGAAGCTATGGCTTGAGGATATGGTAGCTTCTATGAGGTCAGGGTCGGTGATTATTGACCTGGCAGCTGAGCGGGGAGGAAACTGTGATCTCACCATGGAAGGAGAAAAAGTCGTCACTGAAAATGGAGTTATAATCATCGGATATGTGGATTTTCCTAGTCGAATGGCATCTCAATCCTCTGCATTGTATGCATCAAATATTCGCCACATGCTTGCTGATTTGACTCCTGGNAAAAATGGAAAAATTGTGCATGACATGGAGGATGATGTCATACGAAGTGCGACCATCACACATCAGGGTCTATGCACTTATCCGCCGCCACCCCTGAAAGTACAAGCTATTGCAGAGCATAAAAAGAATTCCGTNAAACAACTCTCTTCCGAGGAAAAAAAGGAGGCTGAACGTATTGCTTTTCGGTCAGAAACTAAAAGACAAATTGGTTTGTTAATATCCGCCATAATATCTATCGGTTTGATTGGACTCTGGGCACCTGCCAGCTTCATGCAACACTTCATTGTTTTTGTTTTATCCTGTTTCATTGGCTTTCAAGTGATCTGGAACGTAAGTCATGCCTTACATACCCCATTAATGGCAGTCACTAATGCGATTTCCGGAATTGTGATTGTAGGTGCTTTACTTCAGGTTGGATCTGGAAGTGGATTAGTAATTATTCTTTCAGCTATTTCTATATTGATTGCTTCCATCAATATTGTCGGCGGTTTTATGGTTACAAAACGTATGCTTGCCATGTTTCAAAAATCGTAATTTNGNGTGANTTTATGAGNACTGGAATTGTGACCGCATCATACATTATTGCCTCAATACTATTTATNCTTTCCTTNGGAGGGCTTAACAATCAAGAGAGCGCAAAGAGAGCAATTTGGTATGGAATGGCTGGGATGTTCTTGGCTATTCTGGCGACGTTGCTTAGTCCAGGGATAAGTAATTANTTGATTNTAATANCCATGATTGNAGCCGGTGNGGGNATTGGTTATGCAGTAGCAAGACGAGTAGAAATGACCGAGATGCCNCAGTTAGTGGCTGCNNTNCACTCGTTTGTAGGACTGGCAGCNGTTTTNATCGGTCTAAACGCNGATGTTGAGTTGTCTNCTGTAACTGCNNTGAAGANTTCTNGCGTANCGCTGGCTGATGCGGATTTAACTGGATTTGCTTTNANTTTGTTCAANAAAACTATAGTCGAGATATCTATTTTAAAGGTTGAAATTCTGCTTGGAATCTTTATCGGCGCTGTCACTTTCTCGGGATCTTTAGTCGCATTNGGCAAACTTGCNGGCTCTGTTNACGGCAAGCCNTTTAAATTTCCTGGTGGACATNTGCTNAATTTGGCNGGTTTGCTTTTGTGTACNTTTTTTGGGTTTTTATATCTTCAAGGATCGGGTATNTGGACGTTAATTCTNGTCACATTNATCTCNGGNTTAATTGGCTGGCATCTCATNATGGGTATTGGCGGGGCTGANATGCCTGTAGTTGTATCAATGTTGAATTCGTATTCNGGTTGGGCGGCNGCGGCAATAGGNTTCACTTTAGAAAANGATCTTTTGATCGTCACGGGGGCACTTGTGGGCGCCTCAGGCGCTATATTGAGCTACATTATGTGTGCAGCAATGAACAGGAATTTTATAAGCGTAATTCTTGGTGGCTTTGGGGGGGCAGTCATCTCCCAAGCCTCCATTGATGGCGAGCAAGTAGCGATAGATGCGGAAGGCGTTTCGGCAGCTTTGGATGACGCTGATAATATAATTATAATCCCTGGTTACGGGCTAGCCGTGGCTCAAGCACAGCAAGCAATAAGTGAACTTACAAAACGTCTTCGTTCAAGAGGCAAGAACGTCCGATTCGCAATACACCCAGTTGCGGGAAGGCTGCCCGGTCATATGAACGTACTTTTGGCAGAGGCCAGAGTGCCTTATGACATTGTCTTCGAAATGGACGAAATCAATAGTGATTTTTCCGAGACCGATGTTGCTATTGTAATTGGGTCGAACGATATAGTTAATCCGGCTGCACAAGATGATCCTGACAGCCCGATAGCCGGAATGCCGGTACTTGAATGCTGGAAGTCAAGACAGGTATTCGTTTCAAAAAGGGGGCAAGGCACAGGGTATTCGGGGATCGAAAATCCACTCTTTTTCAAAGAAAATACCCGAATGTTTTTTGGAGACGCAAAAAGCTCGCTCAACAAACTTTTAGCTATTATTGACTAAGTGGATTTCTATCGACCTTGATTTGCTGATTCACGACGAATTTTTATAACAAAGCCTACAGAAACATACTTTGAAAGTCTTCAGAGTTGAAAAACGGCGGATTTAACCCCACCTTATTCTTTGATTCNGTTTTTTTGGTATAAATATGCGTTTCGAAAAATTGACTCACCAGCTTCAAGCAGCCTTGGGAGATGCACAATCGCTTGCNTTGGGTTTGGACCATAGNNTAGTTGAGCCAGTTCACTTGCTGTCAGCTTTACTGAGTCAAAAGGATGGAAGTGTTAANCTAATATTAACGCGTGCCGGATACGACGTCACAGGNCTGNAGCNNNTTTTAGANAATCANCTTAATTCGCTTGCCAAGATATTGCAACCTACTGGAGAGATAAATGCTTCGCCCTCGCTAGTGAAATTGATTAATTTAAGTGACCGTATGGCCCAGAAACGAGGAGACAAGTACATATCCAGTGAAGTAATGCTTTTAACTTTTCTTAATGACTCTTCGTTTTNAGGGAGCTCTTTACGTCGTTTTGGAGATAGATCTAAGGCGGAAGCAACGATCGAGTTAATTCGGGGCGGCGAAGCTGTGGAGGATGCTGATATTGAGCAAAAACGAGAAGCGCTTGACCGATATACATCGGATCTAACAGCACTTGCATTATCTGGAAAGCTAGANCCAGTGATTGGTCGAGACGATGAAATTAGGAGGGTAATTCAAGTATTACAGCGTCGAACAAAGAATAATCCGGTAATAATTGGAGAGCCTGGTGTAGGAAAAACAGCAATCGTTGAGGGTTTAGCACAGCGCATTATAAATGGAGAGGTGCCAGACGGTCTCAAAAGAAGACGGGTCTTGAGTTTAGATTTAGGCGCATTGGTCGCCGGCGCCAAATTCCGAGGAGAGTTCGAGGAACGACTCAAAGCAATACTCTCTGACTTATCGAAACTAGAGGGGCAGATTATTTTGTTTATTGACGAGTTGCACACAATGGTCGGTGCTGGAAAAGTTGAGGGGGCTATGGACGCAGGAAATATGCTCAAGCCAGCACTGGCACGTGGTGAGCTTCACTGTGTGGGTGCTACTACGTTGAATGAATATAAACTGCACATAGAAAAGGATGCGGCACTTGAGCGACGTTTTCAAAAACTTTTNGTAGATGAACCGAGCATGGACGATACCATCGCTATTCTGCGGGGTCTTAAGGAGCGGTATGAGGTACATCATGGGGTGGAGATCACTGACGAGGCATTGGTTGCGGCATCAAGATTATCGCGACGTTACATTACAGACAGACAGCTACCCGATAAGGCAATTGATTTAATTGATGAAGCGGGTAGTCGGATTAGAATGGAAATTGATTCAAAACCAGAAANCATGGATCGGCTTGATCGGAGAATCATTCAATTAAAAATTGAGCATGAGGCACTCAATAAGGAAACTGGAGATTCTGCGCAAAACAGACTAAAAAAAATTAAAGATGATATTAGTAAAATGGAGGCCGATTATGCTGACATGGATGTTATTTGGAAGCTTGAAAAAGCGTCGGCTCAAGGTGAGACACAAATTAAGATTGAGTTAGAACAAGCAAAAGTTACACTTGATATTGCCAGGAGAGGTGGAGACTTAGAGCAAATGGCTCAAATTCAGTATAGTGTTATTCCTGATCTTGAGAAGCGTTTAAAAAAAGCCTCTGAACAAAAAATAATGGAAAAACAATTACTGAAAAATCGGGTCACTGAAGAGGAAGTGGCTGACGTAGTCTCCAAATGGACTGGTATCCCTATTAACAGGATGTTAGGCGGCGAACGAGATAAGCTTATTAATATGGAAGAGCATTTACAAAGGCGGGTTGTGGGGCAGAAAGANGCTATAGCTGCGGTTTCGAATGCAATAAGACGCTCGCGAGCGGGGCTATCAGACCCAAGCCGTCCCAATGGTTCTTTTTTATTCTTGGGGCCAACTGGTGTGGGAAAAACAGAGTTGTGCAAGACATTAGCAGATTTCCTTTTTGATAGTGCAGATGCGATGGTCCGAGTAGACATGTCTGAGTATATGGAAAAGCACTCGCTATCNCGTTTGATTGGAGCACCACCGGGATATGTCGGATATGATGAAGGCGGATTCTTAACTGAGGCGGTAAGGCGTCGCCCTTATTCTGTCCTCCTTCTGGACGAGATTGAGAAGGCCCATCCAGACGTCTTTAATATTTTGTTACAACTTCTTGATGACGGACGACTTACCGACAGCCATGGGCGGACCGTNGACTTCAAGAACACCGTGGTTGTGATGACATCCAACCTTGGCTCAGATTTGATTCAGGTGTTATCAGATGAGGCAGATTACCCATCAATGAAATCCTCGGTGATGGATGTAGTGGCACAGCATTTTCGACCAGAATTTATCAATCGAATTGATGAATCGGTAGTCTTTCATCCTCTGGATCNTGATTCGCTTAATGCGATTGCCTCTATTCAGATCAATTTGCTGGCAGACCGACTAGCAGAACAAGCGCTGACATTAAAATTAGGTGAGGAGGCTACGGACCACATCATNAGCATAAGCCATGATGACGTTTACGGCGCGCGACCGCTGAAAAGGACGATACAGCAGCTGGTGGAAAATCCGCTAGCTNCACTCATTCTCGCGGGACAGATCTCTAAAGGAGCACACATAGTTGGTGACTTTAAAGATGGAGAAATAGTGTTTTCTTCCTCATAAGGCAAATCCGTAAATTACACTTGATAAGAAAATTACAAAAGTGAACTAGCGGTCCGCTTCGTGTCCGTCGACGAAGAGAAGCCTTATATCCAAGCTCTCTTTGTGGGGAAGCACTGATACCATTAACACATTGATTTCTTCGTCAACTCGCATGCCCGCGGGGACATTTATCAAAATCTCCCCACTAATCGGACTCGTCAGCACACCAAGTTTACTGATCTGCCCATTACCATCGACCTCTTGGGCAAATTTTTCTAGGAGAATTTGGACAGCTTTTAAAAAGTTCCGTTTATTAAATTTACCCCGATAGTTTGTCCGGTCGAGTTGAAGGTATAAAGGAATAACATTNCCGGTTTTATCGTTAGTAAGTTTGCCCACAGGGACTCGGCNTCCCTCCCTCAAGCATTNATANAAGTGNTCAATATCCTCTGTAGATTGCCTCTGAAATGAGGCAATAAGTAGGTTTGCACTCAGATTAAAAATCTTTGAGAGGTCCAGTTTTGGCAGAATTGCGGAAACGCTCATAAAAAATGAGATTACAGGTCTTCTAAAGTTCTGAAATTTAGCATGAGCAGCCTGCTGTTGTTTGNATTATTCTTTCGATTTAAACACCTAATCACCTTTGAATGAGACCATACTTGTTTTCTAAGATTTCGATAATTTCTGCTCGAGGGTGTTGAGAAATCTGAAGAGGCTTGCCGGTGATTTCTTGAGCGACCCTCAAATATGTATCGGATACTGTGAACATAATATTTTTAGGGAGTACGGTTTTTTTGGCAAGAGCTAAACGCTCATTCATCCTCGATTTGTCTAACAAAATTTCAGGTTCTGGGAAATAATCTAATAGTAATTGACGGAATACCTCTTTAGATTTTTCCAATATATTCCCATTTCTATAACTGGGTCCATCCCAAATTCTTGAAGAATCCGGCGTTCCTACTTCATCCATATATATTAGTTCTTCGTGTCCTGATACGTTCGTCACATATCCGAATTCGAATTTGGTATCGACGAACAATTGATCCAGTTTCTTTAATTCTTTTTCGATCAGTGAAAAACCTGACTTAAGTAATCGTTCATATTGAGGGATGTCTTCCCGACTACGAAACTTGAATTTTTTAAAGTAGGACACAATGTCGTCTCGAGAAATATTTACATCATCTACTTCTGGAACATTTGGTATCCCTTTGAGGACACCCTTAGTGGAAGGAGTTATGAGCAACTCAGGTAATAGCTGGTCTTTTTTGAGGTAATCACTAAGTTGGATTCCACAAAAACGTCGTTCTCCCCTCGCGTAAGAACGCCACATGGAGCCGGTGATGTATCGTCGTCCGATAGCCTCGATCATGAGTGGTTCAGCTTTTTGTACAATCCAAACTAAGGGGTGCGGAATGTCTAAGATATGACTGTTTGCAAGGCCTCGCTCTCGAAAAAGTCTGAACCAGTGATTAGATATAGCATTTAGTGCAGCACCTTTCCCTGGAATTCCTCGTAACCCACCCTCTCCACGCCAAACACAGTCAAAGGCAGAGATCCGATCACTGATAATCATCACGGCAAGGGGTGAGTTTGATGGAACCGGGTAACCATGCGCTTTGATCAGGCGCTCACTATCTTTTGCCGTGAGCCAATACACAGAGCGTACTTTACCGTTGTGTACCGGCTGATCACTGCGAACTGGAAGGTCATAATTGACATCTAATACGACATCTGCATTGTCCATTTTTTGCACCTTATTGAGTGGCTGTATGGTTCAGACAGTGAGGAGTNTTTGATAGCTTTATTGTTTTAATTTGCCTTTTGATCTCACCAGCAGCGTTGATAGTTTAACACTTAATATCCTTAATAAGAATATCAGTGGGCAAAGAGAAAAAACTCTGTGTTATCATCATTTATACAGTATAAGNATAGCGCTANNGGAGCAGTTTATTTGGGGAGCATGTTAGTGACTGGGGGTAGCGGATTTATTGGGAGAAACCTTTGCAAATCCGCTTTACATTGGGGTTTTGACGTAGCTGTGATTACGCGCGATAAGAAAATGGCTCGTAAGATTTTGCCCACACCCGTTACCCTCTATAGTTGTATTGAAGAGATTGCGGAAGGGACTCAGTATGACTCGTTGGTTAATTTGGCGGGCGAGTCGCTTGCATCTGGTCGCTGGACTGAGATTCGGAAACAAAANTTTTACGATAGTCGGATCGGATTTACTGATCGTCTTGTCAATTCGTTCTNTAAACATTTGCCTCCACCCAAGCAAGTATTGAGTGCCTCGGCAGTGGGTTTTTATGGACATTCGAGTGAAGCACTTGATGAAAATTCTGGTTCATCAGGGGGTTTTTCCCACTACCTGTGCTCGAGCTGGGAGAAAAGTGCGAAGGCTTTCGAGGCATTAGGNAGTCGTGTAAGTTTGCTGAGGATTGGAATCGTTCTTGGCGACGGGGGTGCGTTAGCAAATATGTTGCCGGCTTTTAGGTTAGGACTCGGTGGTCCCTTCGGCCATGGGCGCCAATATATGTCGTGGATACATCTTGATGATGTNATAAGAGCGATCCATCATTGTTTAAAAAATGAGGACGTCTCTGGAGCAATAAATCTGAGTGCTCCAAATCCGGTCACCAACAAGGAATTTAGTCAGGCTTTGGGAAAAGTATTGGGTCGCCCGAGCGCTTTTGCCATGCCTTCATGGGCTGCCCGATTTATTTTTGGTGAATTGGCTGATGAACTTCTTTTGGGAGGTCAGCGGGTATTTCCTNGTGTGCTTTTGGATCGCGGATTTAAATTTTCCTTTAATNCCCTGGAAGTAGCGCTAGCATCGCTCCTTGATAAGGACATCGGTTGATAATGTTGATCTAGAGTGATACGGGCTATGCGGGGCTTCAAACCGAATACTTTACACAAGAAAACTGTTGTAATTACGGGAGCCTCTGAAGGCGTTGGAGCTTCCTGTGCGAGACTTTTTGCGGCCTCAGGCGCATATCTAGTCCTCGCTGCGCGGGGTAAAGAAAAACTTGATAAGATTGTTTCTGAGCTCAGTCAGCTCACCGTGGCCGTTGGTTATGCAATGGATGTGTGTGATCTTAGTGCTTGTGATGAGCTTTTGGCAGTCGCAAAGAAGCGTTTCGGTCATATCCATGTCTTAATAAACAATGCGGGGTTTCATGACCGTGGACCATTTGACACCATTGATCCCCGAAATATAGCGTATATGGTAGATGTAAATATTAGAGCACCAATTTACTTAACTTCAGCGGCGATACCATATTTGACTGAGTCAGAGGGAGGTGCTGTGGTCATGGTAGGATCATTGGCTGGAATGGGGCCACTTTCCGGCGCTTCAGTGTATTCTGGCACAAAATCAGGATTACGCACTTTCACTCTTGCTTTAAGAGAAGAGTTAATCAACACAAATATCCGCTGTGCCATTGTCTCACCTGGCCCAATTGATACCGGCTTTATCATGAAAAATTTGGATTCGGTGGATGACATTGTTTTTTCTCAGGCGATGAGCACCGCCGACGGAGTTGCTGCTAAGGTGAAGGATNTGGTGGAGGGAGAAAAGGCAGAAATAGCCATTCCTCGTCTGGGTGGGATTCTCGCCTTATTTGGAGCATCATTTCCTGTTTTACGACGTCTTTTGAGGCCACTTTTTAGTGCTTTAGGACGAAAAAATAAACGTAGATACTTAAAAAGGCATAGGTCTTACGAATTTGGAGAGTGATTGAAGTGAAATTGAATTTTCGAGACCATGGAGAGGGTAACGCAGTNATCTTAATCCATGGNNTGTTTGGATCATTGTCCAATTTGTCATCATTGGCTAAAGAACTAGGGAGAATGTTCAGGGTAGTTAGTATTGATTTACGGAACCACGGAGCCTCAGACCATAGTCAAAAGATGGATTTGGCCAGTATGGCGGGAGATATTTCTGAAACTATGACATTTCTAGGAATTAGCGAAGCAGCGATAGTCGGACACTCGTTAGGCGGCAAGGTGGGTATGCAGATGGCACTCACCTTCCCCAACCTAGTGACAAATTTAGTGGTTGCAGATATCGCACCTGTAAAATATAGCCCTCAACATAATCCTCTGTTGGATGGTCTTCAGCACCTTAACGCAATGTCAGTAATCAGTCGCAGTGAAGCTGACGATGTTTTGTCGAAATATGAGACGGATAGAGCGGTGCGAGCGTTTTTACTGAAGAATCTGGTACGAGAGAATTCGGGTCAATACCGTTTGAGGCTCAACCTAGCCGCGATTATCGAAAACTATAATGTAACATTAACCGCCGCTCCTAAAGGTGGACCCTCATCATGCCCCGTTTTATTTTTAAAGGGACAAAATTCTGCTTACGTTCAGCATAAGCATTATCAAGAAATAAACCGAATTTTTAAGAGAGCTAGCGTAAGAGTAATCGATGGTGTAGGACATTGGTTGCATACAGAAAAACCCGAGCTTTTTAATCAATTAGTCAGCGAGTTTTTAATTAATGGCTAACTTGGTACGAAGAGGATTGAATTAGTTAGAATATTAAAATATGTATCATATGGGGGAATGAAGAGATGTTTGAATATCTTAGTGTAACTAAGACCGATCCAATCTTAGGTTTGATGGCGGCTTATCGGGCGGACACTCGAGAACAGAAGATCGATCTTGGCGTGGGTGTCTATATGGATGATCGTGGTTTTACGCCTGTCATGAAGGCTGTTAAAGATGCTGAAAACCGGCTTGTCAAGTCAGAGAACACAAAAAGTTACCAGGGAATAGCAGGTGACCCGGAATTTAATCAACACATGCTGGCTCTTTTGTTTGGCGAAGATCACACTGTTCTTCGTTCCGGTAGGATAAAAATTTTACAAGCTCCTGGTGGGTCTGGAGCCCTTCGGGTTGGTGCTGAATTGATTTTAAGGGCGAAAAAAGATAGCAGGATTTGGGTGGGCACTCCCACGTGGCCCAATCATATTCCNCTATTGGGAGGCGCGGGGCTACGAATCGCACAGTATCCCTACTATGATATTGCAACACGAAAAATCAACATTGACGGAATGCTCCAGACCCTGAGGAGTGTTCCAGATGGAGATATAGTCCTTCTGCACGGGTGCTGCCATAATCCTACTGGTGCTGATTTGACTCATGATGAGTGGGATGAGGTAACAAAAATCGCTCTTGAAAGAGGATTTATTCCATATATTGACACCGCTTATCAGGGTTTGGGAGTTGATCTTGATGCTGACGCATATGGTATCCGATCTATGGCTAAATCTTTGCCGGAGCTAATTGTTGCATCCTCTTGTTCAAAAAACTTTGGTCTTTACAGAGAGCGTACGGGGTCAATTACATTTTTATCGGAGACAAGTGCCAAAGCCGAGATAGTTNTGGGCCAGGCAATGGCGGTAGCGAGACAGCTGTATTCGATGCCTCCGGCGCATGGTGCTTTGTTGGTAGCAATGATTTTGGGAAATTCAAGATTAAGGCGAAGTTGGGAGCAAGAGTTAAGAGAAGTGCGGGAACGTATCATCTCAATGCGATGTCTGCTTACGGATCGTATTTGTGACAATGATGCAGGAATGGATTTTAATCATATAAGAGAGCAGAGAGGCATGTTTTCTTTCCTTGGAATCAATGCGTCGCAGTTGGAAACTTTACGTGATCAATTTGGGATATACATCGTTTCCTCTACGAGAATAAACATGGCGGGCATTAATTCCTGTAATATTGATTATCTTGTGTCGTCACTGCGGTCTGTCCTAAAATAATCACATAGTTGGATGCTTACTTCAGCAACCGTTTTTTCAACGCCGGATTTACCACAATCGATGCACAAATCAGAGTACTTTTGGTAAAGCAAATTTCTTTCCGTATACATGTCCTCGAAAGTTTGATCAGGCTGGCTTGCTATACCGCGATTATCTAAGTTGTCGATCCGGTTCAGGAGAATTGGAACCGGCACTCGCATATATATTATTATGGTAGATTTCCTGATATGTCTCATGGCTTTTTGCGAGTAGACGATACTTCCTCCCGTAGCCACGACGGTCCTCCTTCTTATTTGCATTTTGCTTAGTAATTTCTCCTCAAGCTCCCTTAGATAGAGGTATCCAGATTGATTCAAAATATCTTGCAGACAGAGCCCGGCTTGTAGCCTGATTTTGTCGTCCGTATCTAAGAACTGCCATCCTAAAGACTTCGCGAGAAGTTTGCCGATGGTACTCTTTCCTGCACCCGGCATCCCAATCAGTGCGATTGATCGGGATTGTTCATGAATCTCTTTAAAAAAGTTTTTGCTCACATTATTTGCCGAAATGGACGTCCCTAAGATGGGCTGGAGGGCCTCATCAAACAATGAAGACAGTTTAGCTGTTTTTACCTAAACTAAAACACTGAGATGGAAAGATTTTAGCTTTAAGTGATAATGATGCCGCAGATAAACATTTGGGGGTCGTGCTATCATGTCAATTGACCTTAATCCATAGTCAGGGTTTACTTCAATAATACAGTAGGGAATGTTTTGCTCATGTTGAAATTTGGCCGCATTGGTCTGATCGCAAGTCTAAATGTGCCAGCAGTTTTAGATTCGTTGAAGAATCTTGAGCGGGTGTTTTTGGCGGCTGGCTCACAANTAGTGTTTGATGAGGGAGCTGCCAATTTGATTGGACGCTCAGATATTGCTTCAGTGGCGATTGAAGAATTTTCGGGTCGAGTCGACTTGGGTGTAGTTGTGGGTGGAGATGGCAGTATGCTGAGTGCTACTAGAAAACTGGCGGCAGCAGATATTCCTCTTTTGGGAATTAATAGTGGCAGGTTAGGTTTCCTTACAGATATCTCGCCAGAAGATATTGCTCACCGTATCATGCCGGTTCTGCATGGTGAATTTCAGAGCACAAAGCGTTTTATGCTTGAAGTGGTTATTACAAGGGATAATATTGAAATGGACAGTGGNATCGCCCTTAATGAGGTTGTCCTCCATCCTGGTATGCCACTGAGGATGCTGGAGTTTGAACTTTATGTGGATGGAAAATTTGCCTACAGCCAACGTTCAGANGGACTAATTGTAGCGACGCCCACTGGATCTACTGCATACGCTTTGTCTGCGGGAGGGCCGTTGCTGTTTCCAGAGCTGGACGCCTTTTCCGTGGTACCCTTAAATCCTCATACGCTGAGTAGTCGGCCAATAGCCTTGCCAGGAGATGCGCAGATCGAGATTTATGTCGGGGCACGTAATAACTTTGAACCCAGACTCACTTGCGACGGGCAAAATAATTTTAATGCGCTGCCGGGAGACAAAATTCGAGTCTCAAAACATAGTAAGGAGATTGTTTTTATCCATCCCAAAGATAATAGTTTTTTTAGCGTATGCCGGTCAAAATTAGGATGGGGAAGCAGATTAGGAACGGCCGACGAAAATGAGTGATAAACAACAGGAAACTCCTCGCTTCAACTCTCGACTTTGGGGTAATCTAATCGAACAACCCATCATCTCAGCATTACTTGGAATGATGTTTTTGGGTTACTTGACGGGAACATACCTATTTCTATTCCCTCAAATATTTGTTTTTGGAGGCTTGGATGGTGGCGAATATTGGCGTTTGGTCACACCAATTTTTTTGCACTTTGGCATTATTCATTTTGTTTTTAATGCCCTCTGGTTGGCACTTCTCGGCTCTAAAGTAGAGAGATTTGCCGGGCATACGCAATGTTTAATGCTGATTCTATTCATCGCAATATTTTCCAATACAGGTCAATATTTGTGGTCCGGCTCCGTGCGTTTCGGCGGTATGTCGGGGGTAATTTATGGGCTCTTAGGATATTTATGGGTGCATCAATGGCTTGCACCTAATCATCATTTCTTCTTACCAAAAGAGCTTGTAGGATTTATGCTTCTGTGGCTTTTAGTTTGCATGAGCGGAGCATTAGATTATGTTTTAGGCATTGGTGTAGCTAATGCTGCTCATTTTATTGGCCTGGTAACAGGCATGTTTCTTGGTCTAGTCTTTGGTTTTTTAGCTTCCCGGGTAAAGAATTCTAATCAGTAGGTTTTCATCTTAAAAAGCTAATGTCTAAAAGTAGGGAAAAATCTATGGGTACTATAGTGAACTTTAAAAATTTAGCACGCAGTATTACGCCGAATGTTTACCAAACTTTCAAGCGAGCTGTGGAGATTGGAAGGTGGCCCGATGGTAGCGGATTAACGGTTGATCAAAAAGAGATTTGTATCCAAGCGATTATCGAGTATGAATCAGATATGCCGGAGAGCGAGCGCACTGGTTTTATCGCGCCGCGCGTTGAAGGTTGTAACTTAAAAAACAAGGGTGGCACAGATTTGTTGAGTTGGAGAGATTGAATATCAACTGATCTCTATTTTTGTAAATTATCGCCATAGTTAGACTTTTCGGGGTGAGGAGTGGTCATAGAGAAAGATGCATTATCGGAAATGGTTCATTTAAAAGATTACCGTGAATCAAAGTTTCTTATCGATAAGACCGAACTATGTTTTGATTTGGGTGATGCGTTTACCGTCGTAACATCCAAACTTCATATCAGGAGAAATCCGAAGACTGCTAATTGTATGACATCGCCCCTGGTTCTCGATGGCTCGTTAGAGTTGGATTTAGTAAGTATCTCGATTAATGCTGTACCGCTCTCTGAGACCGCCTACATGGTGGAAGAGGGTAGGCTAGTGATCGTGAAGCCCTCTGAACAATTTGTTTTGCAAACCGTCGTAAATATAAAACCTCAAGATAATACGGCTCTCATCGGGTTGTACCGGTCACGCGAAATGTTCTGCAGTCAATGTGAGGCGGAAGGCTTTAGACATATTACTTATTATCTCGATCGACCTGATGTCATGTCTAAATTTTTTACAAAGATTATTGCGGATAAAGAAAAATATCCGGTAATGCTCTCTAATGGTAATCCCACCAGTTATATGGAATTAGGTGATGGAACTCATTCGATCACATGGCATGACCCATTTCCAAAGCCCTCATATCTGTTTGCATTAGTTGCGGGTCAGCTTAGCTATGTAGAGGATCGTTTCGTAACTTTGAGTGGTAGAAGTGTTTTACTGCAAATTTATGTGGAGGAAAAAGACCTCGGCAAGTGTGACCATGCTATGAGTTCGTTAAAAAAATCCATGGAATGGGATGAAACTAATTATGGCCGTGAATATGATCTAGATATTTTTATGATCGTTGCTGTGGATGATTTTAACATGGGCGCTATGGAAAATAAGGGACTCAACATTTTTAATACCTCGGCAGTCCTCGCGGATCCAAAAATCACGACAGATGCATCGTTTCAAAACATCGAAGCAATAGTGGCGCATGAATACTTTCATAATTGGTCTGGGAATCGAGTTACATGTCGAGACTGGTTTCAATTGAGTTTGAAAGAAGGCTTCACAGTTTTTAGAGATGCGCAGTTCTCTGCGGATATGAATTCACCGACAGTAAAGCGTATACAAGACGTCTCATTTTTGCGTGCCCACCAGTTTGCGGAGGATGCGGGAACCATGTCGCACTCTGTTCAGCCTGATTCATATCTAGAGATTAATAATTTTTATACGGTTACTATATATGAAAAAGGGGCTGAAATAGTTGGCATGTTGCACACCTTATTGGGGGCAGAACCCTTTAGATCAGCTACAGATCTTTACTTTGGGAGACATGATGGTCAGGCCGTAACTATTGACGATTTCGTTCGGGCCATGGAGGACGCAAGTGGTATTGATTTAGAGCAATTCATGCTTTGGTATAAGCAGGCTGGAACTCCAGTTGTATCAGTAACGTCTGAATACTCAGAGAATTCACAAAGATTTATGCTTACTTTCGAACAGAGTTGCCCTGATAGCCCTGGGCAATTAAATAAGAAGCCGATGTTAGTTCCAATTCGGTTGGGGTTATTAAACTCTAATGGAGAGCCATTTGGACTCAATGCCGTCGGTGATCAAGAGATAATCTTTCAACTTTCAGATAAAAAACAAAGTGTAGCTTTTAAAAATATATCCTCTAAACCCACTCCAGCTCTTCTGCGGGGGTTCTCGGCTCCTATTAAACTTAATTATCAGTACTCTAATGAGGAACTGGCTTTGCTCGCGGCGAGAGATACTGATGGATTCGTTCGGTGGGACGCCTGCCAGCAGCTTGCTTTTCGCGCACTTCGTGAACCAAGCGATATTTTGGGAACTGACACTCGTTCTCAAAAAAAAGTATTATTAGCCACATATGAAAAGCTTTTATCTGAAGAAAATATAGATCCTGCGTTGGTCGCGTTGATGTTACAACTTCCCGGGGAGTCTCGTCTCCATGACAAAAAGAATGGAGTAGATCCGGATGCAATTCATAGGCGGAGGGAATTTTTGCGGAAATTTTTGGCCGGAAAATTAAGATTAAAATTAGAAGCGATTTACCATGCGCATAAAAGCCACCAGACGAACAAACCAGCGTCTTCACAGATCGGCTTGCGCAGCCTAAAAAATGCTGTTTTAGATTACCTCATGTATACTGAAGTGGGAGTTGAGCTGGCTTGGCAGCAATTTAAAGAGTCAGAAAATATGACCGATCAGTCCTCTGCATTGAGGTGTCTGGTTAATTGCTCTCGCTCTGGAAACTACGCACGAATGGCAACTGAGCAGTTTGAGTGCCAGTGGAAACATGAAGCACTTGCGATGAATATATGGTTTCAGATTCAGTCTGCAAGTGCTCAAAAAAATACACTGAGTCGAGTCAAAAAATTGTTGAAACACCCGTTATTTAATATCAGAAATCCTAATAAAGTTCGAAGCGTTATTGGCTCATTTTGTAGCAGTAACCTTGTCAATTTCCATGAAGCGAACGGCGCTGGCTATGATTTTCTTGAGAATCACATAAAGATGTTAAACGAGATTAATCCACAGATCGGCGCGCGGCTTGTCGTGCCTCTAACTCGATGGAGGCAATATATAGCTCCTCATTCAAGATTGATGAGACGGGCATTACAGCGTTTATCTGAGTTACCCAATCTCTCCAAGGACATCAGTGAAATCGTGTTGAAGTCCCTGTAACTAAGTTTTTATCTGTTAAGTATGTCTTGATTAGGACGGCGGCAGCCTAAGCTCATTTATTATTTTTACAACATTTTTGGGCGGTTTGGGCGTGAATCTACTTACTGTAAGGGTCGCAGTGATATTGAGTATCATGCCGATCGTGCCGATGCCCTCTGGTGAGATTCCGAATATCCAATTTGCTGGGTTATTTTGAGAAGGCTCAATAAATTTGAAGAATACAATATAAAAGAAAGTAAACAATAAGCCTGCCAACATCCCGGTGACTGCACCCTCTCGTGTGATTGACTTCACAAAGATTCCTAGAAAGAGCGCGGGGAAAATTGAGGCTGCGGCTAGGCCAAAGGCAAATGCAACTACTTGAGCCACAAACGCTGGCGGATAAATTCCAAAAAGACCTGCAACGAAAACAGCTATGGCGGCGGCGATGCGAGCACAAAATAATTCCTGACGGTCATTGATTTTTGGCATAAACGTTTTTTTCAGCAAGTCGTGTGATACGGCACTTGAGATCACCAGCAGTAAACCCGCCGCTGTTGATAGAGCCGCAGCAACCCCACCGGCGGCTACTAATGCAATAACCCAGCTGGGTAGTCCCGCTATTTCAGGATTTGCAAGCACGATTATGTCTCTATCTATATATATTTCGTTGTTGCTCACCGAGGGACTATTTTCTAGTAGTCTTTGGCCGCTGGGGCCTCGCTCGTCAGAAAAGTTTGGTCTCTGGGGCTCCAATGCTTGGCCGGCACCGTACTGCATCACTCCGTCGTTATTTTTGTCCTTCCATGCAACAAGTCCTATAGATTCCCATTGGGAGAACCAAGAGGGCGCATTTTCGTAGGGTGTCTCATGAATGGTATCTACGAAATTAAGTCGAGCGAAAGCAGCAACCGCTGGAGCTGTTGTGTAAAGGATTGCAATGAAAACGAGGGCATAGCCCGCCGATAAACGGGCATCTGAGACTTTTGGAACGGTGAAAAAACGGACAAGTACATGTGGTAACCCCGCAGTTCCAAACATTAATGCTGCAGTGATTGCCAGTACATCAACTGTGGATTTCTGACCCTCAGTATATGGCGAGAAACCCAAATCGGTGAGCACAGAATCCAGTTTCTGCAGTACCGAAATATTCGTGCCATCATTCAACTCTGAGCCAAACCCTAATTGTGGAACAGGATTGTTTGTAACCATCAATGATATAAAAATCGCGGGTACCAGATAGGCAAAAATTAAGACGCAATATTGTGCCACTTGCGTGTAAGTGATCCCCTTCATGCCTCCAAGCACGGCATACATGAAAACGATTGCCATTCCTATTATCACTCCGGTTGTAACCTCAACCTCCAAAAAACGGGAGAATACGATGCCGACTCCACGCATTTGGCCGGCAACGTAGGTAAAGGAGACAAATATCAAGCACAGAACTGCGACCAATCTAGCGGTTCGCGAGTAATACCTCTCGCCGATAAAATCTGGGACTGTATAGCGACCAAACTTTCTAAGGTAGGGGGCCAGAAGAAGCGCTAAAAGCACATATCCACCTGTCCAGCCTAGCAGGTAGACAGAACCATCTCTGCCGAGAAAAGCAATTATACCTGCCATAGAAATAAAGGAAGCTGCGCTCATCCAGTCCGCGGCGGTAGCCATGCCATTGGCTATTGGATTTACAGCTTCACCGGCTACATAGAAGTCTCTTGTTGAGCCCGCGCGAGACCAAATTGCGATAGCGATGTAGAGTGCAAAAGATGATCCTATGAATAAAAAGGTCAATGTTTGCGTAGTCAAAATTGTTCCTCATTATCCCTTTTTGACTCACTGGATGTGAACTTTCTATCTAAAGCATTCATCCGCTTTGTATATGAAAAAATAAGACCGATAAAAACTAAAATTGCGCCTTGTTGGGAGAACCAGAAACCAAGTTTGAAGCCAAAAAAAGAAAACTGATCAAGATAGTCGACTAGTATGATGCTGCAACCAAATGATACAAAACCCCATACTGCAAGAAGCTTTATCAGGAGCCAAACATTCGCCTTCCAATATGATTCAGCTTGAGCACTTGATTCCTCATCACTCATTGCGATTTCTCATAAATTTAATATATTTGGATCGTAACAAAAATATTGGCGACTGGCGACTTAACTAGGTCGGGTAGAGAGGCTGTAATCGATCTTCAAGATCTTTTTTTTTGGCTGATAACGCAGATTCACGTTTTATTTCTCGAATCAGTTCCTCTTGATCGAGAAATTGCTCATCTTGTTTTCCGTACAATTGAGAGTCTAAAAGTTTAAAGTGAGTTTTTAAACTATCGTTTCCCAATTTTGCCGCGAGTGAACTTAGTGTTAGCGTAGAAGGATCCTCAAGTAGAGTCTGTCCCCACTCTATTATTGCTTGCCGCATCCCAATAGGATCTTTATTTTTAGCTGCATTACTAATGGTGTTGAGTCGATTGGCGATCGTCAAATCAGATTTTTCTGAGTTTCCGACTTTCTTTTCAGGACTTCGCCGCCAGATAAATAGTACAGTGATGATGGATGCAAGCAGCATCACATTGATGATGACTGAAAAAATTAGAGGCCATTGTGGTATTCTTGGTTCAGGCTGAGCTGATAATATCGGGGTCTCGTCCTCTCTGAGAACAGAGACATCTTTTTCGTTAGCATCAACATAATCGGGACGACTTTCATTTTCTGCAATCTCGAGGACTCTGCCCTCGATAACGGTTCGCTCTGTGGTTTTTAATTCTGTATTCCACCATTCGACATATATTGATGGTATTTCCAGTCGACCCGCACGACTGGGCACGAGTGCCATAGACTCGATTCTTACCCCAATAACGTTATAGCCTCTAGTTTTTGTTTCGATTTTTGGTTGATCTGGATAAATTCTATAACTTTCAGGAGTTTCGATTGTAAGAGGGTGAATCTGTGCCCCGGTTAAACCATCAGCTGTCACTGTAATGCTACGTGTGATTGGTTCACCTACTTTTAATTTTTTGAGATCTCCGTTCCAAATTTCAGTAAGCTCAAGCTTTTTTGTTGGCAACCAACTGTTACCAGAAAAATCTTTTGGCCGATCCAAGATTTCTAATGTAGTCTCATCAGTGATCCTTACTATTTTCTTCCCCCTCTGATTGAAGACGCCAAATTGGCGTCTACTCGCCGCCTCATAAGCCTCAAAACGCTGCCCCTTTATATTCATTTGTCCACTAGCCTGTGCAAAAATTGCATAACTTTTTTCGATCACTCCATACTCACGCCCATCGATTATTTTTGTATACTGCTTGTCCTGGAATTCTTCGAGAATGCCATCGGGTAACGTTAATGGTGTTAAGCTAAAATCTGTCAGAGGGATAGAGTAAAAAAGTCTGGTTGTCAGGAGAATTTGTTCTTGTACTCTCGCAGTTTTTTTGTCAACCACAGTTTCTGCAAAAACTGCTGGTTTGGATAAACTGTTCTCTGAGTCGGCGACTTCAGCCACATTTATTTCGAGAGCATCACTCACCTCACCCTCGTAGTTTAAAGAAGGTACAAGTAAAGTTCCGGCCCGGAGGGGAATCAGTGTAAGATTCCAGTCGGTAAATGACTTTGCATCTCCATTTTGCACAATATATTGCTGTTGACGGCTGCTTGATATGATTTCAAAGTCATTTTCAAGGGCCGTAAAGTCAGGCTCGCCTGATCTTGCCTGACCATTGTACCGGATGGTAAGGTTTAGACTTTCGTTAATAAAGGTATTGAGTCGGTCAGCCGTGACGCTTAAACCGGAAGATTTAGCAGACGAGGCCTGAGCAACAGAAAGGATCAGTGCGCTGAAAAAAAATGGGAGTACACTTATTCCTGGGATTCTATTGCGTAAGGGGACTATCTCTATTGTATTTAATCTAAGAATCGGCATTCAAATGTACTTAATAACGCTGAGATTGTTCATTATTTGGTGGCATTGGTCTTTTGGGCTGNCTNCTGCGAAGTTCTTCCTGATATCGAAATTTTGCTCTTAGAAGGCCGCCAGGGTCGTCTGGAATACTTCTGAGTAATTGCTCTAATTCTTGCTGTGCCTGCCGAGCTTCAGCACTCTCCTCGGNCTGATTTAATTCATCTTTTATTGTTTTGGCTTGCTCTNGTGATTTCTCACCTTCATCACGCTGGTCTTTGTTTTCGCGATCACTCTTGTCGGACCCCTCAGAAATTGGATCTGTNGGAGGACTATTNTTTTTTACTGACTTATTGTCAGATTGACCTTGCTGTTGCTGTTGCTGTTGCTGTTGCTGTTGACCCTGCTGTTGTTGCTCTTGNTGTTGCTGTTGACCTTGCTGTTGTTGATCTCGTTGTTGCTGTTGACCTTGCTGTTGTTGATCTTGCTGCTCCATGAGATCCTCCAACAATCTTTTGTTAAATAATGCATCCTCAGAATTGGGGGCGATNTCCAATGATTTAGCATACGTGTCTATCGCAGCCTCAAATTCCCCAATGTTTGCTAAACTATTGGCTAAATTATAAAGAGTGTCTGCATCAGCATTTTTGGAGAGTGCACCAAATTCCTCGACGGCCGACTGATAATCTCCTGCTAAATAAGCTGCGCTGGCTCGCCATTGGTCATCCTTAAAAAGTACTTGAGCTTCTTTAGCATTTCCGGACTCCAATGCCTTCGCCGCCTGTTGATCTTTTCGTTCCCATAAGTCGTTCCACTCAAAAGCGTTGATTGAGAAAGGATATAAAAAAGGCATCAGAAAAAATGCTGCGAGTAGCCCCCTTTGGAAAGCGATCATNATGAAGGGGAGAAGCAAGATTATGAGCCAGTATCCTTTATCATTCCAAACGTCGAACGAGCGTTCAGTTTCTCGGATTTCATTAGGCATGCTAATTAGAGTGTGCTTNTGTAATAAGTTAATATCATTATTATCGGATGCCATAGATTGATATAAACCGCCAGTTTTTTCTGCAAGTTTTTTGAGAGATTCGGGTTNCAACTTTGGTATCAAGATATTGCCCTTCTGATCTTTTAAGAATCCACCATAAGATAATGGTATCGGCGCTCCTTGTTCTGTTCCAATGCCTAGAATAGACACTCTGAAAAGTCCATTTATATTANCAGTAGTCTCGATGGTTGAAAATGCTCTTCTATCTACGCCGTCAGTAACCAATAAGATGTCGGCGCGGCTGAGTCCGGAGTTGGCAGTAATTTCTGTAGATATTTCTATAGCCTCTTCAATATTACTGCCAAGTATTGGCATCATCGTTGGATCGAGGGAGTTTACGAGGTTAATTATAGTTTTTGAATCATCGGTCAGCGGGGATACTAAATGTGCACTCCCTGAGTAGACCACAAGTGCTGTGAGGCCCTCCTTTCGGAGTTTTAAGATATCAATCAGTTTATAGCGAGCTCTCAAAATTCGACTAGGCTTTATGTCCTGGGCGAGCATTGACGGAGAGAGATCTAGAATAATAATTAAGGCGGAGGTTTTCTTTGCCACTGGCTCGGGGAGCTTTTCCCAAGCAGGACCAGCGAGGGCGGTACACGCCACTATCCAGGCTGTTAGCCATAATAAGAATTGCATTCTTTTTGTGAATCCTGAGGCAACCTCACCACGATCTATTAAATAATTGGCAAGCATTGGATCTATGACACCTCGCCAACTACCAGAGCCCTTATTCTGTGATTTATTCAGTAACCAAATCATGAGGATGGGTAGCAGTCCCAGAAACCAAAAGGGGCGAACAAAATGGAAGTNGCNTAGGATCTCATTCATATACTCTGAACTTGTTACTTATGAATGTNGCAATAATTGCAAAACAAAACGCAGCACTTAATGGCCAGTGGTANAGAGNGAGGGTAGGTCGAATTGTTTCTANCTCTTGCTCTATCGGNTCTATTTNATTGAGATAATCNTAGATCGTTGAGAGTTCCGNCGGGTTCCGAGCTCTAAAGTAGTTNCCACCTGTNGTATCAGCNATTATTGAAAGAGTCTCCTCATCTAAATCCGCGGANGGATTCACTATTCGTTTTCCAAAAAGTCCCCATTCCTCTTGTTTTTCTGCACCAATACCTATGGTGTGTATTTTTACTTTGGCCTTTGCTGCAAGTTGCGCTGCCTTGAGAGGGTTTATCTCACCGGCATTGTTTGAGCCATCGGTGAGTAGTATGAGAACTCGATTATTTGCGGGTCGATCTTGAAGACGCTTGATGGCCAAACCAATTGCGTCTCCTATCGCAGTCCCCTGACCAGCAAAGCCAATTTGGGCCTCGTTGAGTAGTAATTCCATAGTTTTTCTATCAAAAGAAAGAGGGGTTTGCAGATAGGCTCTCTCGCCATACAGAATTAACCCAAGTCGATCACCTTTTCGCTTGAGGACGAAATCTCCAACCACAGATTTTACGGCTTCAAGTCGACTTACACTCCGGCCACTGAGATTCATGTCTTCCTGCTCCATGCTTCCAGAGATATCTACTGCGACCAGTATGTCTCTTCCCGAAGTGGGGAGTTGGATAGGCTGCCCAAACCAGACTGGACGGGAAAGAGCAACTATCGCGCACAACCAGCAAAGGTAAAGAAGCAGTAGAATCAACCACTTGCGCCGGCTCCATCTCTTATTATTAAGATTTTTATTAGCTATTTTCGACAAAAAAGTTGAGCGAAGTGCAGGAGTTTGAAGAGGCATGGGACTTTTAACAACTCTGAAGATGAGAGGTAGTGGCGCCAGAATAAGTATCCAGGGCCATATGAGTGTTATCATGCTTTCACCTGCGTTACTTTGTGATCCAAGATCCAGTTTCTTGAATCTGTCATAATTAGATTACAAAGATCTCTTAAACCCTCAATCTCATCGCCCAATAAGGGCGAATACAAAGCCTGATCCAGCTTTTCTCGATCACAGTTAAACANACTTTTCTTGGAACAACTCTCTTGCAAAAAGTTCAAAAATTCNTCTGTCTGCAGGCTTGCAGAGTGGGTTTCACCGGTAGCTGAAATTACTGTTCTTCGCAGTAATTCGAGAAAATTTTGAATCCTCTCCTTATCTCCCTCCAGCGAACAAATCTTGNTGTGTTCAGCCAGCGCTTTTCGTCTGTATTTCCGTGAATCTAAGTAATGCGCTAACATGTATCCTACGACCACTATTAATAACACAAAAAGCGCGAGTAAAATCCACCATCCCGGCGCTGGAGGCCATGGAGATACGGCCGCCGGGAGATGAAGATCTCTTAACTCACTAAGAGGATCTGGAGTGTTCATGGATTCTCTCTAATCATCTTCTCAAATTTCTTACTTTTTTTGCCTACCATGCTTGCCAAAGACTCGACCTAAAACTTGCATAATATCCATAGAACAATTAAAAGAAATAAGGTCTATTCGTAACTGTTCGCTTATTTTTTTAAGGTGCTTTACATGCTCCTGATAAGTATTTCTGTATGAGTCACGAAGAGTTTTGCTACTAGTATTTAGTATGGTTCTCCGGTTTCCGTCAGTAACGGCATACAATCCTGGGGGCGGCAGCTCTTTTTCTAACGGATCGAAAACATGACAAAAGTATACTTTTGAATGTCTNACAAGTTTAAAGAGTAGATGATGGCTATGCTCATCGAAATCCAAAAAATCGCTGACAACAAATAATGTTGAACCTGGCATTAAGAACCTTTGAGTCTCCTCAAAGATATCTGCTAACGTGAAGCAATCTTGGCGAGGTTTAAGTAATTCAGCGCTTAAGGTATTTAGNGATCGAATATACGTTAGCACCGAATGGTGACTGCGTTTCGGTTTTATGTTAGCAGTTTTTTCTTGACCAAAAACTATTCCACCGAGTCGATCATTCGATGATAATGCTGCCCAAGCAAGGGCGGCTGAAACTTCACTTGCCGCAACAGACTTTAGTCGTTGACTACCAAAAAACATGTTTGCTCGCAGATCAGTGATCACAACCAAAGGTTTCTCCCGCTCCTCAGTATAAATTTTAGTGTATGTATTTTGACTCCGCGCGGTGACTCTCCAGTCTATCGTCCTCACATCGTCGCCTGGTTGATATATACGCACTTCCTCAAAGTCCATTCCACGGCCACGTATTCTAGATTTATGAGAACCAGATGTAATTTGCCTTGCTGGAGAATTTGGAAACCCGCTTAGTTCGCGTGCCGCATGCCGAAGTCTTATCATGGACTCGATACTGGCTATTGCCGGATTTTTTGTTTCGTCGGTGACTATCATAATTTATAAGCATATTACCTGAGGAGCTTTAAGCCGAGGGCACAACTCNAATCAGTTTTTCCATAACCCGATTTATTGAAATACCTCCAGCTTCAGCCTCAAAGCTCAGGATAAGTCTATGCCTTAAGACATCTTGAGCTACACTGCGAATATCGTCGGGGGAAACAAAATCACGATCATCTAACCAGGCAATTGCTCTGCTGCAGCGGTCGAGTGCAATTGTGGCTCTCGGACTAGCACCATAATCGATCCAATCCCCTAGCTCGCTTGAATACTTGGTTGCCGTTCGAGTGGCTAAGATAATTTGTATTAGATAATTTTGAACTGGTTCGGCCATGTGGACTCGCATGATCTCACCTCTGGCTCTTATTAACGATTCTTGATCAATCTTTGGGAATGGAGTACATGCCGGATTGAGTACCTCTTGCCGCGCAATCTCTAAAATTCTGCGCTCCGCATCTGCGGCTGGATAATCTAGAGAGAGTTGCATCAGGAAGCGATCCATCTGCGCCTCTGGTAGAGGATATGTACCCTCTTGTTCGATAGGATTTTGAGTAGCCATCACCAAGAAGAGATTGGGGAGCTTATATGTTTTCTTGCCGACAGTAATCTGCCGTTCTGCCATCGCTTCAAGAAGAGCTGATTGAACTTTTGCAGGTGCTCTATTTATCTCATCAGCAAGGATCAGGTTGTGAAATAGGGGTCCTGTCTGAAATTCAAAGATACCCTCTTGCGGCCTATAAATTTCGCTACCCGTTAGATCGGCTGGCAGCAGGTCGGGAGTAAACTGAACTCTATGGAAGTCTGCATCTAAGCCCTCNGAAAGAGTTTTAATAGCTTTGGTTTTAGCAAGNCCAGGGGCACCCTCGACGAGGATATGTCCATCTGCAAGAAGCGCTAGCAATAGCCGCTCTATCAGCGCTGTTTGACCAACAATTTTATCAGCGAGCCAATTCTTTAATTCAGTTATCTGCGTTTGCAAGTGATATAGCCTCCCTACTGGTTTACCCACAATAAAAGNAAAAAGATAAAATTCATTATGATGTTATATGTAGATCGCATACTAATCGGGTCATTATGCCGGACACTAAAAAATATTTTACGATGTATATTGATCATCGTAAACGGTATATAGTTGCAGNAGTGTTACGTATATCTCGAGTTTGTATATCTTCAACTTGCACTTTGAAGGACATTACCTCAATGTTGCGACATCAGTCTAGTGATTATGNTAGTAAAAATACCNAAGCGCAGACAAATNANAAACGGTAGCTATGAAGCTGGAAACAAACAAAAACAATAAGCAACATTTACTTCAGGCGTTGAGTGCACTTTCCCAGCAGCATTTAGAGATGTCGGAGGTCTCTCTTTTCGATCAGTTCGCATGTTACGCGATCCAACAATACCTAGATAAAGATTATCTTAATCGGCCCTTGGAAACAATATTCTGGAATCTTTATGGACTTTTCCGNGTTGCGTCTAATTCTGAACCATACTCATTAACNAATGAGTCCATNAGTTTTGGGCGCTTACNTGTCTTTAATCCGAGGATTCATCTTGACGGTTGGGAATGTGCCCAAACAGTTATTCTTATCAATTGTCCCGACCGACCTTTTTTAGTGGACTCTTTGAGAATTGGTTTGAATTCTGAGATCCCAATAATTCACTCTTTGAAGAGTATTCCTATTTGGGTTCGTCGTAATGATAAGGGTATCGCTACTGGATTCAGTGGTGTACAGAGTACCAATGGACACTCTGAAGCTCTCATTGCCATAGAAATTCAAGCGCTAGATGACTCCAGACTTAAGTCATTAAAACTCAGGTTGACAAAAATATTGAGTGATGTCGATCTTGTTGTTTCAAATCATTCAACAATGAGGAGTCGATTAGCGGCCGAAATAACAAGTGTTAAAACACTTGCNCCGCCGCATGAAAATTTGAGTGAGGACATTGAATTTTTAAACTGGATGCTTGATGGAGCTTTTGTATTTTTGGGCGTGATTGCCTTTGAGTTGAAGAACAAGGATGGCATCGATTACCTCTGTGAGGAACCGGATAGCCGAGATGGTTTATTCAAAGGAGGGTGTCATCCAACAAAGGAGCAAGCAGTAGACCAATTAGATGACGATTCGGTGCAATTTTATCAAAGCTCTGGGCCGGTGATACACGCAAGGTCTTCACGTCGTTCTCACATACATCGAAATAACTATTCCAACTATGTTGTTATAAAGAGATTTGATGAGAGTGGGCTTGTCATTGGAGAAACGCGTTTTATGGGACTGCATACTTCCCAATTTCATAGATACAGTACTGATCGGATACCGATATTAAGGAAGAGGATCGATGCGTTGCTCGAGGACTCGGGATTGATTTGTGGGAGCCATGATTANAAGGGTTTGGTCGCCATCGCAGATGCTTTTCCTCGGGAAGAATTACTACAAATGCCCAGGCAGCAGTTNCTTGAGGTCTTAATGGGGGTTTTGCATGGTCAACAGCGAAACGCTAGNTTAGTTTTCGTGCACAGAGATATATTTAAAAAGTTCCTGAGTTGTTTCGTTTTTATTCCNAGAATTTCTTTCAACTCTGAGGTAAGAGCAAAAATCCAGCGCGCATTTGAGCATTATCTGGGTGCGGATGAGAGTAACTTTGTCAGTTTTTTTGTTCCTGAATCCACTCTCGTCAGAGTGTATTTGCTCATACCGACCGTTCCAGGCCAGTTCTTGAAAGTAGACGTAGCAGTGTTTGAAGCGTTGGTTCAGAGAATAGTTTCGGACTGGCGTGAAGAATTCAAGCTCGTTTCAAGAAACGAATATAATAATCAGAGATCTTCCTCAATTATCAGGGGTTTTTCTGAGGGATTCTCCATAACCTATAGAGAACTTTATTCACCGGCTGAGGCATTACGAGATATTGTTTTTTTGGAACGTCTCATTGAGTTGGATGATTTGGTTGTTGATACAGGATCGTTAGCTGATAAAGATGGACCTCATTTAAAGTTGTTTCATCGCGAAACGCCCCTGCCACTCTCAGATCTCGTCCCAATACTTGAGAATATGGGTTTGAGGGTGCTTTTAGAGCGTCCTCATGAAATAAAGCATCTTGATGAGGGGGTGTTTTGGAAACAGGATCTCTTACTTGGAATTGATTCAGAGCGTGATTTGGCAGAGGTTGGGGATGAAGTCAGACTGGCCCTCACGGCAGTATGGGCCTGTAAATGTGAGAATGATCGTTTTAATCGTTTGGTGGTAACTTCAGGATTAGATTGGCGAAGTGTTTCTTTATTTAGAGTTTACTCCCGTTACCTAAAGCAGCTTCGGATACCTTTTAGTCAAGAATTTATTGCAGAAACTCTCATAAGACATCAAGCATTGTGTGCACAGTTTAAAGATTTGTTTAGCACGATGTTGGATCCTGCAATGGAGCATGAGCAAAATTCTGAAACGATCAATTTTCTGACCGATGCGATTAATAAAAACATTGAAGCGGTGGAGGATATAAATGAGGATAGTGTTCTGCGGGCCTTTCATTGCCTGATATGTGCCACTCTGCGAACGAATTTTTTTCAAATGTCTGGAGGAGAGTATGCGCCATATATCTCACTAAAGCTGGCAACATCCAAAATACAATATGCCCCTGAACCTCGCCCAGAAATTGAGTTCTTTGTTTATTCCCCCGAATTTGAAGGAGTGCATCTTAGAGATGGAAGAGTTTCTAGAGGAGGGCTAAGGTGGTCAGATCGCTTAGAAGATTATCGCACCGAAATTCTCGGCCTTTTGAAGGCCCAAAAAGTGAAAAACGCCTTGATAGTGCCCTCTGGAGCAAAAGGTGGGTTTGTAGTGAAAGACTTGCGACAGAGGGGGGGGCTCGACGCTCGAAAGGAAAAAGGCATTAGCGTATACAAATTATACATCAAAGCTTTATTGGATATTACCGATAACCGTAAGGGCGATCAAATAATATCACCACTCGGCCTTCGTAAAAGAGATGGGGACGATCCTTATCTTGCGGTTGCGGCTGATAAAGGCACTGCAGATTTTTCAGATATTGCAAATGGCTTGGCTCAGAAGGGTGAATATTGGTTGGGTGACGCCTTCGCATCAGGGGGGTCTAATGGCTATGATCATAAGGCGATGGGTATCACTGCGAGGGGCGCATGGGTCGCCGTTGAAAGACATTTCCGAGAAATCGGAGTGGATATTCTCACCGATCAATTCGATGTTATCGGCATAGGTGATATGTCAGGCGATGTGTTTGGAAATGGGATGCTATTATCACCATGTATTCGCTTGCTAGCTGCATTCAATCATAAACACATATTTGTTGATCCCAAGGCAGACGTCGCTGCCTCGTTTGAGGAACGACGTAGGTTGTTTTCATTGAGGGAAAGCCAATGGACAGATTATGATGACTCAGTCCTCTCGCAAGGCGGACGCATCTTCTCCAGGAATACAAAATTACTCGAATTGACGCCGGAGATCAAAGAACGTTTTTCCATTGAAGATGATACTCTCACGCCAAATGAATTGATCAAGAAACTGCTTGTTGCAGACGTTGATCTACTATGGAATGGCGGTATTGGAACGTATGTAAAATCTGAATTTGAAAGTGATTTTCAGGTGGGAGATAAGGCTAATGACGCTTTGCGGGTTAACGGAAATCAATTGCGCTGCCGTGTTATTGGAGAGGGTGGTAATTTGGGTATGACTCAGCTTGCGCGCATTGAATTTAGCTTGCTTGGAGGCCTCTGTAATACAGATTTTATAGATAACTCCGCTGGCGTGGATTGCTCTGACCATGAGGTGAATATAAAAATCTTGTTAGACACATTTGTCCGCAATGGTAGTATGCAAACGGCGGATCGAAATACCTTGCTTGACTCTATGACATCGTCGGTTGCGGACAAAGTTTTACAAAACAACAGTCGTCAAACTCAGTCAATCAGTATTGCGCTGAGAAGCATTGGTCGACACAGTTTTGAGTTTGAACGTTTTGTGCTTTGGTTGGAAGAAAAAGGCGAATTAAACCGAAAACATGAGTTTTTGCCAAGCGAGAAGGTTGTGTCAGAAAGAGCAGCACGTCAGCAAATATTATGGACGCGCCCAGAGCTTGCGGTGTTGCTCTGTTACTCGAAGATAATGGTGAAACAAGCGCTTTTGCAGGTAGATCTGTTGGCCGACGCATGGTTGTCTGATTCCGTTGAACAGGCTTTTCCCAGAGCTCTTGTAGACTTCGCCGGAGGCTCGGTTATCAACCACAAGCTAGCGAGGGAAATAGCGGCTACTCAATTGGCTAATGACATGATAAATCGGTTTGGCCCAACTTTTTTCTATCATGTGACCGAGACCACTGGAGGAAATGCGCATCAGATTGTCAAAGCGCTCAAGGTTGTAATACATGTCTTTGGTATTGACGAACTTTGGAAATCAATTGAAGATGATCACGAAAACTTGACTTCTTCACATCAATTGGATTTATTTTGTGTTTTGATAAAACTTGTTCGTCGAGGTACTCGCTGGTTTCTGAATAACTGTGAAGATTTTTCGGATTGTGGCAGTATGATCGAAAAATATGCGAATCCGATGAACCAACTCTTGCAGCATTGGGTCGCTTTGCGTCCTGAACAATGGAATACAAAAGAAGGCTACCGATTAGGTCGGCTAGCCAAGAACAACCGGCTGTCGGCATTGGAAGCGCTAACGGAAAACATGTTTTTCAGTTTGAGTATCATCAAAATCTCTCTCAATTCTGAGAAATCTATTGAAAAAATCGCCAAAGACTATTCCTTTATCAATGAGGAGCTAGCTTTAGACAAATTAATGTCACAGATACTCGATCTCAAACCCCATAGCCACTGGCAATTCATGGCCCAAGACACTTACATTGACCAATTAGCTCAGCACAAATATGATCTATTGGAGATATTAATTTCTGACAGCAAAGAGCAGTTGATTGAGATGCCTGAAATTTGGAAGAAGAGTGAAGCAATCTTAATTTCTCATTGGAAAGATCTAATGACAACGAAGTGGGATTCTGCTGAAGATAATTTTTCTCAAGTTACNGTTGCGCTTGCTCAATTTCATAAACTATTGGTTTTTTTGAAAAGAAGAACGTTTGCGTTGTCACCGTAAGTTTATTCCAAGTGTATTCTCACCAAGAGCAGTTTAGTAAGGCGGTTATGGTAAGTTTAAGATAAGAGGGCGCTGTTTAAGTTTGGTTCAAATAGTGTGCTGTCGCGCCAAGGGGCTAAATATTTATCACTTTTTGTTGGAAAGCTTGTTGATTAAAACCATTCCAGAAATCTGCTTTTCCTTCACGCCACCCTCGGTTCCAGTGGTATGCTAAGTTGGAACNTACGTTGTGGGGACAGGTGTATAAGGATCTTCCTTGAATCGAGGCTTGGTATCCTTTTAGGAAGGATCGGGTAGCCAAATCACGTTTTNGTTTTTTCATGGATTAGTCCTTTCGAGGATTATTTGCGAAAANTTAAATTTATAAANCCCACATTNTGATGTCTANACAGTAAATTACCNCTGTCTTTATTCTACATTTCGTTGATGATGCTCGATGAGTTACTATCACCCAATGATAAAACAAACTATCTTTATTTTACTCCTCTGTCGAATACTTTCTTTATATAGTAACTTATTTATACATTCCTCTCGGTTAATATAAATGTCATACNTAAATAAGGAAAAACAGGAACATTTATGGGTGGCGAGTTGNTCATCGGGTTTAGAGGCTTTGTTAGTTGATGAACTTCGGGTGTTAGGAGCGATAAATTTGAGGGAAACGATCTCTACGGTAGCCTTCACAGGCACGCTGGAGGTTGCATATAGGTGTTGCCTGTGGTCTCGGTTAGCCAATCGCATTTTTTATGTAGTTAAAAGTTTTTCGATTACGTCGATTGATGATCTTTACCAAAATACGTTTGATATTGAATGGGAGAAACATTTTTCACCGAGGGAGTCATTTTCTGTAGATTTCAGGGGTACGAACAAATTTTTAGATAACTCTCTTTATGGTGCGCGGAAGGTTAAAGACGCGGTGGTAGATCGCTTCAGAGATATTTCAAATCAAAGACCTAGTGTTGATACTAAAGCGCCTAAATTGAGAATAAACGCACGTCTTTATAAAGACCGAGTTCAACTCAGAATTGATTTGGCCGGTGAAAGTTTGCACCGACGAGGTTATCGCCGTGCATCTGGATCAGCACCTTTAAAAGAAAATCTCGCGGCAGCTTTACTGTTAAGGTCGGGGTGGCCTAACATTTTTAAACGGGGCGGGGGTTTGATTGATCCGATGTGTGGAGGAGGCACTTTTTTGATTGAAGCAGCCATGATTGCCAGTGATATCGCTCCGGGTCTATTACGCAGAAAGTTTGGTTTCGAATCTTGGACATTTCACAAGGCACCTGTCTGGGAGTCATTAATTAGCGAAGCGAAGTCTCGTCGAATCGTTGGATTAAAAAACCTCCGTTCAGATATCCGAGGTTTTGATATCGATCCGTCGGCGATCGAGGCTACACGCTTAAATCTAGCGGCCTGTGGCCTCGACAAACATATTCATGTAGCGGTTAAGCAGATGGATCAGATTGATGATGTGNCTTCAGGAATAAGAGGATTAGTTATAACTAATCCTCCNTACGGTAAAAGACTCAACGATGTCAATACTCTTAGGCCTGTGTATCAAAAGTTAAGCACAGTATTAAAACTAAATTTCCAAGGATGGAGCGCGTCAGTTTTCACAGGAAATCTTGAGCTAGCTCGTGAGATAGACTTGAGCCCATCCCATCAATATAAACTTTATAATGCGTCTATTCCCTGTAAGTTATTGGTTTTTAATGACATAAGATCTAAATCTCATCAGATCCTCTCGCGTTTGACAATCCCACCTCCATTAAAAGAACTAGGTCCAGATGCGCAAATGCTNTTGAATCGTCTCAAGAAAAATAGACGAAAATTAAATTCATGGTTAAAAGCTAATCCGACTGACTGTTATCGATTATACGATTGCGACTTACGTGAGTATGAAATTGCCATAGACGTCTATAAAGACGTGCTGCTTATTCATGAATATAAATCGCCGTCGCATTTGGACCAGGCAAAAGCGTCAGCGAGACTCGAGGACGCCGCAAAGGTTGTAAAAAATTGTGCTATCGGTTGGAAATACAGAGTTTTGTATAAACAAAGAGTTCGTCAACGTGGTTTGAGACAATATCAAAAATCGGAGGACGACTGCGCGATCGTAATGTTGGTTGAAGAGGGTTCAGCAAAGTTTGAGGTTAATCTCACTAAGTATATTGATACCGGTTTGTTTTTAGATCAAAGAAAATTGCGGGCGAGGATTGCCTCCGAAATTAGGGGAAAAAGTTTTCTTAACTTGTTTTGTTATACTGCGACTGCCACAGTGCAAGCAGCGCTCGGGGGTGCGAAGAGCTCCTTGAGTTGTGATATGTCAAATACGTATCTTTCTTGGGCAAATCGAAATATGAGTTTGAATAATATTTCAGCGTTGGTCCATAAATTACTNCGNATAGATTGTGTGCAGTGGTTAAGTGAACATCAAATCGCGGATGAGTCCTTTGACATTATTCTTCTAGACCCGCCAACTTTTTCAAATTCAAAAAAAATGGCCAAGGCTTTTGANGTAGCGAGAGATCACGAGAACTTGGTTATTTTGTGCATGAAATTGCTGACGCCTAAGGGCACATTGTATTTTTCGACACATTTCAAAAAATTTAAGATGAGTAAGAGGATTAACAAACAATTTATCATTCGCGACATCACAAAGGAAACAATTGATTTTGATTACCGGCGCAATCCAAAGATTCATAGCGTTTACGAAATAAAAAATCCATAGTAACTTTATCTGGATCTAAATTTCTGTACAGTATGANCCGAACTATAGTAAAAAGCACAGGAGCTTAAGTCTTTAGTGGCCAGGGAACAACATAGTCTTTTAGGGGCACCTTCAGAGGCTTAGCGCGCTTGATAGNGGGTGTNCCAATGTACAAGAAGCCGATGATGTCCTCTGTTTCAGATACTCCAAGACCNTTCTTGACAATGTTTGAGTAAGCGTAAGCACCTGTCCGCCAAACAGTTCCAAATCCGCTAAAGTATGCAGCAAGTCCTATATTGTTGAGTACACCGCCCGTAGACACGCTTTGTTCAATTTTTGGCACATTAGGATGTTCTTGATAACTTGATATCCCCACGATAATAAGAGGGGCTCGTAGTGCTTTTTTTTTCGCATGCTCTATTAGTTCTTGCTTGACATCACGATTTTTATATTTCTCATGTTCGGCAAATAACTGGCCTAGTTGAACTCTATCATCACCNCTTATTTTTAAGAAACGCCATGGTCTNAGATGCATATGGTCTGGGGACCTTAANGCTGCTGACAATANTNTGTTTAATACATCNTCGCANGGAGCCGGNTCTTGAAGTCTNGGCACTGATCTTCGATTAAGCATNTNGGTNAGGGCTTCAGGAATTGAGGACGAAGTGTTTGACATATTGTGCTCTCTCACGAAATATTAAATTTTATAAATCAAAAGGTATCTTTAATGCGTTATACTAAGCTTATTTGTGCTTTAGCGTAACAATTTTTGTGTAACTGAGGTCCGTAAAACGCGTTATGGGTAAATCGGCCGGAGTGATGATGTGGTGATTGAGAAAAACTTTGACTATTGAAGAGGACGTAATTCACGGACCTTACAGCAGAATGCGAGGCGGCGGCGAAGGCGGTATGCCCGATGGATACTTTTCTGGATATGAGAATCGATGGTATCGAAAATGGTATTTTCGGTTTAAATCCCACTCGCGGTGAATACAAACAATCACGTGAATATTATGAATGCTAGGCCCATCTGGGTGTCCGCGGAATACCTAGGAGGGCTGGTGGCGTTCCATAGTTTGCCTAATTCTAAATATCAACCGGTGCTTGCTGGTGTTACTATCAAGTTTCTGAGACCCGCCACTTCAGATACAACCGCGGAAACAATTTTCCCTAATAAGGATGCAAAATTAATGAGGGAATCGCTTTTGTCTAAGGGTCGCTTTGACTTTTCCATACACATCCTCGTCAGGGATAGTATCGGAAAAATCGTAGCTGAAGTCGACGGTGATTACGTTATTAAAGATTTTTCAAACCTCATGTAAGGCGAGATTCTCTCCACGAAAACTATTTCATGACTTTTTTTAATTACTTTGTTCGTTTGGTATTTCTGATCCTTTGGATGATCTTTTTTTTAAATTTCTTCAAGCCTTTCTCAAGTCATTGGAGTTCAACCATAACCTTTGCTGGACTTTTGTTGTCGATATTGCACCTATCTGAGTTTATTGTAGTTCAGAGTTCGCCAAAACTTATCCGTCGAGCAGGAATAGTTGATGTAATCTCCGTTTTATTATTCGGCTCGAATTATTGGTTACCAATGCTTGAAAAGCAAGCTGCCAACCAGAGTGCTAGCCATGCTTTAGAGGGGGAGGATCCAAAGTGTGATAGTAAATGATCTTCATGTAAGGTGGTGCTTACGGTGGTGTCCGAACGATGCCTGAGTTAGTGCTGTACACTGGCCCAAATTGCCATCTTTGTGATCATGCTGAAGAGTTTTTGAAACCCCTTCTCGTGCGGCATGATATAAAAATGACGAAGAGGGATATTTCTTCTGATATCAGTTTGAAAAAAAAGTATGGATTGCGAATCCCTGTTCTTCTTTTTAACGGCGTGATTGAGATAGATTGGCCGTTTACAACATTTCAGATTGAGGAGCTCATAAATAATCTTTAAATTACAAATAATGTTTTGTTATAAATCTATCTAAAGCATTCGCAAATGCCATGCGATCACGTTTCGATAAGGGTGGCGGTCCTCCTACATGAAGTCCGGATCCTCGGATTGATTCCATGAAATCTCGAATATTTAATTTTGATCTAATATTCTCCGGGGTATACAATTCTCCCCGAGGATTAAGGGCGTGGCCGCCAGCGTCAATTATCTCTGCGGCTAACGGTATATCGGCTGTAATTGTGAGGTCGCCTTTGGAAATGTGATTTAATATATAGTTATCTGCAACGTCAAAGCCTTTCGGTACCTGTATCATTTTAATCTTGGTTGTGCGAGGGATAGGTAATTCCGTATTGGCAACAAAGATTACAGGTAATTGAGTCCGTTCTGCCACTCGGTAGAGAATATCTTTTACTGGTTTTGGGCAGGCATCGGCATCAACGTAAATTTTCATAGAAGTCAAACTACCGAATAGTGAGTGTTACCTTTGCAATATTTATGTCGGTTTATCAGTATTGATTGCTTGAATCTGCACTCTTTGATAGTAAACTATAGACACTTCTTATGAAAAAGATACAAATTATGCAGCTTTTTTGTGAGCGGAACCCGCCGGAGGAAAAAAGATGCCGATCGTTACACTCCCTGATTTTTCTACCAGAAACTATAGTGAAGGCGTTACGGTTTTTGAAGTAGCGCATGATATCGGTCCGGGACTTGCGAAGGCCACCGTAGCAGGGCTTGTTGATGGTGTGGAGGTCGATTCAGCATTTCGAATTGACAAAGATTCGACGCTTGAAATTATAACGGAACGCTCCGAGGCAGGATTAGCGATCATCCGTCATTCGACGGCCCATCTCATGGCTATGGCGGTCAAACAACTGTTTCCGGAAGCACAGGTAACTATCGGTCCGGTAATTGATAATGGTTTTTATTATGACTTTGCATATAAGCGTGCTTTTTCACCAGATGATATCAATGCTATTGAAGAGCTTATGAAAGAGCTTGCGAAGCAAGATCACAAGATTTCTCGGGAAGAATGGTGTCGAAATGAGGCTGAGGTTTTTTTTCTCGATATTGGTGAAGAGTATAAGGCTGAGATTATCAAAAGTATTCCTGCAAATGAGTCAATAAGTTTGTACAGGCAGGGTTCATTTGTGGATTTATGTCGAGGCCCCCATGTGCCCTCCACTGGGCGATTAACTGCCTTTAAATTATTAAAAGTGGCCGGAGCTTATTGGCGTGGAGATCACGAAAATGAGATGTTACAAAGAATCTATGGAACGGCTTGGAATACACAAAAAGAACTAAAAACGCATCTCCAGAATTTAGAGGAGGCTGAAAAAAGGGATCACCGAAAAATTGGAAAAAAACTAGATTTATTCCACATACAGGACGAGGCGCCTGGCTCTATTTTTTGGCACCCTAGGGGATGGACGATATATCGAGTTATTGAGCAGTATATGCGTGCGAAGCAGCTTGAGGAGGGATATGAAGAGATCAAGACTCCGCAATTAGTTGATCTTTCACTTTGGGAAAAATCTGGTCATGCTGATAAATTCGGAGAAGACATGTATGTTCTCGCAACAGATGATAAGAACTATGTGGTTAAGCCGATGAATTGTCCATGCCATGTTCAGGTATTTAATCAGGGTTTAAAAAGTTATCGAGATTTACCAATAAGATTAGCCGAATTCGGGTCATGTCACCGAAATGAACCGTCAGGTTCTCTGCATGGAATAATGCGCGTGCGGTCATTTACGCAAGACGATGCGCATATTTTCTGTACAGACGGGCAAATTCAAGTTGAAGTGTCCAAATTTATCGATTTTTTGCATGATGTATACACAGATTTTGGGTTTAACGACATTCTTTACAGGCTTTCAACCCGGCCGAAAAATCGAGTTGGCTCAGATGAAATATGGGATCGTGCTGAAAAAGCGCTGGCTGATGCGTTGAATGCCAAAAATCTACAGTGGCAAACCCTGCCGGGTGAGGGAGCTTTTTACGGTCCCAAAATTGAATTTTCTCTGAAAGATGTGATAGGAAGGATTTGGCAATTAGGCACGATCCAAGTGGATTTTTCAATGCCCGAACGTCTGGATGCTCAATATGTTGCTGAGGATGGATCCAGGCATGTACCTGTTATGTTACATCGTGCCATACTCGGATCCTTTGAAAGGTTCATCGGTATTTTAACAGAGCATTATGAAGGAGTGTTTCCACTTTGGTTGGCGCCGGAACAAGTCGTTGTCATGAACATTACCGATTCTCAACGTCAATATGCTTATGAAATTACAAATTCATTGCGGAATAGGGGTTATAGAGCAATTTCGGACTTGAGAAACGAGAAGATCGGCTATAAAATCCGGCATCATTCGATGCGAAGAGTGCCTTATTTGGTGGTTGTTGGGAAAAAAGAAAAGGATTCTTTGACGGTGTCCGTGCGATCCCAAGCAGGTTTAGATCATGGCATAATGACGTTAGATGAAATATCTGAGATGTTGACTGCGGAGGTTCATTCTCGGGGAATTAACAATGGTTCAATGGAGTAATATCTATTAAAAAAGACAGTAAACGACTTCGCCTTAATGAAGAGATATCTGCTGAAGAGGTCAGATTGGTGGATTCAGATGGGAGTCAAGTTGGTATAGTATCAGTTAAACATGCGTTGGAGGTTTCACGCGACAGAATACTGGATCTAGTTGAGATATCCCCGGATGCTGACCCTCCAGTATGCAAGATAATGGATTATGGGAAGCACGTTTTTGACATCAAGAAAAAAATTTCTTTGCAACGAAAAAAACAAAAACAGACCCAAGTTAAAGAAATGAAATTTCGCCCAGGGACTGACGAAGGCGACTATCAGATTAAATTGCGTAATGTAACTCGGTTTTTGGAAAACGGTGACAAAGCAAAGGTAACTTTACGATTTCGCGGAAGAGAGATGGCACATCAGGAACTTGGAATGGCCATGGTAAGGAGAATCGAAGAAGATCTGTCCAGTCTAGCTCAGGTAGAACAGCACCCCAAAATGGAAGGACGGCAGATGACAATGGTGCTGGCTCCGCGTGGAAAAAAAGGGTAGAAAGCTTGATGTCTACAGGGACTATGGAATCCTTTCACTCTCAATTATTGTATGAGGATATTATGAGGATGGAGCATAAACAATGCCAAAAGTGAAACCACATAGTGGGGCTGCCAAAAGGTTTAAAAAAAATTCTGCTGGATATAAGCACAAGCGTCAGCACAAATCTCACATCCTCACCAAAATGACAACAAAGCGTAAACGTCATTTGAGAGGCACCAGAATATTGGGTGCATCGGATTCCCCTCGAGTGGATCGTATGCTGCGGAGATCATAAAGTATATAGTTGTTTGACAGGAGAAGAGTATGCCTCGCGTAAAACGTGGTGTCGAAGCCAATCGTAGACATAAAAAAATTTTAAAGCAGGCAAAAGGTTATTACGGAGCACGAAGCAGAGTATTTCGCGTAGCCGTGCAAGCGGTTACTAAAGCAGGGCAGTATGCATATCGTGATAGGCGGGTAAAAAAACGATTATTCAGGAGGCTTTGGATAGCAAGGATTAACGCTCAGTCCAGAAGTGAAGGTTTGGCCTATAGCAGATTGATCGACGGCCTCAGTAAGGCGGGAATTCTCCTTGACCGGCGTATTTTGGCAGATTTGGCTGTTCATGACAAACCGGCTTTTGGTGCTATCGTGGACCGTGCAAAGGCCGCGCTGTTGTAGCTTTTACTGTTTTGGGGTGATGGAAAGCCACGGTCGATTTAAGAAGATTTTCATTGGTGGCGATGCTTCAGATAGATACCTCGAGGTAGCTTTCAGGAATTGGAAAAGCAGTTATGAGCGATCTAGCAAAACTCGAGCAAGAAGCGATGCAAGCTATCAAGAGATGCACTGACCTACACAGCTTGGAAAAAAAGCGGGTTGAGTATCTCGGAAAGCGTGGATTTGTCACCCTGCTCTTACGGTCATTATCGACCTATAGTGCATCAGAGCGTCGAGACAGGGGTGCTCTAATCAATGTAGTCAAGAAGAGGATTGGCCTCTTAATTAACACTCAGAAAGAACTACTCGAGCATTTATCTATTGAGAATCAGTTGCAATCCGAGGCGGTAGATGTCTCATTGCCGGGAAGGTCCGTTGATGTTGGAGGCATACATCCAGTCACCAGAACCTTGGAGCGTATTCAACAATTCTTTTGTGCTGTGGGTTACTCGGTAGCAACCGGTCCAGAAATAGAGGATGACTATCATAACTTCGAAGCGTTAAATATTCCTCCACATCATCCAGCTCGAGCAATGCATGACACTTTTTATGTCGAAAACAATAAGGTTTTACGCACACACACCTCACCGGTGCAAGTTCGAACTATGTACAGCCAAAATCCTCCAATCAGAATAATTTGTCCTGGCAAGGTTTTTAGATGCGACTCAGACCTTACACACACTCCAATGTTTCATCAAGTTGAAGGATTAGTCGTCGATGAGTCGATTAGCTTTGCGGATCTAAAAGGAGTTGTAATCCAATTTTTGCAATCTTTTTTTGAAGTCGAATCAAAAGTTCGATTTCGACCTTCCTATTTTCCATTTACAGAACCATCCGCTGAGGTCGATATTCAGTGCTCGAATTGCATGGGTGACAGTTGTCGCGTGTGTGGGTACACGGGTTGGTTGGAAGTTATGGGGTGCGGGATGGTGCATCCAAACGTGTTTAAGCACTGCAATGTTAACACAGACCGATACACTGGATTTGCGTTTGGTATGGGCGTTGAAAGATTGGCGATGCTACGTTATGGCGTGAATGACTTGAGGCTATTTTTTGAAAATGAGCTGCGCTTTTTGAAACAATTTTGAGCTGAGGTGGATTTTGAAACTTAGTGAATCTTGGTTACGAGACATGGTTAATCCGTCTTTGAGCACTCAAGAATTAACTGATCAGCTGACTATGGCAGGTTTAGAGGTCGATGGGGTGGCGCCGGTAAGTAACTTATGTGCTGAAGTTGTTGTTTCTGCCCTTGTTAGAGTAGATTTGCATCCGGACGCAGAAAAACTTTTTATTTGTCATGTGGATTATGGTGGTGGATCTTTGTTAAAGGTTGTTTGTGGAGCGCCCAATGCAAGAGTTGGCATAAAGGTACCTCTTGCAAGGATTGGAGCAACACTACCCAGTGGTAAGAAAGTGAAAAAAGTAGACATAAGAGGCGTGCAGTCATATGGCATGCTTTGCGGACAATTAGACCTGCAGCTTCGAGAAGATGACGATGGTCTGTGGGAATTGGACTCGGATGCTCCGATAGGCACTACACTAGGGCAATATCTGAATTTACAAGACAACGTATTTGAAATGGATTTGACTCCTAATCGTGGAGATTGCCTCAGTGTTGTGGGTATGGCAAGGGAAGTCGGTGTCCTCAACGAATTACATCCGCGTGAAATTGAATATGCCCCGGTTAAACCAACAATTGAGGATATAATTGACATAAAGATTGATGCGTCCGAAGCATGTGGACGTTATGTTTGTAGAATATTCCGAGGGGTCAATGCTTCAGCTCCCACACCTAGCTGGATGCTACAAAAACTTAATAGCAGCGGAATAAGGTCGCGGGGAGCCGTCGTTGATGTAACTAATTATATAATGTTGGAGCTTGGGCAACCCATGCATGCCTTCGATTTGAGTAAGATTGAAGAGAGTATAGTGGTGCGAATGGGGTGCAACGAAGAATTGCAGCTCTTAGATAATTCAAAGTTGCGTTTAGGCAAAGATACCCTATTAATCGCAGATGCAGTAAAGCCTCTGGCTTTAGCCGGAATTATGGGTGGAAAGGAGTCCGCCGTGGGTCCTGTCACGCAGGATATCCTTCTCGAAAGCGCTTGGTTCACCCCGCTAGCCATTGCTGGGAAAGCAAGGGCTTTTGGTAAACAAACAGACTCT
>PBJN01000034.1 GCA_002720735.1 Porticoccaceae bacterium
GACGCCATCGTGGCAAATCCACGAACAGGAAGCTGAAAATTTTAAGGTTAAAATAATCTTTGAAGCTTTTGCTGATCGATCGTATGAAGACTGTGGGGCGCTAGTCTCCAGATCAAAAACGGAGGCCATCCTCGATCGTGAGCAAATTCTTAGTCAAGTTAGCCAAATTCGCCAACGCGGAAGTGTTACCAGCATCAACAAAAAGATACTGCATTTGAAAATTGACTCCATCTGCATTCATGGCGACAATCCTGATAGTATTAATGTGCTCCCTGAACTTCGACAAATTCTTGATCAATGAACGACCTCAAGTTACAAATATCAATTGCCGGTGAGAATTCACTGGTCATTTATTTCAGTCAGGCTCCAGATGAGAGGACCATCCAAAAAATTGCTCTGATCAATAGGCAACTAAATGAAAAACTGCATAATTTCATTATAGATTCAATTCCCTCGTACATCTCTCTTCTCGTCACTTGGGACAATCTCATCATTGACTACATGAATTTTAAAAAAAAACTAGTTGAGTGTGTAAACAATATTGCCTTCGAGAATTCAACAATAACAAGAGACATTTTCAAAGTCCCTGTTTATTACAGTAACGTCACAGGACCTGATCTTGAGAACTTGGCACATCAGAAGCACATATCGACCAAAGAATTAATCGAAATTCATCAGAATCGGGAGTATTTGGTTTATGCTATCGGATTTGCACCCGGATTTGCTTACCTGGGCAACGTCGATAAAAAAATAGCGGCACCAAGAAAATCAACTCCAAGGTTAAAAATACCAGCGGGTTCCGTGGGCATAGCTGATCGACAAACAGCCATCTACCCTAATTCATCGCCCGGCGGATGGAACATCATTGGTCGTTGTCCATTAAAGCTGTTCAAAATTGGAAAAGGTAACGATTTTCGATTTAGTATTGCAGATCGTGTTAGATTCTTTTCGATTGATCGAAATAAATACCTTTCGCTAGGCGGAAAACTGTGACCTGCGTGTTTGAAGTTATTGATCCGGGCTTCAGGTGTCTTATTCAGGACACTGGGAGAGTTGGATATCACCACCTTGGCATTACAACTGGGGGAGCAATGGATCTGGAATCCTTCGAGCTTGCAAATACCCTTTGCAATAATAACTCCATGAATGCTGTAGTTGAGATTACTTTTGGTGGGGTCTGCCTGATCTCCAAATTTGACGCAGTTATTGCATTAACGGGCGCGACAATGCGTCTCAAAATCAACGGAACCAGAGTCGAACAATGGCGCACTCACAGGATTCTGGCTGGTTCTCGGCTGGAGATAGGACTGGCATCCGATGGGGTATACGGGTATCTTGCTATCGCCGGTGGCTTCGTTATGAAGCCGATATTTGGCAGTGTGTCCTGTGTCCAGAGAGAGCAAATCGGTGGACACAAACAAAACGGTAGTGCTTTACGGAAAGGCGACCAGCTGCACTGTGATCCACAGCAACCAGATTGCAGGCTTGCAGAACTCCCAAGCAGTTTGCGACCGAAATGTCACGGAAACGAGCAGCTGCTGCGGGTTATTTTGGGGTCTCAACATCATAAATTCGAACCGCTACAAAAAAAAATATTTTTTAGTAGCGAATATCTTTTAACATCGGAATGTGATCGGATGGGCTACCGTCTATCAGGTCCCAAAATCTTATCAAAATGCTCACATATGTTTTCCGAGGGTACTACCCTCGGTTCGATTCAAATACCTCCCGATGGGCAACCCATTATTCTTATGAGAGATCGTCAGACAATGGGGGGATACCCAAAACTAGGTTCCGTACTCTCTCTCGATATCGATCGATTATCTCAACTTCCTCAGGGGAGCACTATTACGTTTCAAATGATACAAATTCAAGAGGCCCACAATATTTTATCACTCGAAGCGAAGAAACGGGCTAATATACGATTAAAATACGTGTAGCGCATTTTTAAAAAAGGCAACTCTCAAAAATCAACTAACTTAAAGTCTCGAAATGAACACTTTCTTAAGCGGCACCTCAAGTAAAACTAAAATATTTTTTATTTGGGTATTTGTACTGTTGTCGAACTTTGCTAGGAATCTTAACGCTGATGAACCTATCATCAGTATTTTCGACTCCTCCTCTTATTTTTATCCTGAGTATTCGAAATTAGGAATGGTCGTATCTCAGGAAATCATTGCGAGTAGTGTGGGATCAAAAATCCTTCATGATGGCGGAAATGCCATTGATGCTGCGGTCGCCACAGGCTTTGCCCTTGCAGTAACGTTGCCAAGAGCAGGTAACCTTGGTGGTGGCGGCTTTATGATGATTCATCTTGCGGATCAAAATAAGACCATATCCATCGATTATCGAGAAATGGCGCCAGCGGCGGCTTATGCTGGGATGTTTCTCGATTCCGTTGGAGAAGTTGACACGGATATGTCAAGATTTGGCGTTAAATCGTCTGGTGTTCCCGGATCCGTCGCGGGGCTAATCCATGCGCAAAAGAATTATGGCAAATTAAAACTTAGTCAAGTAATCGCCCCAGCTATTAAGTTAGCAAATGACGGCTTCCTGATCTCCCCCGAACTAGAGTATTCACTAAATGCTCGATCGGGGCGTTTAAAAAGAAACCCATCCTCGAGGAAATACTTCTTCAAAGAGGATGGCTCCAACTACAGTGCAGGAGAATTTTTTTTTCAACCTGACCTTGGAGCAACACTCGTGCGCATTTCTAAAGATGGACATAGAGGCTTTTATGAAGGAAAAACAGCTTCCCTAATCGCGGAGAGTATGACCCAAACCGGTGGGCTAATTACACTTGAAGATTTACAAAATTACCGAGTCGTTGAGAGAGAACCGGTGTGCGGAAGTTATAGGTTAAGTAAGATTTGTGCAATGCCCCCGCCGTCCTCGGGTGGAGTCCACCTTATTCAAATGCTCAACATACTCGAGGGATGGGACCTTAAGGCATTGGGCCATAACAGCGCAGAATACATTCACCGCCTCGTAGAGGTGATGCGCCACGCATATGCAGACAGGAGTAAATATCTGGGCGATCCCGATTTTTTCCCAGTGCCAATCGATCAGATTATTGATAAAAGTTATGCTGCAAAACTTCGCAGTAATATCAGCTTAGTGAAAGCCACCACCTCATCCGACATTGAGCCGGGGCTGTCAATAGACCTTGAGGATCTGATCAGGTTCAGAGAAAAAAAAATAGACGAGACTTCTGAGACCACACATTTTTCTACCTGGGACAAATGGGGTAACGTAGTGAGCAACACGACTACATTAAACTTCAGCTATGGAAACGGTAGATCTGTTGCAGGTGCCGGGTTCTTGATGAATAACGAGATGGATGATTTTTCAGCTAAAAATGGGGCATCAAACGCTTATGGCCTGATTGGTGGTGCCGCCAATGCAATAGAACCCGGCAAGCGACCCCTATCCTCNATGACACCNGCAATTGTTTTTGATTCCTCAGGCAAACCAATACTAGCGACCGGTAGCCCAGGAGGGGGCACCATAATAACCGTAGTCCTCCAAATTATTCTAAACGTGCTTGATTTTAAAATGAACATCGCAGAAGCGTCATCGGTGGCGCGTGTCCATCACCAATGGCAGCCAGACAAACTGTTCTATGAATCTGGTGTTTCTATAGACACACTTAATCTGCTAAAAACCATGGGTCACACAATTGACAAGAAAACTAGGAGATTGGGAGCTGTGCAGAGCATACAAAGGTCGCGTGCCATGGGTGTTTTCGGCGCCTCAGATCCACGAAGAGCTGGCTCCGGGGCCATAGCTCAATANCTTTCNGTCAGAATCTTTTCNCACAAATACGCCCTCTTGATCCACCTCAATANGTAATNGTTTTTGTGTTTATCGAAATGATATGAATTTTTGAATGACACCAGTATAATCCTTGATGATTCACAACAGTTGACAAAAAGACGAAGCTTTATCAATAGGGGAAATTTATGCCTAGNAAAGGTTTAACAGATGTGACGCGCACNTTCCATAGTAACAAAAGCGAACTTTCACACATCGTATTATTACTGCTCATGTTATCGGCGTCTGCATCGGTAATTGCGCAAGATGACTTAGAGGAAATAGTCGTCGTTGGCTCGCAAATTCAGGGTGCGACCGTAACCGACATATTACCTGTTACAGTAATCTCGTCGGAGGATATCGAAGCACTTGGAATAGAATCTGGTGATGAACTTCTTGAAAATCTCCCCGAGATGGGACAAAACATGTTCCATGAAAGCGCCGAAACTGGCGGGCTCAACAGTTCGAGGGGGGATGTAGGAGCCTATAATTTAAGAAATCTCGGAGTCGGTAATACTCTCGTTCTTCTTAACGGACGCAGGCTTGTCAACTCCCCCTCTTTTCAGACTGAAATTATTGGCGGAGGTTATACCCCAGTGAGCACAGTAAACTCGAACCTNATACCCGCAAACCTTCTCGAGCGAGTCGAAGTGTTACGTGATGGTGCGTCTGCATTGTACGGAGCAGATGCACTTGCGGGAGTGGTAAATAACGTTACTGATACAAACTTTGAGGGGTTAACAGTAAGATCCCGTACCCGAAACTACGGAAATTACTCGAATACTGATAGTNAGACAACAAACACAACAGANCAGCAGTTTAGTGTCGAATTTGGAACGTCACTGAACGAGGATAAGTCTCACGTTACTCTTAATTACAGCTTTTTAGATAAAGGGCATATGCGAGCCAATTCCAATGACCGTTGGGCAGCNGGTGACCTGAGTTCATTTGTGCCAGAAGCAAGCGACTACCGTCAAAGCAGCTTCTGGAGCACCCAAGGCGATGCATTCTTCGATCAGACTTCGTCCAATGGGGCCTTGGGGCGGTTCGACTTAGTTGCCAGTGCAAATATAATGGANGATTTTATGAATGCAACTGATCCGGTAACAGGATTAGCTTTATATTCCAACCCAGCAGATCCTNGAGGCTACGTCGATTCCGGGGGAGAATTTGTGGTATATCGTGATAGCGATCCTCGCTGTCTTGAATCCGAAAGTGGTGTTACGACGCCCTACAATACTGGCTATGGCACCTGCATCGTCTCCGAGAGTGGGCATCCGGTGCCGCGATACAGCACTTCAGAAACGCGATGGATCCGAGGGGATTCTGAGCGACATAATNTCTTTGCAACATTCAGCCATGAGATCGACAAGNACGTCCGNCTNTATAACGAATTTGGTTTTTANCAGTCTTCCTATTATGCTGAGCGTTCCGGATCTGGACAGTTCCCCTACAAGTTCCGTGTAAGTGGAGCATCCTACTATAATCCAATGCGTCAGCAACCACACCTTTTGGCTCCGGCGCACCCAGGTGCNGAGATGTGGGTTGATAACCTTAGATTTCTTGATCGCTCAGGCAAAGTAAGATCAGCATCTGTNGACAAAACCACGTGGCGGTTCCTGCAGGGNGTTGAAGGGTCGAACGGNANGTGGAGCTATGATGGAGCGTTTCTTATATCNAAGGCTAAATCGGAAGACACTCAACTAAACTCGGTCTCCCGAAGACTCATGCAGGAGGCCCTATTTGACACAACAGCCGCGGGCTATAATTTCTTGTGTGACCCNACAAATCCNGACAGTGNATGTACAACAAACCTCGACAGAACGTTAGTCTCGGTTGGAAAGAAACAAATCTCAGAGCTCAACCTATTCGACATCAAGATGAGTACAGATGAGCTNTTCGAGATCTCCTCTGTCCCAGTCGCGTTCTTGGTGGGTGCAGAGGTACGGCACGAATCTTTAGAAGAGGATCGTGATGATCTTCTTTCAGGGTCGGACTCCTTCGAACATCTTATTTGGATCGGGACATCTGAGATAAGTCAAAGTAGCTGTTTTCTGAGCGATCGCACTACGGGAGAAATGCTGGCAACCCCGGATCCCAGGTGCTCTACCCCAGCAGAGACCTACCCATTCATAACCGGGATTGCGGGTGGTACAGGCGGAGCAGACTTCAATGCAGAGAGAGATACAATGTCACTTTTCACAGAGTTCTCCGCATCAGTAACAGACAATCTTGACGCTCAATTAGCCTTTAGGTTCGAGGATACATCCGACTACGGATCAGAGCTTGTTTGGAAATTTGCATTTGGCTGGCAGCTCAACGATAGCGTCCTTGTTCGNGGATCTGCTCAGACGTCTTTTCGCGCCCCCGACCTCGTCACGCTNACNCAGAGCTACACTCACAGACTAAANAGCAGTCAACAGGATTATACCCGAGCCCTCATAGAGGACGTCGATAACCGGCTTGATGACTGGTTGTACCGACGGGTAATTAACAACCCCAANCTAAAGTCNGAGACTGCTCAAAATCTCTCGTTTGGTCTCGTTCTCCAACCACTCGATGAGCTTACGATCACGTTAGATGCCTTTCAGATTGTCAAAGAGAACACTATCGGAAACCTTGGTCAAACTAACGAGGGAACTCTGGATTTTCTCTTGAGATCTCAAGACGCTGAATCACGAGGTTTTGCTGCACTAACGAATGATACCTTCGAGGCAACCTGTGGAACAGCATCGATCCGAGACACAAATCTTGAACCGGGCTTGATAACGACAACTTCCACGCAGCACAACACTCGAGTCGTGCGGCCTGCGACCACATCGGAGGATCGGGGAGGGGATTGGGATACCACGCAGACATCTAAGGAAAATGGCTTCTGTCCTGTGGGCCGGAACGACTGGTTTTTTGCGCAATCCATCTACGATAATTTCGGTGATCGTACTATCGAAGGATTTGATTTAGGGGTTTACTACACCTGGGAAAATGACATAGGAAGTTTTGATCTCCGATACAACGGAGCTTTCACAACTCGACTAGAGCAAGAGGCAGTGCCTGGAAGTGACGCAGATAAGATACTACAAGCACAACAAAGCGGGTACTTCGACGGGATTATTGATAGGCTTACAGTCGGTAACGACGAGGTCACAGATCTGACCATAAATGTGCGGGGTTTTGGCGATATTTTGGGCACAAACAGCCTCTTTGAGGAGAAGCACTCGATGCGACTCTCCTGGCGAAAAGAGGATTGGAGTGCCTCACTAACGGCACGTCATGTTGGCGAAACAACTCAGCCAACCACAACACTACCAGATGGGCTGGTATGGGTAATTGAATCGATGACAACTTTGAATGCCAACGTCGCATACAGATTTGATGTCGGTGACGCGCGTGCNAAAGTTACCTTCGGCGCCAACAATGTNCTCGATGAGCGGGCACCACTCGCAGTTGCTACCTATGGGTATAACCCTGCGCTGCATAACGATTACGGTCGTAGTTTCTACCTCGACATAAAAGCCTCGTTTTAAACGATGTAGCAACCCCAGATCTTTGTTACGAAGATCTGGGGTTTTTAAAAGGTATCGCAGTGACTTCAAATCAAGCGACCCAAAATAAATATCCGGTAAAACATCAACGTATCGGGCTATTTTTAGGTCCNTTACTCTTTATTTTTTTCATGCTCGTAGACGGAAATCAGGTTTCAATGTCACAAGCGGCATGGAGGACCGCTGGGGTGGCACTTTGGATGGCGGCTTGGTGGGCAACAGAGGCGGTACCTGTTCCGGTCACAGCCTTCCTACCACTTATCACATTTGACCTCCTTGATATCGTCTCTTTTAAAGAGGCAGCAGCTCCGTACGCCCATCCAACGATCTACTTATTCCTCGGGGCATTTATACTCGCCATCGCTGTAGAACGCTGGGATCTTCACAAACGAATCGCCCTCACAATACTCTCCCGAGTAGGGACAGATGGAAAAAGGCTTGTGGGAGGTTTTATGGTTGTTGCAGCATTGTTATCAATGTGGATGACAAATACCTCCACCACAATGATGTTAATGCCGATCTCACTATCCGTTGCGACAATGATCATAAGCAACAATAACCACTTATCAGAGAAGCAGCAGGATGATTTCCAGGTCGCAATGTTGTTAGGGCTCGCCTTTGCGGCAACTATCGGTGGCCTCGCTACTTTGGTGGGAACACCACCAAATGCGCTTCTAGCGGCCTACCTATCAAATACACACAGCATTGAGATAGGCTTTGCCCAATGGATGCTCGTCGGTGTTCCGGTGTCCATGATCATGCTACCAATTGCCTGGTTAGTGCTGACAAGATGGGCCTTTTTCGTAGAAATCGAGGAGACCGATGCCGCAAAGACTTACCTCAAAAAACTGCGCACAGAGCTCGGATCAATCACCGTACCAGAGTCACGGGTAGGAATTATCTTTTTTCTTGTGGTTGTCATGTGGATGCTCCGACGTCCTATCACAGATCTGTTTGGCGTAAGTGGCCTCAGCGATGCAGGTATCGTAATGNCGGCCGCGCTCGCTCTTTTTGTAATGCCGAGTGGAAATCAGGTACAGCGATCACTTATGGTCTGGGAGGACTTGAATCGTCTTCCGTGGGGAGTTTTGCTACTTTTTGGAGGGGGGCTAAGCCTAGCGTCTGCTGTGTCCTCAAGCGGACTTGCAGAGTGGTTGGGAGGAAATTTATCTCCTCTAATTGTATTCGGGATTGTTATTTTGATCGTCGCATCCACGGCACTGGTGATATTTCTGACAGAACTCACCAGTAACCTGGCTACCACCGCCACNTTTTTACCTGTGGTTGGAGCGATTGCCCTTCAAGCAGATATCCCCTTGCTCACAATTTGCGTGCCCGTAACACTCGCTGCAAGCTGCGCCTTCATGCTACCAGTTGCCACACCTCCAAACGCAATCGTCTTTGCATCTAACAAAATCACAATACCTCAGATGATNAAGGCAGGCGTCTACCTCAATACCCTGGGCTTAATATTATTGGTTATTATAGGAGTCTGGTGGGCTCCTCAAATCCTTNTGTGATCTGAGCACCAAATGACCACAGTCATCCAATCACCCACACGATTCTTAACTTTATGCATGGTCATATTACTCGGCTGCGCGATAGGAGCCTCTTTGATTCAGTCTTCCGGGAGACAGGTTTCAATCTCCCAGATCGCGCTTCCAACGGAAAATGGTCAACATCTTGCGGCTACACTATTCAAACCAAAAACTGCTACAGAGGAGAATCCTGCACCTTTTATTGTGGTCGTTCCAGGCTTCCAGCGCTCGAAGGAGGCTCTTGCGAATATCGCGATCGAATTATCAAGGAGGGGATTTGTTGTGGCCTCGATCGATCCATATGGGCAAGGCTTCTCCAGCTCATCAATGAGCACACGGTCAGCAACTCATGAGGGCTATGGGCTTTTTGCCCTAGTTGACTACGCCGCCTCAACTGGGAACCTAAATTACATTGACAGATCCAGAATTGGTGCAACGGGACATTCCGCGGGGGGAAATGCAGCGATTAGGGGCGCAAACTATTTTGGTCGAGAAGCTGAGAGAACAGGNGCACCATCAAAGTTACACTCAGTATTTGTGTCTGGTTATGTTCTCACACTCAGAAAATCAGTATTGAAAGATGTTCAGTCCAACATAGGCGTGAGCTATGCCTTGTATGACGAGGGAGCGTTTCGAAATAAATTAAAAAACGGTGACATGCGTATAGCACCGGAAGCTCTTGCGGTAGTGAATTCTGGTCGTGGAAAAGGATTAAAGAGTATTAGAGCGGTAGTGCCGGGACGGTTCTATGGAGATTTGGACAAGCGCGCGCTTCGTGTCGTGCACAACGAGCCTCTTCTTCACCCCTTTCAGCCTTATAATGGAGAAGCGACCGCCAACCAGATCGCTTACTTTGAGCATGTTTTTAACCATTCGTCGGGCCTGGCCACCCATGACCAGATTTGGCATTGGAAGGAGTTATTTGGGCTAGTCGCTTTTGTTATATCGTTAATTGCAATAATCCCTCTCGGGAGAATACTCCTCACCACCACCACATTTCATTCGCTTGTANACAGGGTGCCGGAGGCCGCACCTGTGCCAACCGGGACTGGTCGAATAATCTTTTGGAGTTTATTTTTTGTCGGTGCTGCAATAGCTTGCGCCAGCTTCATACCGATGGTGGACATTTCGAAAAGCCTTTTTGTCGCGGCCTCAAATCGACATCAGACTTGGTTCTTCCCTCAGAGGATGAATAACCCTGTGATGTTGTGGGCCCTCTTCAATGGTCTGATTGGGCTCGCCTTGTTTTATTTAAGCTACAGGTTTTATGGGCGTATGCATGGAGCCAATCCCAAAAACTGGGGGGTAAGAATCGACCGAAACGAACTCGTATTAACGGTTATCGCAGCACTGATAATCTTTAGCCTCTACTACTTGACGCTATTTTTTATAAATTACCTTTTTCAGGTCGATTATCGCTTCTGGTTTATAGGAGCCAGGGTATTTCAACCTGAAATGCTCATACTGCTGGGGATGTACGTCCCATTTTTTCTTGTCTTTTTTATGGCAAACTCTCTGAGAGTCAATGCCGCGATGCGTTTTAAAGACGAGTTAGAATGGAAATCGATGCTCCTAGCTGGGATTGCAAACTCGCTTGGCCTGTTCTTTATCATATTCATACAATACACGGTGTTTAGTTTTACCGGCACGGTATATTGGACGCAAAACTGGTTGTATATCAATTTGCTGTTTGGCATTGTCCCCGTCATGTTTATCCTACCGTACTTCAATCGCTACTTTTTCAAAATGACTGGTAAAATTTACCTCGGTCCATTGGTAACATGTCTGATATTTATCATGATTTTANTCACCAATACTGTGTGTTACATACCCATCAAATAGTAGATCCAGAGGACCCTAAATAGGATGAAATTATCCTTNANTTCAATTTNCAACCGAAATACAGCCCTGTCGTCCCTGACACTGCTTTTATTATCATTTGTTGTGTGTGAGCCGTTGTCGTCAAGTCCTTTGTCAATAAAAGAATCTGTTGAAGAAAATGGTAAAGGCAGCTTTATTTTTGATGGCTGGGCTGGTAAACCACTCAAAGTTTTTATCACCGTTCCCCCTAAAACACATCAACAAACCTCTATAGTTATNATACTTCACGGTAGAAGTCGCAATGCGGAAGGTTACAGAAATAGCTGGCATAGTTATGCCTTAGACAACAATTTNATNGCCGTAGTGCCAGAGTTTAAGAGCTCAACATTTCCAAAAGATACATTCAACTGGGGTAACATCCGATCACTTAAGGGNCGAACAGTGGAGCGGNAATTNTGGCTCCTATCCGTNATCGAGCCCCTNTTCGATGAGGTGAGGGGCCAACTCAAAATACAGAGTGATTTTTATAGTCTGTATGGGCACTCCGCAGGAGCTCAAATTGCTCACAGGTTCCTGTATTTCATACCCGATAACCGAGCAAAACGAATTGTTATNGCAAATGCTGGTTACTACACCATGCCGGTCGACACAGTTAATTTTCCGCAAGGTATAAAGGATGTTGATGTCTCTGACACAAATCTAGTCAAAGCTTACTCTAAACGGGTCATAGTGCTCCTTGGAGACGATGACATTGACCCCGAACATAGTTCTCTTAATAAGGACCTACAAAGTATGCGGCAAGGTAGGCATCGCTTTTCGAGAGGACATAGGTTTTACATGAATTCCTTATTCAAGGCCTCGATATTGCTCAAGGTTCCATTTAATTGGTCACTCTCCATCGCTCCCGGGGTCGGACATAGTAATCGCAGCATGGTCAAATATGCCTATCCACTGCTACTCAGAGGGCCTTTAGAGGTGTATTAGGATGGGCTTCTAAAGGTGACAGTGACGATACTCAGAAGTGCGCACAGAAAATCTTTGATTCGATACAAAGGCGGTCTGATAGTAATCAATGCTTTTGTGCATGCCTAATCAACCCAAAAAATTAAATTAATATGCGAAACAAATCGGACCGCAAAGACAGGTAGGACGTATCTAAATAAAATAAATTAATCCTTTGGAGTATGGGTATGGATAACGCACACGACGATACTAATCCTGAGTTTCTTGTGATAGGTCAGAATATGGAAAGGGTCACTACCATTTATGGTGCGTTCCTCATTATTTGGGGTGTTGCAGTGAGTACCATAAGCGGTAGCGGAAGCATCACATCACTAATCCCAAGCATGATCGGTCTACCAATGGTCATTCTAGGAATAACCTCCTCACTTCTACCGAAAACCAAAAAAATGCTCATGCACATAGCAGTTCTGATAGGACTGTTTGCATTCATTGGAGGAGCAGATTTTTTTCGAGGATTTTCTTCAGCAGAGGGAGCTTTCAGTAATCCCTGGGCGGCCATATCAAAGCTGATGCTCTTTACTACAGGATTTGTCTTCACTATCCTGTGCGTGAAGTCATTTATCTTTGTGAGAAAGAATCGTGAAGTCACCAGAAGTGAGTGAACCTAATAAACTAAAAGCCAGGTACCATTGTAGGTTTCCGATTAGTAATGTCATCAGGTGGAAGATAGTCTTAATCCTTTGCAGTGAAGCTAGAATGGTCCTGATTGACTATTTGCGTNACCCCAAATGGAACTCCATACNCTTGTTCCATTTATATAGTAAACGGCATNATCGTGGATGAACGAACGGTTACGGTTATCCCACCCACTGGGCGTAGTGATTCTGCCGACTTCAAATATAGACGCTAAGCTAGGGATAGACTTGTTTCTCAACTCAAACATATACAACCGGTCCTTGTTCTGGTAACCAGACGCGTCGCTATAAAGACCCATACTTACGGGTACCAAAAAACGATCTAGGTCATCATTAATCTGTTGATAAGTGAAGGCATGTCTATTATAGCGAGCTTCTGAATAGCTCCAACGTGCATTCTCGTCTGAACCTAGCACCATCGCCCCAAGTGACGACGGCAGGTTCATCCGTCCGACATCGAACAACTCTAGCTTTACCAAACCCGACTCATCCTGACCAAGACCCAACAGTAACTTCTCACTTACCGGATGTAAAAAATCAGAGAACCCAGTAACTGTTAATTCTCCGGCGATCACAGGATCGGAAGGTACGGAAAGATCCAGAACATAGAGCGGATCAATGCGCTCAAATGTCACAAGGTAGAGGGTATTACCGAAAAATCTAACGCCATAGAGATCTTCATTGGGTTTCCCGATTTCCTGAGGACGATTCTCATTCGGTAGTGTAGAAATCAGATCCATTCTAAGCTCTTGTTCATTCAACTTAAGGATTGACAGTTGGTGATCAAACCGATCGTCCGAATCAAAGTCTCGATCCGTCGTCACTACACGCAAGTAGCCTTCATACTCATTAATCCGAAAATCTCGATTACCATTAAGATATAGTGCGCCCTCGACAACTCCAGAGCCCAGATAATTCAAATCCGACGACAAGTCATATCCATGGAGAATAGTTTTCGATTTGGCTGATGAAGCATCAACCTGCGTGAGGTAAATTGCATTTTCACTCACGTAAATACCATCCGTCGACTCGAGATAGCACCTTGCCTTCGATAGGGAATTTGACACCAGATCTATTGCAAATACTATCGTCAATGTTGGATATCCAATCTTAACGGGAGCCTGTTCATTATCTCGATCAAAAAGAAAACAATCCTGTGATTTAATCGCTTCTGAGGGTTCTCCATTAACGGTGACCTTGGGTAAGATATCGGTGACTGTAAGGTTATTAAGAAGTTGTTCATTTTCGGTTTGTTGCTCAGCAGTTGGGGAATACTCAAATCCCCTTATCGATGGGGTGTGTCGAGTAATGAAATAGATAATATTGCCTTTTCTCCTGCTGCTCACAAAACCTCCCTCCACTTCAATGTTAAATTGACTTGTAGGATTCCCTATGTCACTTATGTCATAAATATCAAGAACAGTAGTCTGCTCCCTCCATCTCGAGACCCGCAAGAACTCACTTCCATAGGAGCCCCACCAGCCAGATGAACTGATTGCCGAGAGCTGAGAGCCACTCACATAGAGACCTTCTACAGTATGCAAAGTATCCAGCTCAATAGACGAGACCTGCTCAATGGACGCGGTAGCTGGCTCTGTCCTCAAGATTCGGATCCTACGTTTATCTGTCTGAGTCGGCAGAACATTTAAAGCTGAACTGGCAGTAGGATCCTCCTCAACAATAACGTCGTCCATGATAAAACAGCAGTCCATGCTCTTACTTGGAGCAATAAACATATGATCACCGTTATACTTGACATAATCATGCTCATCAACATTCTTCTCAAGAGTGTACGTGGTGGTATAGTTTTCTGAGGAGGTGACTGCATCAGATGCAGTCACCTCAATTGAGGGTTGAAACAGCGCGCGTTCCGCCATATTACCCTCGGTGAGTGTTATCAGCCCCTGGCGAACACTGTTAATAATCTCGAAATCGGTTTCTGCTCGAATCAGCATACCTTGAGGTGCTGGTTGTTCATTGACAATAGGATAACTATTGGTATAACCGGCATTACTAGCCGCGCCACCTCCTCCACAGGATATGAGGACCGACGCTATAATGGGCAATAAAACTTTTGGGTAGTGAGCACACATCCGAACTACTCCAATCTTCTCGTTTTTTTATAAAGTCTGATCTTGCACTCATCGCAGTCTATTCTCTGCCAATATTTGGAGCAACTCTCAGTAAAACATCAGGGATAAAAAACAACTCCTTTACAATTACCGACTGATTTGAACATCCGGCGCGGTCATCATGGTATAAACGGCAAGTCGGTTACGGTTCATACTATTTGAATAGGTCGACAGACGCTGGGCAAGAAAGTTTATGAAAGTATCTGTTCCAGAACCGACGTTAACTTCCTGCCCAATATTAGTCAGCTGTCCTGCGTTGAGATAAAAATCTAAGAATCTCACGATAGCCTCAGCTTTTGATAAACTGGTTCCCATCGTACTATCCCAAACACTATCGAGGACTTCATGGTCTAGCTTAACCCTAAACTGATCCCTCGTGTAGGTGAGATTAAAATTTGTATATCGACTGCTTCTACTGAGACCAGCTGAGCTTACCAAGCTAGAAAAAACATTGAATGTATTGAATATCTGACTTTCTGTTACAAGCTGAAGTTCGGGTGACACCAACGAGTTACCAGCTATGGGTCCAGTTGGTGCGAAGTCCGGCGAGAAAAAGTTGAATACCGAGGGAGCGCGGAGGACCTCTTGCCCGATAGCTTGCATGTTACCAATCCGCAGGAGTGTAGCCTCAGAATCAAATCTTTCAATATTACTATGACCCACCCCGGGAATCGCATCATTATCGACTGCATAAGACTCGCCCAGCGGGATTTCTGAACTAGCTCGCAGTAGCCTTAACACGGATGTGAGATGGAGCAGCGGTTCCTTGAACTTTCCATAGCTGGGAGAATTAATGGTCGCAGGGTTTCGAGCCTCGGGGTCAAGAAGAATCGCCTTGATCACAGCACGGAGATCTCCCTGCTCTCCAAAGGCAGTTGCAACACGCTCTATGTAGCCGGGGCTGGGATTTGACGTCACAAATCGCTGTATTAGTTTCCGCGCAATGAAAGGAGCGGTTGTCCCATGTCCCACCAAGTAATCGAGAACTTGGTCAAGCTCTTCATTCGCGGATGAGACACTTATCGAACTGCTCGCTCCAATTTTTTTTGTCTCACCACCATCCTTAAACAATATCTTTTCACCAAAGTCATGGTGGGCCGTGAAGAATTTCATCGGGTGCGTCCACCGGTGTTGGACAGAGTTGTTAAAATTGTTACCCCTTGAGAAATTAGTGTTGTTAATAACTGAGGTGCCATTATTGGTTTTACTGAAAGAAAGCCCGGTCATTACACGTGCCAGCTCACTGATAACAGAGTTGTCATAAGTTTCTATTGGAAGGTTGTTTTCTCCTAACTTGATAGATCCGTTTTTTTGCCTGTGAACGAGGCCAAAGGTAAAGAGCTGCATCACCTCTCGAGCATAGTTCTCATCAGGGTAAGTGCCCTTTGCCGGGTCCTCTTTCTTATTCCTGAGATGGCTTAGGTATAAACCCATTATAGGATGACGAGTCACATCTCCCAACAACTGCCGATATGTCCCAAAAGCATTTTCTGCAAGCGTATCCCAATAATCAGCTGCACCTCGGTGGCCATTTCTCACCCCAGCGTCTTGATCGCTCACCACTAGAATCTCGCTCAACGCAAATGTCATCCGCTGCCGCAGCTGATCCCGACCATAAATTGCCATTGGCCAAAAAGCATCTCTTCTCAGATTTTCCTCCGGCTCAGGCCTATCGCAACCTGCATTCCGAGTGATATCACAAGAAAGGAAGAGAGGGATGGTCTCATCCAAAAGTGTAAGCATCTCAGTTTGCGGTTTTTCGAACTGGCTATCTATCCAACTTTCGTAGGCAGCCATCCGATTCTCTCCATTTTCTTCGATAGTCGCCCTAAGTTCGTTGTAACTTCGCTCCGTCGAACCGAATGTAGATTGATTCAAAAACCTAACGACGTCGGTATCCACCTGAGTTTTTGTTAGACTGGCATAATTGGCAACTTCTCCGCCCTCAGAATCTGTTGGCGCATTCACATTAGCATCAAAAACCAGAGTTGCCGAAATCTCGCCATTTGGGTATTCCGCAGTGTGAATATTTATGTAAAATTTCCCTTCAAATAGCGCATCCAACACCTGCTGCTCTGTTGTATAAATACCTCCAGGCGCCATATCCCATGTAAAGGAGCTTAAATGTCCGTCCTCGTCAAGCAATGACTCTTCTATATCCCTCACGATGGTCCCAGAGGGCAGTAGATGGATGTGCTGATCCGTCCTTGTCGAACCGAGATTAGAGAAGTTATAGTTCAGCACACCGGCGTCGTTATCGCCCTGTAGCACAAAGCTAAGCAGCCCAGAGGCGACAGTATCCGCACCGTCTTGCGGCCCAAATGCACCTAAAAAGACTCTTCCATTTTCTGGCGCATTATTAGCATCGCTTACAATTACCGACCCCGCGACATCAGTACTAAGCTCATATCCTTCCTTGGGTTTCAGGGTTAAAGTTAGTGTTTCAGGAACTTCTTTCACAGAATCTTGTGTGGCTAAGACTTCAATCACCCGGAAATTTTGGTTCTCCGCCAACCTTAGGGTCGTACCAACGCCCTCACCGTCGCTATAGGACAGGCTGATATCAGCCTCGCTCACCGAACCACGAGTTGGATTCTCGTTACCCGATATCTGAAAGTCAATATCAAGCTCCACAGGATCTCCGGTCCTCTGAATCTGAAACTTTCCGAGCTGATTATTTGCTTCGTAAGCATTTGCCTCCAAGACCGTGAGGCTTATGCTCGGAGTCGCTGACCGTGTTTCATCCTCCGGAAAATCATCGCTAACATCCTCAACGCCATCATTGTCATCATCAGGGTCCGCATTGTTTCCAATGCCATCCCCGTCGGAGTCAACACTCTCGTTTGCGTCGAGTGGAAACGCGTCTGCAGAATAGGAAACTCCATCATTGTCATCATCATTATCCTCATTGTTCCCAACCCCATCTGAATCAGTATCTAACGACTCAGAGCTATTTAAAGGGAAGCTATCCTCAATGTCCGATACCCCATCGCCATCATCGTCAGTATCTTCATTGTTCCCAACTCCATCTGAATCAGTATCCACGGATTCGGCAGCGTTATCTGGAAAAGCATCCAAGGAATTGAGCACGCCATCGTTATCTCTGTCTGAATCCACCGATATGGATTGAGAATCACCACCACCGCCACCACAGCCAGATGACGTTAATATGAGGAAAAATATCGGCAGATAACTGGTTAATTTTGGCATCAGTGATCTCATAGTCGGATGAAGTCAAGATTAGAGCTGGCTTCAAAGGGACTAGCAAAGTTTGCCAATGATGGGAAAATCTTGCCCACATCAGATTGAGGTACGCCCATCCAGTGGGCGATAGAGGCCGCACACTGTGAGTTGGAGGTGGTTGGGATCCATCTTCCCCGGCCGGGGTCAAGGGGATTATTGAGATCAAGCGTCGGGTAAGTCCCAAAAAAACGGCTGCCCTTCACCATCCCTCCCATAGCAAGCGCATGCCCACCCCATCCATGGTCTGTTCCGCTTCCTTCATCATCACCATTTGGTGTGAAGGTACGACCAAATTCTGACCCTACATATGTCAGAACCTGATCAAAATCACCCTGCTGCTTGAGCACATTTCGAAAAGCTCCGAGAGCCGCGTCCAGTTCAGCCATCAAAGTGGCGTGATCGGCTAGCATGTTTTGATGTGTGTCGAATCCGTTCATCTTCACGAAGTATACCGGCCGTCGGTTCGACTCTAACGGACGGCCACCAATCATCTTGGCCACCGTCTTAAGCTGGCGAGAGACTCGAGTATCAGAAAGTCCAGCGGCATTAAATATACCATCATAATCCACTCCGGATGCCTCCGCCCTCTCAAAAGTGCTTGAGACTATCGTTTCCGCCCTCCTGGCGGATTGAAAAACCTCCTGATACTTTTGCGCCATGAGGTGGGAAGATCCATTGACGGACTCCATCCCTGCCTCGACTAGGGCCTTTCGATCACCATTGAAGGCCGCGAGGGAAACAACTCCGTTAGTTCCCATAGTATAAGGATTCACGAGACTATCACGACTTACCTGAAAAGAGTTCAATCCAGAAACAGAAATCAACGGAGATAGACTCACATCAGTATTGTAGTCCGATAGCATTTCGGCCAATCTACCGCCCCAGCCATATTGGAATGGATTGGTGGGCTCACTCTGAAACTGCCGTTGTTGATCGGCATGAGAAAATAACCGAGGAGGAAGTTTGACAGCAGCATCCGAAAATTGTTGACTGTTTGTTGGGACGATCAAGTTGCCCACGTTGCAGATGACTGACATCTCACCTGAGTTGAACATTCCTGCAAGATTCTGACAAGCAGGGTGTAATCCAAAGTCACTCGAGCTGGATCCGTCATAAAGAGTTGCCGCGTTTTGCAAATTTAAAATCTGTAGCTGCTCACTAGGAAGGGCAAGGAAGCGTCTTCCCCGATCATATTCCGCACGCATCGAACCAGAGCCCGCGGGTACAATCATATTAAATGAGTCATTTCCACCCTCAAGGAATACAAGTACAAGAGCGCGAAAATCATGATGAGATCCCGATAAAACTTTCGGAGCATTGACAAGTCCAAAGAACCCCATCGAATTTACGGCCAAACTCGCTCCAATAGAAACGCGAGAAATCCTCCTAAGAAAGGCTCGCCTCGTGAGAACCTTACGATAGTTCAAAGTGCCACCCTGCAACCTTTAATTTCTTTTTTAAGATATATCCCAACATACTTATCTCAATTTTTTCACAATTTAAAACGTACGAAAAGTCGTGAGAGTTGCACCCCCAAATGGTCCGTAAGAGTACAAGCTCTAAAACAAAAACCATCTTTCTATCAGGCCACAAGGGCGAGGACTTGTGTTAATCATGGGCTTTAATACCAAAATTCTCCATAATATTGCACCAAAGTGTAACATAATAGCTCGCACCGTGAGATTTTTATTTCTTAACCTTGATATCAGGAACGAGGAAATTTTTGGCTACATCTAATCAAAAGATAGTCTGATTAACTACTGTTTAGGAGTAATCGTCCTCAGGCA
>PBJN01000035.1 GCA_002720735.1 Porticoccaceae bacterium
CGACTACGAGATTCAGGTGAGTGTCAGTGATGGGAAGGAGTCCGTGGCAAGAAGTGTTATTATTTCGGTATCAGATGTAAATGACGTACCTGCTGAGGCCGGGTCAAGCAATTCGAGCGAGACATCACAAGGACCCGGTAGTAGTGAGACTTTGTTAGCATCCTGCTTCCAAACAAACAGAGATAATATTTCGCTGTGCCAAGGCTCCTTTTCAAGTATCGATAGGAGTTTCTATGTATACGAACCAGACGCTTACGCAATTAACACAGATACCCATGTGTCCGCGTTACTCAGCCTCCATGGAGGTGGTGATTACGCAGAATATAATATCGACTATACCGGCTTCACAGGTCTAGCAGATCGTGACAACTTTCTCGTGATCTATCCGCAAGGCATTGCAGATTCACAAAAAGGAACAACAGGATGGTATGCAGGGTATTCAGATGGCCTGGATACTATCGACGACACCGCTTTTTTCAGCGCCCTTATCGATTGGTTAGGGCAGAACTACAGGGTCAACCTTGACCAAGTTTTCGTGACTGGCTTCTCTCAAGGGGCGCATATGAGTTATCAATTAGGCTGTGCGCTCAGCTCAAAGCTCGCCGGCATTGCGGCAGTTGCCGGGTCGATGTCCACAGACACATATGACAGTTGTTCACCTTCAGTTCCAACGAATGTGATTCACATTCATGGAAATAATGACGTCAACCCTTACTCCATTTCCAGCGAAATATCGGTGGCTCCAGAGACAGCATTTGCCTTCTGGAGCGACTATAATCAGTGCTTAACTAATCAGCAGACAGCTCTAGCTGACATTAATGGAGATGGAGTGAGTGGAACGAATGACTCCTCAACAGGATGTTCGGGAGAGAGAAGTGTTCAGCTTTTAAGACTCGACAACTTTGGGCATGAATGGCCGAGCAACAGCAGCAGCTATGGGGGAAGCGATATTAATGCCAGCGATGTCATTTGGAGCTTTTTTAAACAATATGATATCGATGGTAAAATTCCGAGCATTAGCGAAGATATCAGCCTATCTCAGTCAATATTCGCCTCTGGCCAGCTCAAGTACAGCAATGAAGAGTTTATTGGAAACGGAGAGATTGACGTCTACTACCATGTTCCCAGTGAAATCAGTGACTCGACACCGATATTATTCACTTTTCACGGTTTAAATAGGAACGCAGATGACTACAGAGATGCAATGATATTAAAGGCGGATGAACTTGGCTTTATTGTTGTAGCACCGGAATTTTCAGATCAACTATTCCCTGGCGGAGACGGATATAACCTTGGAAATGTATATATTGATGGAGATAACCCCAGCCCAAGCACTCTTAACGAGGAATCTGAATGGGCTTACTCATTAGTGGAGCCACTTTTTGATCACATGAAGCAAATGACGGGTAATCTATCTACTCAATACTATGTGTTTGGTAATTCAGCTGGAGCACAATTCGCCCAGAGGCTTATGCTGTTTAAACCAGAGGCAAGAATTAAACATGCAATAGTATCTGCTCCTGGCTGGTACACTACAATTGACGCGGGTACGGACTTCCCCTACGGATTAAATGCCAGCATTCTTGAAAGCTCTGATCTGGAGGGCTTATTCGCAAAAAACCTAACAATAACGGTGGGAGACAGTGATACGAGAACCGGGGGGAACGTAAGAAGTAACAATATCGTCAATAGACAAGGTGTTAACCGACTGGAGCGGGCACAGTATTTTTATGATCAAGCACGAGACCGTGCGACCGCGTTGAACACTCCATTTAACTGGACCTTTGTTATTCATGAAAATATGGGGCATGATTTTGAGCAAGCCTCTAGCAAAGGTGCAGATATTCTTTTCCAGTAAAAAGTATACGGATCATTACTTGCAATAAATTACGGTTTGTTGTCCCAATATCCGCCGTATTATGTACTTCTTTAACTAACTACTGAAGAGTAAATCTAATCCAGTTTAAATTCCACCCATCAGATCTCGCATTTATACGCACCCGATGGCGCCCCGCAGTGAGGTTCAATGTCGTTGAAATTGTTATCCAGTTCTGCCAACCATCAGTCAATGGAACAATTTGCTGATCAAGCGCTTCATCGTCAATCATCATTTCAAAACTTCCACCTTCTCGTGCACTAGCTATCCGATACTCCACAAGATACTCTCCCATCTCTGCAGCATCGATTTCATACTCTAACCAATCGCCCTCGGAGATATAACCCACATTCTCCCCACCATTGACATCACCAGTGGACTCAGACTGAATACCGAGCATATCTGTGTACTCTTCAGCCTGAATTATTCCGGGAACCGACACCACTGAGATACTCTCACCATCTTCGATTACAACCTCAACAAGACTCAGATCATTTAAAGCCTGACCAAGCCAGTCCATCCTCGCAGATAACCAAGCTTTCAAGTGATTTACCTCTTCAGTGTATGTGTCAAAAACCACCGGATTAGGCCAAACGTAGGAGCCAATTGTCGCCCACCTACTATCATTCTCTTCTTGAGCCCACCTTAATTGCTCCGCGTACTCATCTATCTTATTGAGCAAAAAGTTCTGATTCCCCTTAAAAAACATAAATCTCTCTTTGACCAACCTCACAAAGGAAGGATCTTGAAACAGCCGCTGATACCAAGCATGTTCTTTTATCCAATATCCGTCTGTATACCTGCTGTCCGCATAATCAACATTACCAAATGAGAGATCAAAGTCCCAAAGTGGACCCATAGTAATTTTTCCACTAGGTACCAAATGTAAATACATACTAGAGTAGTTTCTAGAGTCGACATTTTTTGTTATCTCACTTATGAGATACCAATCAACAAAACTAGTCATGTCTATGTACTTAGAGTAACCCGCTGACTCAGACACAAATTCCGGGCCGTAAAGGGCCGATTCAAATTCCCTAAAAAAATCTCGAATGTATGCATATTCAACGCTAGTTTCGCTAATCTCAGGCTCTTTGATACTCATCAAAAAATTTTCAGCTTGGAAGACAACGTCCTCAGGTGTCAGGTGATCAGGAGTATCAATCTCAATAAGATATCCGTCATCACCGATATTTACCCGATTACTGCTCTCTTCAACCTTTTGAGAGATGTGGTAGGTACCCTGATACTGACCATTCAAATAAACCTCAGCAAACATTGAGTTGGGCGTCCACTCAAGGTCACTCAAATAACCTAGTTCGAAAGCCATCTTGTTTCTGAGCATTGTTTTGTCAGAGTACTCTGCTAAAAAGATCCATTTTCTGTCCTTGGGCATTCCCAAAAAGTTTACTTTGTCCTCAAATTTCATCTGATATGGCTTTTTGGGATGAACATACCAAGTAGAATGCCCGCGACCTCTTATTTCTATATCAGTTGCTGAAAGATCTGGGGCCATCCGACCGCCGTCAACCGATGCGTAACCATCGACATAGTTCTCTTTAGAATCAATTGGTACCATTCCCTCAGTCGTGAGATAAATTATAGGCAAGCCCGTAAATCGAATTAGGTCGACCTGATATACGTTACTTTGGCCATCTACATCAACAACTTGATACTCCACAATCGACGTAAAGTCGTTCGAAGTCTTTCCACTAATTTGCTGGATTCCATTTTTAGTCAGTTCAAATCCATCATGAATTATCGTAGCGATAAGATCGGTAGTGGGTATATTATCGGCGATCCTTCCAGCTATTAAATTACTTGAGATATCCATTGTAATATCTTCATTTATATTGGGATTATTTTCTTTTAAGAAACTGAAGCTCGTTATCACAGGTGCTAGGCTTGACAGCCCCCATTGACTCATAGGACTATTTAGCCTTTCACTTAAATTAACGAAATAACTCTCATCGAGAGTGTCAGAGTTGCCTGGTGACTCCCAATCACCGGTAACATCACCAAGCAAAACACCTACAAGATTAATTTCGCTTTGGTCCACGTTCTCTAAGATAATATTTTCAATATCCCAGTTGACATTGGACCGAGATGTCGAGAAACCAGAGGTCTGTCCTGTAGTACTCCTATTTACAAAATCATAATTCTCATTTACAAAGACCCAGGAAGCAGAAATAGCATTCTCCAACCCGACGGCCATCTTTAAAATCTCTAAGGCATCCGAGGAGGTTACCCTGCCATCACGATTAACGTCTGCTGCTATAAATTGATAAGGGGAAACCGGTAGCCGACCTTGGGGTCCCTCCAGGTCTGGGTCGTTATTGGGATTTATCCCAACAGCTATCTTTAGCGCAGCTAATGCATCCAAGGATGTTACGACAGCTGACTCATTTTCCTCTAAAACATCTTTGCTAATTTGTAATCGATTACTACCGTTAAGCGGCTCAGAAAACGCATATCTCCCAGCCGTATCAGAAGAGGCATCCTGTATTATTGTTTGAGCACTGCCTTCCGCAGGACTGGTTACAGTAAGCTCCACTGAGCTGATAAATTTATGGCTACCCCAATGATATATCACTCCGGATAGTGACTCAGTGCAATCTCCACAATCCACCGAATTGTTTTGACCATTACTAACACTATTTTGGAAGTAAAGGTTATCTAGGAACACAGTTCCATCACCCTCCACCTTAAACTGGAATACCCGCGTCAGATCAACAACACTACTATATTCCGTCAAGGGAATGTTAACACTCACCCATTTACCCGTCTCCACCGGCAAACTATAGAAGGTCTCTTGCGGACCCGTGCTAATCAGGAAGAATTTAATCTCGGTAGAATCTGCAGTCCAAAAGTCAACATGCACACTCTCATATCCTGATACATCCTGCTCCGTTCCAACATCTGACCCAATGTTTATTCCCTGGTAGTTCAGGCCCGAATACCTCAACACATTACCACCATCAATCGTCACTACACTCACAGCCGTGGCCTGACCCCAATTCGGATTAAAGTTGGTACCTGCTAGATCTCTGTATGCATCACTAAATATCGATATCACATTCGAAGCACCCACTGTGGGTATCGGTGCAGATGAGGACGGTGAAGTTAGTGCAAAAGAACTTGAAGGAAGGATACAAAAAATTAAAACTGATGCACTCACTGACTTAAAAAAAATTGTTACTCCTTTACCAAAAGCAGTCATGGCCGACTCAGAAATTCCTTTCAAAGCTAAAGTATATCCGAGCCTCTTTTCTGACGGCAATCAATCTTCGCAAGAAATCACTCCTTACATAGGTTGTAGAATTTTAACAGACTATCGTCTACTCTACATAGTGACGCTAGAGGTGTATAAATGTCGGTATTTGACCAAAAACCAAAGTTGCTGTCTCTTCTACCAAAACTGGGCTATGCTGGAATAGAGATTTTGGCGCGATACCTTGTTTCTTCNGATCTCTCCAAAGGGGACGTACTTATNAANCAAGGATCCAGTGATGCAGATGTTTTNTTCTTATTGGATGGTAATTTTTCAGTGTTTGANAAAATACAAATCGACGGAGAGGATATTGTCCTTCATACCGCTAATTTCTCAGCTCCCGCAGTCATCGGCGAGATCAATATATTAAATGAAACAGAAAGGACCGCTTCTGTTGTCGCCACAAGCGAATCCAAATGCCTAGTTCTCACCAAAGAACAGTTTGATGCTCTCGTCTTACAGCACCCCACCGTGATAATTGAGCTGCTCATTTCCTTTGGATCCCTNTTATGTGAGCGGCAAATCAATTTTCAACACAAAGTGAGAAGTATAATTCTCAGCGAGTCTTCGTCTCTCGCGAAACGTCTCAGTAAACTGAGTAAGTTTACAGGTAAGGCATCCAAGGTCAGCTCGACTCTTACAAAAACACTCTTCAAAGAGGACTTTACTGGACGAAAATACTAGAAACTAATTCCTTTTTCCGTCATGAGTGAAAGGCAGCCTACTTAAAAGGCTTGAGGTGTCCCAACGATGTCCACCATTATCTTCAATTTCGGAGTAGAAAAGATCTACCAACTTTGCGACCGGCAATTCTGATCCATTTTTGTTCGCCTCAGAAATACAAATTCCTAGATCCTTTCTCATTAACTCAACGGCGAATCCGAAGTCATATTCTCCCTTTAGCATGCTAGCAGAGCGATTTTGCATTTGCCATGACCCGGCTGCTCCTTCNCTGATCGCTTCTATCACCCGCCGNNAGTCTAAACCAGCATTGGAAGCAAATGCTATCCCNTCTGCGAGTCCCTGCAGCAGACCCGCAATACATATTTGATTCACCATCTTCGTTAATTGACCCTGACCTATGCCCCCGATTCGAACAATATTCCTCGCATAACTCTCCATGACAATTTGAGCTTTTAAAAAAGCATCCAAATCACCACCACACATCACCGATAATTCACCTTTAATGGCACCATCTTGCCCACCCGAAACCGGAGCATCCAANAAAAATATCCCATGCTTTTCACACTCTTTGCCCACATCAACCGCGACCTGTGCCGATGTGGTCGTATGGTCAACGATGATGGCGCCCTTCTTTAAGTTGGCTACCGCACCATCATCCCCCAAAAGTATTTCCCGNAGATCTTGATCANTTCCTACACAGGAAAATACAAATTCTGAATCGAATACCGTTTCTGCAATCGTNCTTCCTTTTCGGCCTTTAAATTGTTTCAACCATGAATCCGACTTTGAGATNGTTCGATTAAACACGGACACATTATATTTGGCACGAGCTAAATGCCCAGCCATCGGAAACCCCATCGCTCCAAGCCCGATAAAAGCAATTTTTGTCTTCATAAAACCTACATTGGATACTCAGTTCAACGTTCGTTTATTTGAACGATNATTTAATTTAACTACCCTTATTCNCCACAAATTAATGATTAAGACTATGCACAAACTAACTTATACAAGAATTTGGTCGGCCTGATCTGCTTCAGGACTAAAAGNCAGACCAATCAAAAAAACCGGTGAAACTCNTTATCCATCAACCCTAACAAGAGTAATGATTGGAATATTCCCTCCGTAAACCAAATTTTTGAAGCTTACCAGTGGCTCCATGAGGAAGTTCTTCTACGAATATTATGTCATCTGGAATCCACCATTTCGCGACTTTTAAACNCAGNAANTCTTTTATTTCCTGCTTTTCGATTGATTTGCCTNCCTTGAGAACGACAAACAAAAGAGGTCTCTCGTCCCATTTAGAATGTGGCACCCCTACGACACAAGCTTCAATGATATCTGGATGTTCATATGCTGCGTTCTCAAGATCAATGGAACTGATCCACTCCCCTCCAGATTTCACCACATCTTTTGCACGATCAACAATAGTCATGTAACCATCTTCGTCTAGAGTTGCAATATCGCCCGTATCGAACCATCCGAGGCTATCAACAGCCTTTTTTGTTTCTTTAAAATACCTNTCTAGAATCCAAGGTCCTCTGACCATCAAATGTCCCCTGGCGATCCCGTCACGTGGCAACTCAACTCCTGTATCGCTAACTATNTTTAGTTGAACCCCATAACATGGTTTGCCTTGTTTCAATTTTATGGCGTATTTTTTATCTTTAGTCATAGTGGACATTTCTGTTGTTTCCAGATTCGTCGTTCCAACGGGACTCATTTCAGTCATCCCCCAGGCATGAATTACAGTAACATTATGTTTCTCCTCAAATTCTTTNAGTATAGGCAAAGAGAGAGCAGCACCACCGACAACAGTTTTATTNACACAAGACAGTGTTTTTTTGTTTTCTCTGCAGTAATTTAGCAGTTGCATCCACACTGTCGGGACACCAAATGCAAGAGTGACCTGTTCCTTATCAATCAGATCAAAGAGCGAGCGCCCGTCCATATGCATTCCAGGAAACACAAGCTTACTTCCCAGCATAGGAGCAATATAAGGAAGTCCCCATGCACATACGTGAAACATGGGAACCACAATTAACATGGAATCACGGCCAGATAACTCTAATGCAAATGAACCAGCTTTTGCATGGATCACTTGTGAAGAGTGAGAGTACAGAACGCCTTTGGGATCACCAGTAGTGCCAGAGGTGTAACAAAGGGCACACGCGTCATTCTGTNGCATTTTGGGCCACTTATAATCCACATCTCCGAGCTCAATATAATGTTCATACGAGATNATGTTTTTAAGAGGTGTTTTGGGTAATTCCTCTTGACCGCAGAGTATGATTACCTTCTCTAAGAATGGAAGTTTGTCTTGTATAGCCTCTAANATCNTAACGAATGCCAACTCACAAAAGATAACTTTGTCTTGGGCATGATTGATTATNTAAACCGCTTGGTCAGGATGAAGACGAAAATTTAGGGTATGTGTTATACATCCCATTCCGGAAATCCCNTANTATATCTCGAGGTGTCTGTAACCGTTTAGCGCNAAAGTCCCCAGAATATCGCCTTTTTTGTATCCGTCTCTCTCAAGTGCCGATGCAAGTTTTTTTGCTCTGATACATACTCGCCTAAAATTAGTCCTNTGCAGTTCCCCAGATTGTGTNTTGCTGATTACTTCTCGCTTCGGAAATTGCTGGCTCGCATGTTCGATNATATCAGCCACATTTGGGGCCCAATCTTGCATGTTTCCTTTCATTTTGTTTACCTTAGATTTTTATTAGTCTCTCTCTAATCTTATGACAAGACTGTCTGAAGATCGAAGGAAACTTTTTTTATCTTTAACTATACATTCATTAAAGTCCACACCGGACAAGATCCAAAATACTTTATTTACCAATAATCCTTTGATGAGATTAATGTAATATCGATTTATATGCTCTGAGGACTATAGTGCATATTTCAAAGAGGCTTTGATATCATGGTACACCGGTCAGCTTGTGTAACACAGTTTAATAGTCATAGAAAGGTAGAACCCAATAACCTGAGGATGCAAGGAATGCTAGTAAGCCAGCTCAAAACCTTAATTCACTCTTTGACATCGGCTCCACTTGCAGGTCCTGACGGTCCATGCCTGCAGTTTTTAAAGTTTATTCCCTTGATCCTTATAACCCTGAGTTTTTTTGGGAATACAGAGGAAGGTAAATCTCTCAACAAACATAAAAACTCCGATGTTGCAATAGAGATGAGGGTAAAAGAGCTTTTAAACAGAATGTCGCTTGAGGAAAAAGTGCAACAACTTGGAGGTATGGCTGTCCGTGACGATAACAACCCATTCGGCAGTTCCGACCCTAATTTCGGCACTGCGGGTAATGCTAGGCTCGGTATCCCTCCGCTTATAATGGGCCATGGAATTACAGGCGTTAGGGCTGGAAGAAATCCGGACGTAAAAGCTACCTATTTTGCCACACCAATCGCTATAGGTTCGTCGTGGGATCCGATATTGTATGGTCGAGTCGGCACAGCACTTGCGAAAGAGTTGAGGGCATTCGGTCAGAACCTCAACTTGGGACCCACACTGAATGTGATCCGTCATCCACTGGGAGGGAGGAATTGGGAATCCTTCTCAGAAGATCCATATCTAATATCCCGGTTGATCGTACCTTTCGTGAAAGCACAACAAACGCATGGGATAATATCTGGACCAAAGCATTTTGTTGTAAACAATCAAGAGAAGCATCGATTCGACATCAACAATATTGTTGATGAGCGGGCATTAAGGGAAATCTACCTTCCCGGCTTCAAGGCGGCAGTGGTCGACGGAGGGGCATTAAACGTCATGTGCGCCTACAACCGTATTAATGGTACTCAGGCTTGCGAGCACAAACGGTTGCTCACTGACATTCTTCGCAACGAGTGGGGCTTCAGGGGCTTCGTCCTATCTGATTTCGCGCGTGCTATGCACTCCACAGCACCGTCTGCACTCGCTGGCATGAATGTGGAGATGCATGCGACAAAATTTTATGGGAAAAATCTTGTAAATGCAGTAACCCAAAAACTGGTTGCAGAAAATGTGATAGATCAGCTGTTAAGTCAAAAGCTTTTCGCGATGTTTAAAGTTGGGGTGTTTGATGATTTCCACAACTATCCTAAATCCATCGTTCATAGCAAAGAGCATCAAGAGATCGCATTAGAGGTTGCACAAAAATCACCAGTCCTCCTTAAGAATAATGTTAATTTACTCCCCTTAAATGTAAAAAAATATAAGTCCATAGCCGTAATTGGGCCAAACGCAAAACCATTCCCCAAACTAGGAGAAATAGACTATGCACTCTATTTGCAGGGAGGCGGCAGTGGGAGAAATTGGTATAAGAAGGAAGCACTGATTTCTCCTTTTACGGGAATAAGAGAGGTTATTCCTAAGCGAACTAAAATAAGCTATGCGGCCGGCGTCAAAACTTCGAATATAAGAGAAAATAAAAAATTGTTATCGCAGAAAAATGAGATTCTGATAAAAGAGGCCTCAGAATTAGCAGCAACAACAGATTTAGTCATCTTAATAGTTGGCTTATCAGGGTTCGATGAAAGTGAGGGCAGGGATCGAGACAGCGCCCGATTACCTGGTGCTCAAGAAACACTCATCCGTTCGGTTGTGAAGAAAAATCCAAATTCCATTGTTATCAATATCGCCGGTTCTTATGTGGATATGAGTCACTGGATTGGTTCTGTTGAAACACTGCTATTCGTCCCCTACTCCGGGGAAAAAATAGGTCGAGCCATTGGTCAGATACTTGTAGGTGAGATTAACCCAAGTGGAAAACTGCCTTTCAGCTATCCGAGGTCTCCGAAAGATTATCCGGCTGATTCTTTTTACGAGGGAGAAGCGTTCAGTAAGAGCGGAGTAAGTAACCAGTATGCCGAGAGCATATATGTCGGATACAGGTACTTCGATAAGATAGGACTGGATGTTTTATATCCCTTCGGATATGGGTTAAATTACTCCAAATTTCATTACCAAAATCTGCATGTTAAATCACTCACACCGTCCACTTTTTCAGTGCATTTTGAGATCGAAAACAGAAGCAGCACAGCTGGCACTGATGTCCCACAATTATACATAAGCCATCCGACATCGGATGTTGATAGGCCAGTGAGAGAGCTCAGGGCATTCAAAAGAGTCCATGTTGGACCCAACAACAAAAAAGAGGTTGAGTTTCAATTAAACCGTAGCGCTTTCTCTTATTTTCATCCCGAAAAACGTCGCTGGATAGTACAAGATGGGATTCACAAAATCTTGCTGGGCACCTCATCACGTGACATTAAAATAGAACAGACAATTACCCTTGGTGATCCATCTAAAATTGAAGACTGATCATGCTCCAGTGGAGATCAAAAAAGCTGTGGCTGACCACAACGCATTGCAATGGAAAATTATTTCTTCCAGACCTGAGACTTTACAGAAACTTCTACATCCCACGGATTAGGATCGCGACGCGTATAAATCGGATCATTATCCTTGGGGCTCATCTGCTTGAGAATAGTAGAAAAAGTTCCTATTATCTGAACGATGTGCTCATCCTCACTTAAAATGATATTTTTTTGTTCCTCAGGGTCATTTTTTAAATCAATCAATTTGTCGAGCCCATACTCGGGTGAAGAATTAGCGTATAGTTTGTAACGCTTGTTACGAATTACACGATTTCTATAGACAAAAGCATTCTCCACTCCTTTGTCAGATCTCTCCGCCTCATTAAGCCCTCCCATNGANACAATATATTNTCGAGGAGAATCATTTGATTTACCCAATATAAGGTCCGCAAAAGATTTACCATCAAAAGTAATACCCTCAGGTATTTTTGCTCCGGCCAGTTGCACAAAGGTAGGTAAAAAATCCGTAAAGTCTACCAACGCATCGGTTACAACTCCGTGAGGCACTAACTCTTTGCCATANACAANAAACGGAGCATTAATTCCATTCTCTGTAATTTTTTGCTTNCCACCNCGAACTATTCTCCCATTCAGTTTTCCCTTTAAGGCACCGTGCGTACCGTTATCTGTAGTCCAGATTATGATTGTGTTGTCTAGCTCATTAATTTCTTCCAGGTGATCGATGATTTTGCCAAGCAAAAAGTCAGCATATCTTACCATGGCTTTATGCTTGCCCAGGACACCCTCTGCCTTGGGCTCTAAAGGCGAATTCACAAATGGTGCGTGTGGCAGGTTCATCGGATAATAAGCAAACCAAGGAGAATCTTTGTTTTTCGTAATGAAGTCGAGAATAAACTGGGTGAAAAAATCCTCACCATAGACACCCTCATAAGTTTTGCTTCCCTCTTTGGTATGAATNTAAGGATCCCAGTACCGCTCTGCGCTNGGCGGATTACCCGTCTCATAACCAGTCCACATNGCATAATNATCAAAACCGTGCTTGACCATGACATCCGGCTCTATACGAAAATCATTCACCTGCCATTTCCCNGCGGCTACGGTNTTGTAACCAGCATCTCTCATTATTCTTGCGAGGCTTGGGTTTAATCGCCAATCATAATAAGCATCGCCCCACCTCGGCGTATCCCAGTGGTTAACCCATCCATGTCTAAATGGATATTGCCCGGTCAAAATAGACAGTCGTGATGGCGTACATTGCGGCATTGACCACGCATTTTCAAACCTCATCCCAGATGCTGCTAATTCATCTATGTTGGGTGTTTCGATATCCGACGCGCCATAGGCACTGACCCACTCTTTTCCAAGATCATCGAGGAGTATCAACATTATATTTGGTCGTACATCACAAAAAGTCTGTTCGAACGGCAAAATGAATAGTGTTAAACAGAATAGATATTTAGAAAATCGCCACACAGGTGAAACACCAATTGTAAAAATGTAAAGTATAACTCATTATTGACGATAGAAAATATTCCTGATTTCAATATTACGACCGTCAAAATCCGAGTCCCCCATCAAGTAAATCAGTGATGTTACATCGGTTAAATCTGCTCCCTTATTTATCTCGGACATTGGAATCTCATGAGTCACCCAGTAAGAGTTTATTGATCGGGATAATTTCGGCCCAAACCTCACAAAATTATTTACCTGAGGCCGCGAACTGTTGCCCCAAAGTCCAGATTGAAACCCGATATTGAAATTCGACGTAGTATCGCCTCGTATGTCAAAAGTAAGTGTCCCACCAATAAACTGCGAGAGGTCTTCTCCCGAAGATGACTCTATTTCAAGTCCAGCTCCCCACCAAGATCCGGTACCCGTTTTGAGGGTAAATATATTGTCAGCACCCATCTCTAGGGTTGACGTCCCCTCCCAGGCGTTTATCCATAATGTTGAGCTTGGATAGGTCATGGAGTTGAGCTCAGTGGGCAATAAAGAACTATCTGAAATTACATAGACCGATTCTGTTACAACCTCGCCGGTCGATCGAGATGTGTTTACGGTTGAAATACGATCCCGAGTCTGCTGAGAGTCATTGTTGTTTGAAGAGGGTGGGTACACTGTCGCCATTACTGATGATTCATCTCCGTCAAAAGTTTTTTGCACCGGACCCCCATCTCTCCCAAGACCATCAAAATTCCCCTCGTCTACAAAATCCCAGAGGGCATATTTAGCCTTGCCATCGACCGTAAATAGACCAAAGTGATTTTCCGATCCGCGGCTATTCGACGTATCCTTCCAAGGCTCATCAAATGCCTCGAAATAAAACAAGGTTACATTATTTGTGCCAGACCACTCTGTCATAAGGTCGAAAAACATCTTTTCTTTGTACTCATCAGCGGCATTTGAGCCAGGGTTTCCATATAAAGAGTTTGCCAGAGATGACCAACCAGTCTCACCGATGGCGACCCGCTTTTCAGAGCCTCCAATATCTCGGACATAAGCCGCGGTCACGCGGTATTGCTCAGAAGCATAATTTCTTGCCCTCACCATAGCCGAATCCACCTTTTCCTTAATCGAGCGATTATCCTCATCTGCAGGAACCACCCAAAAATCTGGGTTATGGTGCGAATCGTGAAATGGGTACGTGTGCAATGAGACGAAGTCAACCGCTCGGATCAACTCCTTCAAGTCTGTATTGCGATACTCACTACTGCCTCCCCACGAGGCATGGTTGTCGGAACTTGTAATCCATGTTTCGGCAGGTATTTCACCCCTCTCCTTCAGATCTTGGAGATAATTTACATGGTATAAAACGACACTTGGCGGCACAAAATAACTTGTAGCCCACCGTACCATCGACTCATTACCCACTGCGATGATTTTGACGATATCTGGATATTCATTCACTAAGTCAACAGCGGCGGCTATCTCTTCTCCATTTTTTACTGTGTTGCCAACAGAGTGGTCCGGAGACGAGGTCCATGCATCTTTGCACTCAATCCAAGCTCCTAACATCACATACATCTCAAAACTGGAGTTAGCGGCTTTTAACTCCCTGATTGCTTGCAAAGTGTTGCGTGCAAAAGGATATTGTTGTGTGTTATAGGTTCTAATCAGCCTTACCCCCATCTGAAAGAGAAGCGACAGGTCCTCTTTAATGTCAGAAATTGAGGGCCCATCAGTCCTAGTTGTACTTCTGTACCCTCCATAGGACATCGCCTTGAATTGCGGATTTCCTATCATATCAGCGGCTGTGACCGCTTTTCCATTTAAATTGCCTACTGGGCCTTGCGTCCTCTTTATCCCCCACTGCCCGATTGACCCACCTTGTGATACTACCAGATCACTAAAATAATTCTCGGCAACGGTTTCACTCCCCTCTGGCGAACTCCAGTTACCATTGACATCGCCCATGAGGACACCCACAACGTTCTGTACGCTCTTCTCAGGGTAATCAAAGGTGATTCCATCAGAATCCCACATAACACCGCTGCGAGTCGTCGTAAAGGATTTTGAGTCTTCATCCCAAAAATCATGATCTTCAGCAACAAATACCCACCTCCGAGGTTGAGCAGACGTAAGGTTGACCGCCATTTTTAATATTGCCAATGCATCTGCTGAAGTCACTCGGCCATCGCCAGTAATATCCGCGGCTATATATTGATAAGGCGATACAGGTAACGCTTGTTCCGGCCCTACTCCATCTGGATCAGTATTAGGATTAATACCCACCGCAATCTTAAGTGCA
>PBJN01000036.1 GCA_002720735.1 Porticoccaceae bacterium
CTCCCAACAAACTAGTCACACAGGTAGGCTGCGCGAGAAATGTGCAGGAACAAATAGCTTACATAAAATCCAAACCGGAAATTGATGGTCCTAAACGTGTGCTGATTATCGGCGCCTCTGCTGGTTATGGGTTGGCCGCTCGTATTTTTTCAGCGTTTGGAGCAAGCGCCGCCACAATCGGTGTTTTTTTTGAGAAAGCCGGCACTGATAAAAAAACCGCATCTGCCGGTTGGTACAACTCAGCAGAATTTCATCGTCAGGCCACAATCTCGGGTGTTTACGCAAAAAGTATAAACGGTGATGCATTTTCTAAAGTCATCAAAGAGCGTACTATTGAGGTAATCAAGTCTGATTTAGGGCAAGTTGATCTTGTTGTTTATAGTCTAGCGGCCCCTCGCCGCGAGCATCCGGTTACTGGACTTATTCACCAGTCTGTGTTAAAGCCGATTGGAAAAGACATATGCATGTTAGGGCTTGATGTGCAAAAAGGAAGACTGCAAAAATCTCAAATTTTAGCCGCTAATGACAAAGAAATCAGTGATACGGTTTCCGTAATGGGTGGAGAGGACTGGATGCTTTGGATGCAAGCTCTCCAAGAGGCTAATGTGCTAGCAACTGGAATCAAAACCACTGCTTTCACTTATATTGGAGAAAAAATAACGTGGGACATATACTGGCATGGAACTATCGGTGTGGCAAAAAGAGATCTCGATCTCAAAGCACTTGCCATAAGAAAAAGATTACAAGCTATCGGGGGAGACGCAAGAGTGTCAGTATTAAAAGCTGTTGTCACGCAAGCAAGTGCTGCTATTCCCATAATGCCCCTATACTTATCGATTTTATTCCGTGAAATGAAGCGTAATGGAACGCATGAGGGTTGCATTGAACAGATTTATCGATTGTTTAAAGAGTGTCTATATAAAGATTCACCAAGAATCGACAATTCGGGGCGGCTTCGAGTAGATAACTTAGAAATGCAGCCTCAAATACAAAATGCGGTATCTCGGTCTTGGAGTATAGCCAAAGATGAAAACTTAGACGATTTGGCGGATTTGCCGGGCTACAGAGACGAATTCTTAAAGATATTTGGGTTCAATTTCAGGGGAGTAGATTATAATAGAAGCGTTGAAATTCAGGTTCCGATAGAAAAATTAATTTAGTATTTATCCTCACATTGTAATGAGAACCTCTAGTATAGTAGATAATTCTTGACATGAAACTGCAAGCTGAGTCCTTCCCTTGGCATCTCGCACGTCCACGGCACTGGATTCTTTGGATCATGCTCTCGATTTGGTGGATTGTCACCCAATTACCGTACCCAATTTTGATGTGCCTCGGAAATCTTCTTGGTGCTGTAGCGTTTCGGTTTGATAGCAATCGTAAAAGAATTGCAAAGCGCAATATAGATCTTTGCTTTCCTTCTTGGGATGATCTGCGAAAAAAAAAGTTATTACGAGATAATTTCGTCAGTATGGGAAAGGCAGTGTTTGAGATTGGTATTGCATGGTGGTGGTCAGAAAAACGATTTGCGAGACTAATAAAATTCGAGGGAACACATCATCTGAATCGAGACGACGGTAAGGGAACAGTTCTCTTAGGCATACATTATACAACACTTGAGATCGGCGCTGTTGCGGCTACATCCATATGTAACAAGCTTGATGGTATGTATCGTGCACATAGTAATCCTGTATTTGACTATATTCAGGCCAAGGGGCGCATTAGTAAAGCAAACAAAACTACCCGACTATTTGAGCGTCGTGATGTTCGGGCCTGCCTGCGAGGATTAAAAAGCGGGCGGGCATTATGGTTTGGTCCGGACCAAGATTATGGTCTCGGTAGTGGACTATTTGCTCCGTTTTTTAACATCCCAGCGGCAACAGTCGATACAACTGCAAGATTCTCTAGAGGTGGCAATGCTAGGGTAGTTCCATTTTCACACGTACGCATGCCAAACAGCAGTGGATACAAAGTAATTTTTTATCCCCCAATAGAAAATTTTCCCATCGGTGATGATTTAAAGGACGCCGAGTTGATTAATGGTATTATTGAAAAGCTTATTCTTATCAAACCGGAGCAATACCTTTGGGTGCACCGTAGGTTTAAAAATCGACCAGAGGGAGAGTCAAATCTCTATTTTTAATGTGTTTAAGTTCACGTGGTTTTATAATAAAGCGTGGCCTTTAATGTGTAAGGTATAAGAAGTACGACTAAAATTGCAAAGTAATTTTCGGAGTCTGAGATGATAAGAGGTAGTATCGTTGCGTTAGTCACGCCATTTTGTGGGCAGTCCTGTAAAGTTGATTGGGAGGCCCTGAAAAATTTAGTTGATTGGCACATTTCGGAGGGAACAAACGCGATCGTAGCGGTCGGCACAACAGGGGAGTCCTCGACTTTAAATGTGGCAGAACATCAGAAAATAATTCAATTTGTTGTTTCTGCCTCGGATGGGCGGATCCCGATTATTGCTGGCACGGGAGCTAATTCTACTAACGAAGCTTTAGAGCTTACAGCTTCGGCAAAGGATGCTGGTGCAGACGCATGCTTGCTCGTGACTCCTTATTACAATAAACCAACGCAGGAAGGATTACACCAACACTTTAAGATAATAGCAGAAAGCATTGATATTAAACAAATTTTATACAATGTTCCCAGTAGGACAGCGTGTAATATAGATGTAGACACAGTGCTGCGTTTAGCTAGTTTAAGCCGTGTAGTGGGGATTAAAGAAGCAAGTGGAGATTTGGAAAGGGCAGCAAATATAATAGCAAATAGGCCTCGAGATTTCGCCATATATTCAGGCGATGATCCTACTGCTAGAAAGCTAATGTTGCTTGGCGGTGACGGTAATATATCGGTTACGGCAAATATAGTGCCGAATTCTATGGCATTGATGTGTGATTTTGCGCTTGCTAGAGATGAGGACAGAGCGTATGAAATTGATTCCTCAATGAGAGAGTTGCATGATGCGCTATTTGTTGAGTCGAATCCTATTCCTGTAAAATGGGCTTTATCAGAAATGGCAATGATTGAAAATAGGCTCCGTCTGCCTCTGACGCCTCTTTCCGATGGATTTCATGAGCGTGTTCAATTGGCTATGCTACGGGCCAAGATTAAGCAAAAAATATTAACTTAAAAAAAATTTAGAGGTCATTTGTTAGAATGCAAAAAAAAATTAGTATGCTGCTTTTAGCTCCTATTTTTTTAGCCTCAGGATGTGAGTGGCTGGGAATCAGAGATCGCTCAAATGATTATTTATTGGAGGAGGAAACCGCTTTAATAACTGTTCCAGATGGGCTTAAGTATGATTTGACAGAGGATATTTTTATAATTCCCGGCGATGACCAAAATAAATTAATTCCCTTTGATTACGAGGTTCCGCGTCCAAATCCTGCTTCAGTAAATACCTTTGAACAAGTTGTTAAGATACAAAGTTTTGAGGACAGGCGTTGGATTCTGGTGAATCTCCCTCCCAGTGAAATTTGGCCGCGGGTACGGGGTCTTCTGAGTAGAAATGGGATTCCAAGCTACAGAGTAGATGCGGCTAAAGGAATGATTGACACGGCTTGGATTAATTTGAAATCGGATGAAGAGAAACTCCATCGTTTCAGGATTTTCGTTGTGCCAGGTATCGGTGTGAATAGCTCAGAGGTCTCGACCCTTCATGACCAAGAGGAGTTTGGTGCAGACTCTTCGTCTCCTTGGCCGCTTGCTTCTGACAGTGATGACAGAGGGAAAGAATTTTTGGAATTAGTCGCGAATGACCTTGCTGCTGCCTCAGATTTTTCTCAGGTTTCGCTTTTAGCTCAGAATATTGGTGGAGAGCCAAAGGTAAATCAGGTGTTTGTTGATGTTGACCAGCCTTATATAGAAATCATGTTGTCATATCAGAGAAGCTGGGCGTCAGTGAATTATTCGCTTTCCAGAGGAGGATTTTCTGTTTTAGATAAAAATAGGAGCGAGGGATTCTTTCTCGTAGATTTTAAAACAGAGAATTTGGTGAATGAAGGCTTTTTAAGTAGATGGCTCAATTTCAACTCCAAAGGTTCTAAACCAAGGATCAGTTATAAGGTAACTGTTAAGCAGCTTCATAAGAAGGTCCACGTATCGATTACAAATTTAGATGGAAGTTATTTAGATATTCCAGATACCACTCGTTTGCTTGCGATTTTACGCAGTAATTTATCCTAAGTTGTAATCTTTAATTATGAAATTTGCTTCTATCGGAAGTAGTAGTAAGGGAAATTGTACAGTTGTTTCCACTAATTCGACTTCTTTATTAGTTGACTGCGGGTTTTCTTTAAAGCAAACCACCGATCGATTACAGCGACTCAATATAAAGCCCCAAGACATAGATGCAATACTCGTCACCCATGAACATGATGACCACTGGAGCGGTGTGCCAGGACTTTGTAAAAAATATAAAATTCCTATATATCTCAGTGCGGGAACTTATCGTGCTGTGTATGATGAATCTTTAGAATTAATAAATATAGTGGATACAGAGGTCCCATTTAACGTTGGTGATTTCAGAATTTTGGGCATTACCGTACCCCATGATGCTTTGGAGCCGTTGCAGTATATATTTGAAGCTAACTTTTTAAGGTTCGGAGTGCTTACAGATCTGGGTCATTTGACGCCAAATATTTTTGAGCACTATGATAGCTTGGATGCACTTCTTTTGGAGGCAAATCATGATGAGTTAATGCTAGCTCAAGGAATGTATCCCTCTTTTTTGAAGGCTCGTATCTCTGGCGGATGGGGGCATCTAAGTAATGAGCAAGCCATCGATTTCTTGAATAAAATTGATCGAACTCGGTTACAACATGTTCTTTTTGGTCATATGAGTGATCGAAATAATTGCCAAGAGGCTTTGAAAAATTTAGTTGAGCAACGGTCTGGAAATCTCGGAAAGGTGCACTACGCAAATTATGAATATGGCTCTGATTGGATCGAAATTATTTGAGCAAAAATCTTTTTTTGGTCTCGCAAAGACATCTATCGATGCCGAGATATCGTTAACATGAAAAAGATATTGTGGCAATAAATTTTTAGGATAATTTGCATTTTTTTATTGATGAGAGTTATTTTTCCACAGATACTAAAGTTTTCTTATGGATGTTTCACAAAGTTATTATAAGTCCTTGATTATTTGTATAAATTCGCTTAAACCATTGATTTATATAAATATTTTAAAGTGGTTAATAATTAATCAATCTGCTAAAGGTGTTGATTTATATAGGTTTGAATGAAATACAAGAGTCTTTATCAACAAAGTTATGCACAGTTAATGTGAGTAACTCAGTGCACCATTTTGGCGCTTTTGACTTTAGAAAAAATTTTATGTGCTAATTGAATTATTTATATTTATTGCTCTAGCTGGAGGGTATGTCGCGTTGGTATGGCGGTCTTTAACAACATTACGTTTTGATAGTCAGAAGGCATCGGTAACGCTATATGGATGAGCCTTTGTTTGAAACAAGCGCACGAAAGATGGTCAGTTATGTGATGTATGAGCACGAGGTATTTAGAGGAAAAGCATCAAATACTGCTTCTCATCTTAAACTCCCGTTAATTTCCTCAGTCTCAGATATGACACTTAAGGGTCATGCTCAACACTTAAGTAAATACCATCTTCATTACGGTGCTTTGGGGCTTTCGCTACGATGTCATAGTTCCTTGAAGCAGGGGCCCATTTATTGTAATTTTGACTCAAAACAAATTATATATCGCAGAAAATATGGAGGTGGAAATGGGCAGGCTTTAGCCAAGGCTGTAGGGGTTACAAACGAGTGTAAGCCTAAAGTGTTGGACCTAACTGCGGGCCTAGGTATTGATTCTTTTATATTAGCCACTCTGGGATGCAAAATTTTAATGCTGGAGCGGAATCCCATAGTTTATGAGCTACTCTGTGATGGATTGGCTCGCGCTAGTGAAATGACATCAGATACTGTAGATCTTGCACATATTACAGAGCGCTTGAAACTGAATAAGATAGATGCTTATGACTATTTAGCAAAACTAGCACCGGAAAATAAGTTCGATGTAATATACCTAGATCCTATGTTTGAATTACCTGCTAAAGTGGCTAAAGCAAAAAAGGAAATGCATGCGCTGCAAAATTTAGTTGGGGCGGATAGCGATGCTAGTAAAGTTTTCAAGAAAGCCATGCGACATGCCAGATATCGCACAGTCGTAAAGCGCTCCAACAAGTCACCAGGCTTAACAAATCAAAAGCCAGATGTTGTCTTGAGGGGCAAATCAACGCGATATGACATCTACATTAACCGCAGACTACCGCCAAAGTTGAAGTCCTGAACTTGGGCCGTGGCGATCTATGAAATCATTCTTAACAGTACAGTTCTGTAGATTTCGGTTAGCCTCTCTAAATCTCCCACTGCGATATGCTCATTGGCCTGATGGATACTCGCGTTAATGGGTCCAAATTCAATGACCTCTGATGTGAGGGTAGCAATAAAACGGCCATCAGAAGTACCTCCAGTTGTAGACAATGCAGCAGTTTGCCCTGTGATTTCAAANATTGCTGCTTTTAAATTACTTACTAACGTTTTTGCTACCGTTAAAAAGGGTTCACCACTGAGCCTCCAATCAATAGCGTAATCGATGTTATGTTTGTCTAAAATAGTGCAGGTTCGACGTTTGATTTCGTCCGCATGGAGCTTATTGGAGTACCTGAAATTAAGATGCGCTTCACACATCGCTGGTATGACATTTGTGATGCCATCGCCCGAATGAAGNTTTGAAATTTGAAGAGACGTGGGTTGAAAATTTACGCAACCCTCATCCCAAATTTCTTGGGTGAGTTCGTGTAGTGCAGGCAGGCATTCATGGATCGGATTTACTGCATGTTCTGGATAAGCAATATGCCCCTGGACGCCAAAAGCTGTAAACACTCCGTTTAGAGAGCCTCGGCGTCCATGTTTTATGATATCTCCGAATACATTAGTACTTGTCGGTTCGCCCACAATACACCAGTCCGGGACTATATTTTGCTCTCTTAGCCATTTTACCACCAATTTTGTACCAGATTCGCCAATTCCTTCTTCGTCGCTTGTTACTAAAAATGCAATTCGGCCAGTGTGACAAGGATTTTCTCTAACGAATACCTCTACTGCGACAACCATTGCGGCGAGTGAGCTTTTCATATCCGCAGCGCCCCTGCCATATAAATATCCATTTCTTATTTCTGGTGCAAAAGGCGGTGATTCCCATAATTCATCACGACCGGGGGGGACGACATCTGTGTGTCCCGCAAAACAAATCATCGGTCCCTCATCCCCTCGAATGGCCCAAAAATTTGTAACATTATCAAAGGGCAACCTATAGATGATAAATCCGATCTTTTTTAATCGTTCTATTAGTAAATCCTGACAACCCATATCGTCTGGCGTTATCGATGGCTTTGTGATTAACTCNATTGCTAAATCGAGCGTAGATGCTTTTGTAGGCATAACATTTCCTTTTTTAAGACTTGAACTCAACTACTGCAAAATCAACTGGGTGCCCAAGTATTAAGTTTTTCTGTAGCGTAAGCACAAACTCCCCTAGTTTACATGACTTTTGAAAGGCTCGCGTGGCTGTAAAGAAGATTTGGATCGTTTGATAAAAATATTGGATTTGTACAAAATCTTTTAAGCAGTTTGATAACGTTCTTCACAATTTTGCCGGGGGATTTTAAGGATTTATCTGTAACAATCCAAAGGCTTTGAGTCTTCTATAGTTATTCAAGGTGGAAATCGTAGACTTCCTTTCGTAAGTCGCATGATAAATTAATTTAAAAAACATATATCACTAGAGGTTTCCCTGAAGCTTCTTTGTAGCTTATCAATAACAGCAATTAATTGCTTTAAAAATTATCTATCAAAAAATATGGATACTAATGTTTTAGNGCCTTGTTTCTGATGGTATNGGACAGGATTGAAAAGAATTTTTATGTTTGATAGAAAATTACGTATTGAGCCAAGAGNATAACAGTGCGTCGTGTTAGTTCGTACATCAAACGGCAGTTGTTAAAGAAGGNNTCCAAATGACGTNACATCTAAAGTCAAGCTTAAGTATGTNTATAAATTATTTTCCGATCTTTANAAAGTTGTTTATAAGGAATTNTTTANNNNGANTTTTAAGCAAATATCAGATAACGGCTAAGCTGATAGGAACAATTGTCCCCTCAAAGTGACGATATAAGATTCGGTTTATTCGGTATTTAAGCAAAAAAACACCGAAATTAGCACACCTTATCGTTATTCGTGCGGGTCACGATTTCGACAGCATCATGTGCGCTTGAGACTCATGATTAACTAATTTTTTCGCACAAAGTTCTCGTATTTAGGGCTCTATTTTAATGGTTTTACAACCATTAACATTTCGTCGTGAAACAGAATATGTGGCCAATAAGTTAAAGATAGTTTTGCTATGGACTTATGTTACCCAAGGAGTCTGTCCTTTGCTGCATTTATTTTGGCTGCAAGGTAGTCGCTACCTCCGCGATCAGGATGAAGACGCTGGATCAGGCGCTTATGTGACTTTATGATTTCTTCATTACTTGTGCCTTCATCAAGCCCAAGAATCTGAAGTGCGTCTCTTTCAGACATTTTAGAAAAAGAATTATTTGCGTGATTTTGAGAATAATTTTCATTATTGGTACCTTTCCTCATCCTAATCACATAAGTATTTAATAAGAAATAGGACTCTTGATCCTGTAACTTCAGCCACTCGGATAGAGCGTTGAGCTCATCACTGGTTAACATACTTAGCTTTCTTCCGCGGTAGTCTCCTAATAAAACTTCACCATCCATCATTTTTGTAAAAAAATTTATTTCAGCGTCGATGTATTCAGTCCGAATATGAGATGGCGATGATCGAAATCTTTTAAACATTTGTAAAAGAGGCAGTGCTCTAAGACCCATCGAAAAAATTACCTTTGTAACGGGTAATAGGGCGGCAAGACCCGCTCCTATCCAATGAAGTCTTCCCATTATCACAAGAGCCACAGACCCTGAAAAAACTACGAAAAATACGCTCTTCCAAAGGAAGGAGTTTCGCTTTTCCGACGGTAACTTGTGCAAGAATCTATGCCAGTACCAAAGCACGAGAAGGACGCCTAATAACAACAAGACTTTAATCATAGTCTCTCTCAATAAACCAAAAAAGGGCGTTATCACGCCTTGATATTTATCTTTAATTATAAATTAGAGTTAGTCACTATCGGTTCATTAACGCACCACGAATTTTTTTCGCCATNGCTGCTAAGGTTTCCTGTGTTTTGTTCCAACTCATACAAGCATCTGTTACTGACACACCGTATTGGAGGTCTTTCCCGCTGGGTGTCATTTTCTGATTTCCAGCTTCTAAGTTACTTTCCATCATCAGGCCAATGATAGACCGATTACCATCTGCGATTTGTTCAGCTATATTTTCAATNACTCGTGGCTGTAAAGTATGATCTTTATTAGAATTTGCGTGGCTGCANTCGACCATGATATTGGTTGACAGATTAGCTATTTCAAGTTGCTTCTCACAGTTTGAAATGCTTATAGCGTCGTAGTTTGGTTTTCCATTTCCACCGCGCAGAACTATATGGGCAGCGTGGTTACCACGTGTCGTAACTACCGCAACTTCACCAGCACTGTTGATACCCAGAAACCGGTGTTTTTTTGCAACAGACTTAAGGGCATTTACAGCCGAACTGAGACTACCGTCAGTGCCATTTTTAAAACCAACTGAAGATGAAAGTCCCGAGGCCATCTCTCTATGCGTTTGTGATTCAGTCGTCCGCGCCCCAATTGCGGACCAGCTTATCAAATCCTGGATATATTGTGGTGATATTGGGTCTAATGCCTCTGTGGCAGTCGGTAAGCCAAGTTCTAATATATCCAGCAGCAATTGCCGTCCTAATTTTAGTCCATCGGCTATTTTAAAGGAATCATCCATGTAGGGATCGTTAATCAAACCCTTCCATCCGACGGTAGTTCTTGGTTTTTCGAAATAAACTCTCATTACCAATAACATACAATCTGACAGTTCAGCGGACAGTAATTTGAGTTTTCTTGCGTACTCAAGAGCGGATTCGACATTATGAATCGAACATGGACCAACAACTACGAAAATTCGCTTATCTCTATGATCTAGAATATCTTCAATCTGTTTTCGACTATNTTCNACAGTTTTGCGAGCTGATACTGTNATTGGCAGCTGAGATTTAAGCTCTTGAGGTGTAATAAGATTTTCATGTGACTCGATATGCACATTATCAACTGGCCTAGATATCATTTTAAACCCTTGTTTGTAGAAAAATAACTGATGTGAACGGTATTGTAACGCTAAATTCACACTAAAAAAATTAATGATAAGGAATCTCAAGCAACTTTGGTGCTCCGAGTAAATATATTGCGCATCTGATCGGGAGTTTACTCATTTTTTCAAGAAGCTTTCCATAGTGCAAAAGCTGCGGTGCGTTTTCATTTTTTACTCGCTCATAAAAAGCAGCTTTTGTCTCATTCTCTCGTTGTTGATAGTATTTGTAGTCTATAATCCACCTATACCCATTTTCGACAAAAGTCAGATCAATAGTTGACCTATTGATCTGTCCATTTTGCCTTAATTTATAGTTTATAGAATATTCAACCTGAGTGCTGCTATGCGATCCCAAAATCCAACGACCATCTGTGTCACTTAACGTCTTACAAATTGCCAATTCAAGCTCTTTGAGCTCTTCAACTGTTGCAAGAAACCCAATTTCTTTAAGGCGACTGNACATAACGACCTTGTGATCTTTAATCCTAGTCGTTGTCCACGCAGGTATTCCCTCTAATGAGATTTGTTTAATTGTCTTGTGTAACACTGTCCCAAGTGCNCGCGAACGGGCTGATCGATCATCTNGATATGCAACCTCATANTGGGATGTATCCAAACTGTCGCCTTGACTTTTAATTCTGTTGTCGATACCAAATCTGGTTTCATTTTTACACTCAAGTTTTGGTGGCAGACGTCGTAGTTTGTGATGATTTTTTGTAGGAGAAATATCCTTTATTACTTTTAAATCTGTCTCGAGTATAATTTTATCTTGTTCAATTTCTTCGGAGATTGAGTGCCAAATAGAGTTTAAGAGGGAAGTTTGCACGGGATTTTTGAGAGTCTTTTTGCTGCCTTGCTTGATTTCTGCAAATAAAAATATTTTTTTAATTGCACGAGTNCAAGCAACGTAAAGAAGTCTTTTGTTCTCTGTCAGCGCATTTCTCCTAGCCTCAAATTTTAGAAATTTAAATAACTCACTATCAGTTTCATCATGCGCACCAATTGCTGAAAATAAAAGATCAACCTCTCCAGAGGAATGAACATGCTCTCGCCATTGCAGTAGTGATTGATCTGAGCCAATTCCTGCTCGGGATAAACCGGGTATCAATACTTGATCGAACTCTAATCCCTTNGACTTATGAATAGTCATTATGTTGAATTGTGTAACACGATCTTTGTGGCTTACCAAATTCAGTGGGGCTGAATAAAGAGCATCCACCGCACTTTGAAACGATTCCCAATTCTGAATTGATCCATCAACTTCGTGATTAGCGAGTAATTGTAAATAACGCTCTGCATCCGAAAAATNACTTTCGTTATACAGCGTTTTGTCCCCNCCTAATTTTAACCAACATGTTTCAACCGCATCACAGAGTCTTCCTCTCATCCGATTGTCCCATACAGACGTTAATATTGGTGCTACTCGTTCAAGAATAATTTGACCATCTGGAGTTAATTTCGTCANTCCTGGTACNTTAGATTCTGCATGAATTTTGGTTATTTGCTCGACGAGCGTAAGCTCAAATGGAGTTGAATTATTAGAATTAAATGTTGATATCGTNAGTAAATCTTTAAGTTCAAAGCCACAGAAGGGAGCCCTTAAAACTCCAAACCAGGCTACCCTGTCGGTTGGCGATAAAATAGCTCTGGTGATAGATAGTAGGTCAACCACAACCATTTTCCTTCTCAAAGGATAGATATCCGTCGCCTTCCAGTTGATACCAACTCGCTTTAGTTCTGGAATTATATGTGTTAGGTGCGTCCGGTTTCTAACCAAGATTGCAACTGTTTGAGGTCCTTGGTTATCTCGAATGTCCAAGCAAATTTTCGCTACACGCTCCGCTTCAAATTTATCGAATTGTGTTCCTTCATATCCAACGAACTCTACCCCAGTGTTAACTTCCGATTTTTTTTTTGCAGAAGACGCAGTGAACATCACCTGATCGTTTTGACACGTGGTCTCTTGGGAATTATCAAAATGTTTGTTTACCCAGTTAACTATCGAGGGATACGAACGGAAGTTAGAGTGAAGACTGATGGTCTCACATTTCAAAGGGCCTATGGGGAACTGCTGGGCTCTCATGAAAAGTCTCACATTCGCATTCCTAAAGCTATAAATTGATTGCATTGCATCACCGACTGCAAAAAGACTTCTCCCATCTCCCACCTCCCAACCAGACATAAGCGATTCAATGAGACGAATCTGCGACGCTGAGGTATCTTGAAATTCGTCAACTAATATATGCTTTAGTTGATAGTCTAATCGTAACGTGACATCAGATATGGCATCCGAATGTGAAAAATTTGATACAGCTTCCAAGGCGGATAGGGTTATTAATGGATAATCACACTGCTTTTTTTCTAGAAAGATCACGTTTAACTCAGCGACNAGCCTGGGCAAGAGGAAAATCAAGGTATCTAAAATTTTTTTTTCTGTCTCTTCGATTTGCTTAGTCGGGAGATTAACGACATATATCATCATATCGACAATAGATGGACGTGCCCGTAACCAAGCAATTAGTCCAAGCATGCGAGCTTTATGTTCACTTTTGCCGTTCGGAAATCCGTCTGATTCTCGCAAGATAGACCTTANCTTATTTTGTGTTGTTAAAAATTGTGAAATTAAAATTTTCCATTGTGGTAGCTCATCAGTGTGCTGCTGTGGCAGGCAATCCAGGTTTTTCAGGCTTAGGATTGGGCAGTTTGGCTTGCCCGATAAATAAGAAGCCGAGGCTTTTGTCACGTGTAAAAGATCGTTAGTAACAGGTTCAAGGAGATCCTTTAGTTTGGTTAGACTCTCAAAAACTATTTTATTCAGCACTTGTTGGAAATAGTTCTCTCGTTTAGAGGCTTGAAATATCATCGGTAGCCATTGCTCCCTCGATTGCAATAAGTGACTCAGATGTTTCTCGCACAGAGCAAAATTATTTCCAAGGTGGGAAATGAGAATCTTTAGCTGATTGCTGGTTTCGCCTACATCATCTAATTGATCCAAAAGGTTACGGGCTGCGAGTCGATACAATGTCTCGGGCTGTTCACACGGCTCGAATGATGATCTAAGAGTCGTTTCGAGACAGAACTGGTTTGATATGTTTCTAGTGAATCCATCAATTGTTTGAATTCTCAACCTTTCTGGTAACTCAGTGAGTTGCCAATTCATTTTTTTACTTTTTTTGAGAGCATCACGTGCTAAGCCCCAAGTGAGTCTCTCGTGATTTTTTTCTGGTGGCTCAGGATTTTCTGCTCGCTTCAAGGCGTGGTAAATTCTATTCGACATCTCCGAAGCAGCTTTTCGTGTAAAAGTGATGCACAANATTTCCTCAGGATTATTTACATAGCTCAGAAGACGCAAAAATCTCTGCGTCAAAAGACCAGTTTTACCTGATCCTGCAGGTGCAGAAACAATACACCCTGACATCGACTCGAGAGCTTTAATACGAGGATCACAGTCATTTTTATCGTCAAGTTGCATTAGGTTGATAATGTCCATCTCATTCAGTGATCAAAGGAAGTTCGGGCCAACGGTTAACCGGAAGGAGGAATTCCTGGTGCTTAAATCGATTTTTATCGTGAAATACAAATGAAATATCNCCAGCTTCAAATTCATTGGCAAGATTCATTAACTTTTCTTTCCAGTTATTCAATTGGCCTGACCAATCTTTGATCTCCTCCAATCGCATGTCTAAATCAATAGAACTCTGACCTATCCACCTAAGATCACCTGCCTTTAGTTGGGCGTATGCCAGGCCGTCAGCATGAGGCTCCACTGATAGTAAATAAGCGGGTAATTGTGGATCCAATAAACGCTCGTCATTCCAACGTGCTGGAGATAGTGTTCCTGTCTTATAATCAATTACAAATGACTTTTGTCCAATCTGGTCAATTCTGTCAATTGCAAGACAAAAAGATAATTCTCCCAGCTTAATCTTAGTTTTTTTCTCAGTATGGATCACTTCAAAGGGACCTCGTTGCGTTTCTAGTTGTAGCCAATCTTTAATAAGTTTTTTGACTCTATTTTTCTCTAATNCAAACAGATTATTACTCTTCAGAGACTCAAATCGACTAATATAATTTAAAAACGTGGCTGTTGTTGTCTTATCAATAAGGAGATCTAGCTCTTGGTCAGTCTTTCTTTTGAGAGCAATCGAGTGTCTTAATGTATTCCAAATTTTCGACATAGTTTCATGGATCAATATCCCACGTTGCGNGTTATCAAGTCCCTGGACCGGATCTATGGGATAAGTTATGTTCAGTCTGTGGATAATAAAGGCATTGATAGGGCATACAGATTGATCCCTTAAGACTGCTATGCCTCCACACACGCGCATTTCTGAGGACCTGAGAGGAATATTTATCTGTGTGTAGGTTTCACAGCGATCTTCATAGCTTTCTTGCCTGACTGTTGCCGCTTGCTCATTAATAAGGTTTATTTGAGCAGATTCGATTCTAATGACCTCTTCAAGGAGAGAGCATTCTCTTAATATTTCATCATCGGATATTTCCGGATAACTCAGGAACAAAGATTTACAGTTATTATGATAGTTTTCAATCAGGCATCGTGAGATAACATACTCGGCTTCCGGCAGGCTCCTAGGGAGTCCATGTCTTCGCTGATAAGATGGCGGGAGTAGGGGGTTTGTTATAGTNGGTCTTGGGAAGATCCTGCTCTCTAGGCCGAGCACCCATATTGAATTAAACCTAAGCCCAGACGCCTCAAGCAAACCTAGTATATGTAGGGGTGCATCTGGTGATTGGGGATGAAAAATATGATTTGATANTATTGCTTCGAATGTCGTCTTAGCCTCACNGAAAGTGGTCTTTACATTTAGATTATCAAATTTAGAAAATGTTTCCAGAGTAATGGAAAGGTTTTTCCTTTGCTGATACTCAATGCTTGAAAGAGGCCTGTCACCAGGCCAGCCTAAATCNTCAAGTAAGTCGGTAAAAAAAAATGCCCAGTCTGAAAAATTCATTTTTAAATTTAAAGTTTTTTGTTTCTCATTTTTTTCAATCACTTCAGCAAGATTGAGATGAAACTTATGCGCTGTTCCCTCTAAGCTTTTTAAAAGGTATAGAAACTTCCATGTGGGTATTTTAAATTGTCGTAATTCCGATAATTTGTGTTCTAACTTTATTTTTGAACTAGATTCCAGTTGGCTGAATGCGCTGAATGGAGAGTGNATTATTTTTTTCCATAAGCTTAATGATTTCTCTTCCTCCGCTATATTCAGCAAATCTATCGCTGCGGAAACTATTGGAGTGCTNATTAGNGGTGTGCCTGCGGAGAAATTTACACTTGATTTAACACCTCTGGCAATAAATATCTTATTGATAACCCGGTAAATTTCTTCTAAACGGCTTCCTAGATCAGATACAACGATAGCGATTCGTTGATTTTGATTTTTCTTTAACTCCTCGGCGGCCCATATAGCCGATACTATCAGTTCATTGCTTTGATCCAAGCAGCGTACCTTCCTTGCTTTAGTTAGATGTAATTTTTTACTTTGTGCGGTGAAACTAAGCCCTGAATTTCGTGAGGATCTAGCAGAACGTACCATGTTAATCGCAGAGAGAGATTGATCAATTGAGGAAAGTTCTTGAGTAGCCGCGCTGATAGTCTCAAATTCCAATGGACTAACTGCTTGGAAGCCATATAAAGCTATTGCGGTCAACTGGGGCAAATCACCTTGTTTAAAACTTTTCATTGTGATCAACCAGCTCTGACCCTGCGTNACGATTTTGTTCTTTTTTAGTAGCTCAAGATAGGTTCTTCTCCACCTCGAGAAACGAATTGGTCCATAACTTTCATTGTTAAATTCTCTGGTATCGAGTAGCCATGTTTCGATATTTTTTTCCGTATCTTTCGCTAAGTCTANATAATTNGGCGCAAGCTCTGGATCGTGCTTTTGAATGGCTTTGTACCATAAATATCTATAGTGTTCGTCAGACACGACAGAATGTTCTGTTACCTCTGGATGATGCATATCTTGTAAACGATCCCAACATATTTTCAGCCATGTTTCTAGGGTAAAAATTTGCGGAGTTTCCCATACTTGGTGCTTTTGTATCAGGCTCCAAGCTTGATTAATACTNTCGACTAATCGCTGATTAGGGACCAGAATGGTGGTACCCTTGTTTATTGCTGAGTAAAACAGGCTAATATCGATTAATTGTGGCAAGGGTGGAAGGTTAGTCATACTTAATCACGGTTGAAAGCGTTTGAAGTTGGTAAAAAATAAATATTTATTTGATATTACTGGTTAAGATATATCTATGGAATCTGCTATACAAGTTTCTTATCTCTCGCACTTTATTTTGGTAATGTTGATCAGTCTCGTTATTGGAGGAATAATAGTTTCATTGATAATGAGATCACGTGTTGCGCGTCTGGAGGGTCAAATTCTTATATCACGAGAGTTTGAAGCTAAAACTAATGCTTTACTGGAAAAAGTTAATTCTGAAAAAGAAAAGTTAACAGAGAGATGTGCGGCTTTGGCGCAAAAATCTGCAATTAATGACGAAAATCACAAGGCACAAATTGCTTTTTTGACAACAAATAGAAATCAAATTGCTGCTGAGTTTGAAAATTTAGCCAATCGAATCTTTGATGAAAAACAAAAAGAATTTGTGCTCAAGAGTAAGTCCACAATAGAGGACACGCTGACGCCGCTTAGGCGCGATATTGGAGATTTCCGAAAACAAGTGGAGTCCTCATACGACAAGGAGGCGGCTGATCGAAATATTCTCGTGGGTAAAATTAGTGAGTTACAAAAACAGACTCAGCAAGTTTCGTCAGACGCACTTACACTGGCCAGTGCGCTCCGCGGCGATAATAAAGTCCAAGGAAATTGGGGTGAGTTTATTCTTGAAAAACTTTTAGAGGACTCCGGTTTAACTAAAGGGCGTGAATATACAACGCAGGCGAACAAAACGGATGAGGAAGGCCGTCGAAGAGCCCCCGATGTTGTAGTTCATTTACCAGAGGGACGAGACATAATAATCGACTCTAAGATAAGCTTAGTTGCTTACGAGGCATACCATAACAGCGAAAGTAATCTACAAAAATCGAGATTTTTGAAGAAACATCTTGCATCGATGAAGGCTCATATCCGGGTTTTGAGCGAAAAAAAATATGAAACCTTAGATGGCGTCAATAGCTTAGATTTTGTACTTATTTTCGTACCGATTGAGGGAGCATTTTTACTGGCGCTCGACCAAGGACCAGAATTAATGACAGATGCCTATGATCGTGGCATCATCTTAGTAAGCCCTACCACTCTAATGGCAACATTACGTACTATAAAAAACATCTGGCGGTATGCTGATCAAAATCAGAATGCGCTTGTCATTGCTGAGCGGGCTGGAAAGTTATATGATCAATTCGCGCTATATGTTGAGTCGCTTGATGAAGTATCGAAACATCTTGCTAGGGGTACAGAATCACTCTCGACGGCCCGAAAGCGTCTGCTTTTAGGTCGGGGTAATTTGATTCAGCGAACTGAGGAGCTCAGGGTGCTTGGTGCGAAAGCAAAGAAAGAGATTCCTCAACCAATGATTCCAGATCAAGAATCACATCTTGATAGCTGAGAAAAACTCAAGTTAGTGAAATCATGCACAACTCGGTCGTCTCCGCCGTTATTATTTGTACCGACGTTTTCGTAAAATCACGCCCACTTCCAAGTGCTTGGTCCAAGGAAATTGATCAAATACTGCAGCACACTCCACTTCGTGGGTTTGGTGGAGAATTTCTATGTTACTAATTAACGTGACCGTATTACATGATATATATATTACTCGGTCAAACTGCGAAGTAAGTCTTAAAGTCGGTTCGTCAAGACCACTTCGTGGGGGGTCTACGAGAATGGTATTAAACTTAAACCTTTCTAGCTCTATCCCTGATAATCTCCTAAAACTTCGCTTCCTATTAAAAGCCTGTGAAAACTCCTCGCTCGACATTCTNACTATCGTGACATTNTGGATGTTATTTGCTACCAAATTTGTTTTAGCGCTTTTTACGGCTACTTTGGAAACCTCTGTTGCAAAGACCTTTTGAAATTTTGGAGCCAGCGCCACCGTGAAATTACAGTTTCCGCAATAGAGCTCAACCAAGTCCCAAGGGGCTTTTGCACAGGATTTGTCCACCCAATGTAATAATTNCTGATTTATTTCGGCATTTGGCTGAGTAAAACANGATTCTGTGTGTCGGTAAGTGAGAACACGATCATTAACAAAAAAGCTCTCAGATACATAATCTTGCGTTAAAACTAGTTTTTGGCCTCGGCTTCGTCCGATAATGAAGGCTCTCAAATTATTTTGGATGCTAGTCGCCTTGGCCGACCAGATCGGGTCAAGATGTTTGTGATAGATTAGCGTGATCAGAGCTTCTCCATGAGTAGAGGTAAGAAACTCTACAGAAAATAGTTTCTGTCTTAAGACCAAGCATTCATTTATGTAGTGCAACAGCTCGGGCATCAATTGGTTGATCTTCTTGTTGCCGATCAAAAATTGGTCTACGCGATAAGGACGACGCGTTGTTCCCTCTGTCATTGCGTAAAAAGCCGAATCTTTACTGTGACAGATCCTAAACTCTGCGCGCATTCGGTAATGTTTTACAGAGGAGGGGAATTCCTCTATGGGTCCGGTGAAGTAACGTTTGAGGGAGTTTTTGAAGTCGCCAGACTTGCACGCAAATTGGTCTTTGTAATCATCAATATTATAGTCATGCTTAATCACCCTTTTATTATCACTTTACACAGGATTCTTTTTCAAGTTTCAAACAGTGTTAATATTTTATTTTTTTGTATTTAATGTGGGGTTTAATTAGTATTTTTGGTACCCTTTTTATCGCTTACTAGGAAAAAAGGTATAAATTTGAAAGTACACCATATCATTTTGCTATTAGCTGCAATAACGTGTGGCTCATTGTGGGAAGAGGCCATGGGAGATGACGATTTGCTTACCATCAACCGTATCTCGCCAGAAAATGCAGAGCTATATTTCATACAACCAAAGGATGGTGAAGTATTTAAAAATGATAAACCAATCATTGTCCAATTTGGCTTGCGCGGAATGGGTGTGGCTCCGGCCGGGGTTGCGATAGCCGAGACGGGACATCATCACTTATTAATAAATCAAAGAAGCTTGCCAGATCTTTTAAAACCAATTCCTGCCAGTGCGGAGATACTTCACTTCGGTGGGGGACAAACAGAAGCCCAGCTTACTCTCCCTTCTGGAAAACACACTCTCCAACTTTTACTGGGCAACCAGTATCACCTGCCCCACATTCCGCCATTAATTTCTGAGCTGATAACTATTGTCGTGCACTAGAGCCTTGAGGCGATGCGGGAGCATTTTGCCGCCATAATGAAATCGTTGTGGTGGAGGCCGGAGAGCTCATGGGTCCACCATATTACAGTGACTTTTTTATATTCGACTATCATTTTTGGGTGATGGTTCTGCTCTTCTGATATTTTTGCGATGTCGTTGGCAANGGACATACTCCCAGAAAAAGTACGACATAAAAAGGTGCATCGCAGCTTGGGTAAATTATCCTCATCGATAACTTCCCAACCCTTCAAATTCGATAGGAGGCTATAAATGGTTTTGCCTTTAAGTCGCTCTGCCATGTTGTACTTTGTGCTACACTTTTGCAAGTGCAGCAAGGTTGGGTCGTTTTCATCCATAATGTACTGTTACAAACAATTTTTTGGTTTTGGCAATCCAGCAATCTCAGCAATAAGTAGGGCCGGTTTCTGAGGGAATAGAGTCAAAAGGTATATACTTCGGCTTTTCTCAAGCCCCTTTTTACATGAGATATATTTTGCTAGCGGTCTCGAGGAGGGCGAAAATCCATATTCGAAGAAAAAACTTCTCGCTAAGCCTAATATTTCAAAGTGCGACACTGTAAGAGTAATGCCATATTTTTTCGCTAAATCTACGGCGACTTTTGCGTCCCAGTTATGCAAAGAGACATGACAAGCAGGCGAGGGTGTAACATCTGCGTTCATACCCTCGCCACCATTCCCTGNAACCTGTTTATTAACTTAAAAGTTGGCTGTCTGATTAATTNAGCNCCTACGTCGCACCCGCCTAATCATCATTCCCCATCCCAAAAAATGTTAAAAAGACTGTGAAGAGATTGTACAACATTACAAAAAGCGTGACCGTAGCAGAGATGTAATTCCGCTCACCCCCGTGAATGATCATACTCGTCTGCCACATGATTAAGCCGGTGCAAAGAATAGCAAACATACAGCTCACAGTCAGGGCCAGCGCAGGAATCTGAAGAAAAATATTGGCTATCCCGCCAACAAAAGCGACCATTAAGCCTATNAAGAGAAANCCTCCCATGGCACTCAGGTTTTTTCTGGTTTGGAGCACGTAAGCAGACGCNGCGAAGAAGGTGAGTGCTGTTGATCCAAGAGCAAGCATNATCGGTTCAGCGCCTCTGAGAGCAAGAACTGCAGATAGAATTGGTCCCAGTGTGACGCCCAAAAANCCTGTAAGAGCAAAGCACCACGCTATCCCGCTACTGTTGTTTTTGTTTTTCTCAACCATCCACAAGAGTCCGAAATAGGGGAGAAGCATCCATAAACCCATGTACGGAACTCTGAGCAAGATTGAAGCGCCCGCCATGACAGCGCTAAACCCAATTGTCGCCCCCAACAACATGTAGGTGTTCCGCAGTACCTTTTGTACGCTGACATCCAGCTCGCTACCCGCAATTACATTGTTTGAAAGATCATCCATATCCACTTGTTATACCTCGCAAAAAGCAGTTAATTTGAAAATGTTGAGTATAACCCTTGTAGCCTCAACAAACTTTTTAAAGTGTTACCTCAGAGAGCGTCCATGAGGCCTCGCACAAAGACAGCACCGATCCGTAAGAATTCCACTCCCCAAGTACAATACGCTCTTTCCCAGAATCGTCAACCCTATGGCGCCCTGGAATATGCGTGTGTCCATGCACAAGAATAGAAGCATCATTGTTTTCCATTACGGATACAACAGCTCCTAAGTTTACATCCATGATGTCTACAGACTTCTTTGCATTCGCATACATACTTTGGCTCCGCCAAGAATCAGCTAGACGCTGCCGNAAAAATAAAGGCAGTCTCAGAAGACACCAACGATTAAAGGGCTTTCGTACTTTTGTACGAAACCTCTGGTANTGCACATCGTCTGTGCAAAGTAAATCACCATGTGTTAAAAGTATCCTAATGTTGCCATAGTCTAATACATGATAATCGTCTAATAAAGAGGCTTTGATGTATGACAGAAATTTTTGTCCAATCAGAAAATCACGGTTGCCATGCTGCAAAAACAATTTTGTGCCCGCATCTGTNAGNGCAGATAGATTGTTTTTCACATCGTTAGCCAGCTGTGAGCAATCATCGTCACCTATCCATGCATCAAAAAGGTCGCCTAGGATATAAAGAGCTTCAGCTCTCCTGGCTTCACGCTTTAGAAACGTAAAAAAAAGTTCAGTTACTGCAGGTCTTGATTCAGATAAATGAATGTCTGAGATGCATAGAATACTCATTNAAATCTACGCCTTACAACTCCTTAATATTGATCATACGCATTGCTTATGTGTATTTCAGTGATTTCGATTAACTCAGATGGAACGTCTCGATGATATCTTTCGGAGCCAGTTGCCACTGATTTAATATGGTTTACAACTTCCATTCCCTCAACTACATCGGCGAAAACAGCATACCCCCAACCCTGTTGGGTTTTATCAGTATGATTCAAAAAATCATTGTCTGCGACGTTGATGAAGAATTGTGATGAGGCGGAGTTAGGATCTGAAGTTCTTGCCATCGCGATGGTGCCAATGGCATTAGACCTTCCATTGTCAGCCTCATTAATAATCGGGTCTCTAGATGGTTTCTCAATCAGATCGGTATCTAATCCGCCGCCTTGGATCATGAAGTCATCGATCACTCTGTGAAAAACTGTACCTATGTAGAATTCCTCTCGAGCATATTGTAAAAAATTTTGAGACGAGATTGGTGCATTTTCAAAATCCAGCTTTATACCTATTTTGCCCATCGTGGTGGTTAACACAATCATATTTGTTCCTTCGCTTACGTTTATGCGTTGTCGTTTTAAGGGTGGCTCATTTTATGCGCTGAGGAGGAGAATTAACACCCTTTTGGATATTCTGTCCNAACATTTTCTGTGAATAAATCTAAGACATAAATAACTCGGAGGATAAATGTACGGTTTCTAAAAGCAAGTTTTGTTTTAGTGTAATGATGACGATCCTGGCGGTATAATGATGTTATACCTATTTTAACGAAAACGCCNATATGATTGACCTCAACAAACCGGTAAATTTTATTCANAATATAATCGACTCNGATCTAGCGTCTGGTCGTGTAGTTGAAGTCGTAACCCGCTTTCCCCCAGAGCCAAATGGCTATCTTCACATCGGACATGCAAANTCAATTTGTCTAAATTTTGATCTTGCCGAGGCCAATGGGGGGNGATGTAACCTACGGTTTGACGATACTAATCCAGAGACGGAGAGTCCAGAGTATGTTGATGCTATTATCGAAGATGTGAGGTGGTTAGGATATGATTGGTCTGGCGATGTTCGCTATGCATCCGATTACTTTGAACAACTATTTGAGTGGGCTCAACTCCTAATAAAGCAAGATAAGGCTTATGTGTGTGAATTAACATCGTCTCAAACCCGAGAATATCGAGGAACACTCACGTTGGGAGGAAGAGATAGTCCATTTAGATATCGTCCAGCTTCTGAAAGCCTTGAGTTGCTTGACCAAATGCGTTACGGCCGAGTAGAAGAAGGAAAAATGACATTACGCGCCAGGATTGATATGCAGTCTCCGAATATAAATCTCCGAGACCCTGTGCTNTACCGAATTAAAAAATATCCCCACCATCGCACAGGTAGAGTTTGGAACATCTATCCTTCCTATGATTTCGCTCATGGCCAAGAGGACGCTTTGGAGGGAATCACCCATTCTATTTGCACGCTTGAATTTACAGATAACAGAGCGCTCTATGATTGGTTTATCGAAAATCTTCCTGTGCCTGCTACGCCAAAGCAGTTTGAGTTTGGCCGATTAAATATTAATTACATGGTAACGAGTAAAAGAAAGTTAAAGCAGCTTGTAGATGAGAATATAGTTGATGGATGGGACGATCCGAGGATGCCCACTCTGTCGGGTATGCGGCGGCGGGGTATAACTGCTCGGGCTATCAAAAATTTTTGTAAAAGTTTAGCNGTTGCGAAAACTGACGGCGTTGTCGATATCGCCCAGTTTGAGCATTTTATTAGAGATGATTTAAATAAGCATGCGAAGCGAGGAATGTGCGTACTTGAACCGCTGAAATTATTGATTACGAATTATTCGGGAGACTGTGTTGAAAACCTTTCTATTCCATATCATCCAAATAGAAGTGATCTGGGATATAGAACAGTACCTTTCACCGCCGCAATATGGATCGATCGCAACGACTTCAGTGAGAATCGAGCTCTTTCCCGAAAAAAGTTCAAACGATTAGTCCTAGGAGATTATGTGCGGCTTCGGGGTTCTTACATAGTGAGAGCTGATAATGTTACCAAAGATGTGAATGGCATTGTTACCGAAATCCAAGCGTCTCTGGTACCGGGCACTGTTGGTAAAAGTGCCCCAGAAGACATTAAGCCTAGGGGTGTCATCCACTGGGTATCGGAGCAGTATTCAGTCGACTGTTGCGTGCATCAATATGATCGGCTTTTTTCTCACCCGTTACCCGAGTCAGGAGATGAAAGCTTTGCTAAGTTTATCAATTTAAACTCACTAAAAGTAATTAATGGATGTAAAGCAGAGCCTGAGTTAGCCAAAGCACAAATGGGCGAAAATTATCAATTTGAGAGAATAGGATACTTTTGTCTGGACAGTCGCTTGAAAAATGATGATGACCTTGTGTTCAACTGTACGATAGGGCTGAGAGACACCTGGAGTAAAACTCAATAGTGAACCCGATTAAGAGTATTTTGGATAAAAAACTATAATGACGAATTTAAATGCCCCTTAAGATTTACAACACTTTGACGCGGAAAAAGGAAAAGTTTTCGCCGATAACACCCTCTAGAATTACTATGTATGTTTGCGGACCAACCGTCTATAACCGAGTACATATTGGAAACGCTCGCCCGGCCGTTATCTTTGATGTGCTATTTCGAATATTGCAAACACTTTACCCAAGAGTTGATTATGCCCGCAACATTACCGATATTGATGACAAAATAATCATGACGTCGCGGAGACTTAATCAAGACATATCTGTAATAACCGAGCGATACTCTCAACTATATAGCCAAGACATGGACGGTCTACTTAATCTTACACCCACTTTTTCACCTCGCGCCACCGATCATATATCTGAGATGCTGGATATTATTACAGATCTTGTTGACTCTGGTTATGCATACCTAGCAGATGGACATGTTTTATTTT
>PBJN01000037.1 GCA_002720735.1 Porticoccaceae bacterium
TAGGCCAGTGGGAGGATCTTGCAATGCGTGCCGGACTGAATATCCCCTCAGCGCTCGCGCTTCCGATGGGTAACACAGATGCAGACGTAACTTCTATCGAAGTCTCCGTCGAGGCAAACCTGACGGACAATCTCAGCTTGACGTACGCCGGAGGTTTTACAGACACAGAGGTCACTGCGGTTCCCGATCCAGCAGTTGTTACAGGGTTTCCAGGAGCGGTAAAAGTGGGTGGAGAACTCTATAATTATTCTCCTACCACACACTCGTTAAGCTTGAACTATCAGCAGGAGTTAACTAACGGTAGCCAGATGTATGTCTCAGGAACATATGCATCACGTTCCAAAATAAATGCATTCAGCACCCTCGCTTCTGTGATGGGTGATCTTTGCTGCTATAAACCAGCTCCATCTGGATACAAAAATCTAAGCCTCAGCGCTGGCGTCAGACGTGATAGTTGGGACTTTAACGTATCCCTAACTAACGCAACCGACTTTGACGGAATGTATGGCATGGTGTTCTCTGAGGGCGCACCCGGCTTAATTTCCATGCCGAGAGCGATTCACCTACAAGTCACTTATGATAATCTGTAACATTTTTCCAATACGTTAGTAGTAGTAAAAGGGCAGCATTCCAGCTGCCCTTTTACCATCACCAACAATTAATCTTGATGTATTTCCACCGTGCCCGCGTCACCGTCTATGCTAATCATCTGTCCGTGTCTAATTCGCTTAGTCCCATTTCCAACGCCTAGAACAGCCGGTATACCATACTCCCTCGCTACGATCGAACCATGCGCGAGAATGCTGCCCACATCCGTGACAAGACCCTCGGCATGGGCAAAAAGTTGTGTCCAAGCAGGTGTCGTGAGAGGACTCACCAAGATGGTTCCCGGAACCATCTTGTCAAACTCTCCAGGTCCAATCACCACACTCGCTTTACCGGTTATCTTGCCTGAACTGACAGCGAAACCACGCATTATATTGCTACTTTCGTCATTTTTTATCTGCGTCTCTTTAAAAGAAATTCCTTTAACTGCACTCGCGACGGCCGGGAGGGTTCCTGGAGGGTGATGCAACTTAGCAGCCTCGCGAAACTCTCGTCGCTCTGCGGCGATCAATCCCAATTCAGGCATAGCAGAACCTACTCTTCTCGCATCAATCGCTCTCTTAATATCATCAGTCGTAAGGAAAAAAATGTCGTCAATCTCCTTGAAAGAGCCGGACTCCTTCAAACGCCGACCAAGCTCAAATGCTACTGGTCGGAAGATAGACCAAGTGTATCCGAATCGGAAGGCTACCTCCTCGCGGATGTAGTTGTATTTAAGCGCAAACCACAACCGAAACCGAAACTGCCAGTATTCAAGCCCTGAGAGAAGTTCAGTTATCTCTGCAAGCTTTTGCTCTCGAATTGCAGTTGCCTTTATTGATTGCTTGCTAGGATGGTAATCTGGATCGCGAACCATGGACTTCAGTGACGCAAACAAAGCAGACGGATCCTCTACCTGCGTTGGCTCAATAAAGTCCATAGAATAGCCCTGATGACCGTAAATCTGGAGATACTGATTTATAGCTGCAACAACAGGTCCCCCTTTGTCATGATCTCGAAGCGCCTGCATCAAAAATGGGGAGGGCACCACCAACACAGTATAAGTTAAGTCTTCGTCTAACCTCACTTTTTCGGCAATTTCGTAAAGGTCTGCATTAGACTGCATCGTCTTTGATTCGATACCAGATAAAAATTGACCGCTTATAAAATTGTGCTCAGGAAGGGTCTCTCGCAAGAAACATTGGAGCTGGTCATCAGTAGACTTGGCACATCCAAACGTATGACTTGAATCGTTTGACCAATAATCCCCCTCAGCAATCCCCATGTCGACAATAGCTTCAAGAAGCTTATCATCTGAAGCACTATGAATATCAAGCTCACGCCAGCGCTCTGCGGTCGCCTCTATACGAGGCTTCGCACCCTCATACCACTTCTTAAGTTGTGCATCATTTTGTGCAACATGATTAAACGCCACATAGGTGGTGTTTTCACTCTCCGGAATTGTAATTTTTCGGTCCAAGCCGTTTTCGGACTGGTCACTATACCACTGGTCAAAACACCTCCTATCCTTCTCATTCAATTCACTCCTGAAGAGACTAACATCATTTGGGGCTGCTTCAGCGGCCCTTTGGTATAAATGCTTGAATTGTGCCTCCTGAGCTGCCCCCCACTCAGCAGCCTCAATATCCTCCTCTGAGACATTTCCGACATCCTCAAGCTCCTTCACCTGCTCATGGATCAAGGGCCAGTCAAATCGCTGGTAAGCCCATCCATTTACGGTAACAAACATTGGGCCTCCTCCCACCATCATCATACTACCAGTTTTTTTTCGGGTAAATTCGAGACCTTCAGTTAGATAGAGCTCCTCAAATAATGGGCAAATTGGTGCGGGCATATTTTCAACAATTTGCCTACGGCTTACATACTTCGCTGGCGGCGTTGGAATCCAATCAAGCTCAATCGGTTGTACTGGAAGATTTGTTATGGGCCGCGATTGCAGCAGATGTAAGACACCATCACAAAACGCCCACTCTATATCCTGAGGCTGTCCATCATTAAGAGCCTCAATTTCTAGAGCGCCAGCGCATAACTCCTTGATCATACCCGCAGACATGCATGACTGTTCTCGATCGGCATCGGAAATTGCCTCCATCCGTACGCCCTGATCCCCGTCATATACCACCTGATGCTCTTTAGGCCCCAAAATGGACTCCTTAACCGATAAATCGTCCCGATCAACAACAAATGTATCGGGNGTGACCTCCCCACCTACTACCGCTTCTCCNAACCCAAAGCTNGCATTCAGGATGATCTCNGACCTCTCCCCAGTGGCTGGATTGGCAGTAAACAGTATGCCTGACACTTCAGACGGNACCATCACCTGAACAACNACAGCCATAGCGACGCTGCCCTGGTCGATGCCGTTCTGGTGCCTATAGCTAATTGCTTGGGCGGTCCATAATGACGCCCAACATTTTTGAACCGCCTCCGCAACGGCGGTTTCTCCACGGACATTCAGGTAAGTCTCCTGCTGACCTGCAAACGAAAAATCTGGTAAATCTTCAGCATTCGCTGAAGAGCGAACAGCCACCGGCACATCAATACCGATCGAACTATAAGCAGACCTTATCTCCTCAAGCATGGCGCCGTTAATCGCCTTACGCATNACCAGACCGTGTATTCGCTCGGCACACTTNTCAAAAACTGGATAACCCGCCCTCAATTCAGGCTTCGCTTNGCTTAGNATATCGAGCTGNAGACCATTTTCNTCAATGAATGTTCGGTAAGCGTCTGCGGTAACCACAAAACCTCCTGGCACATTAAATCCGGCCATCTTCATCTTGGCAAGTGAGCGGCCTTTACCTCCCAAAAGCTCCAGTGAATCCTCTATCGTCTCTATCATTGTGGTAAACATAAATCGTTCCCTTTTTTTTGCTTAATCCCAAAATCTATCGGTTTTTTCCCAAGATCTTACAGGGATCGCCTCTCCAGTGACCAAATCCGCAGCAGGTGAAAGGAGAAACTGGCACATACTTGCAACGTCCCCCGGTCCAGGAGGGCGGGTAAGTCGNGGGATCTCCTCTCCAGCCTCGTTCACGGCAGGGGGTATAATGCCGTAATTAATCATCGCAGGTGTGGCAACCANACCGGGCACGACCGAATTTACGCAAATATTATGCTTGGCCCAAGAAAATGCAAGGTTATTAGTNATACTGAGAATTCCTGCCTTAGCNGCNGAATAGTGCAGCATACCTGGATTTCCTTTNGTACCCGCCGTCGATGAGATGTTGATGATCTTGCCCGACTTCTGCTTGATCATCTGCCGACCGGCCGACATACAACAATTGAATGTAGCGGTAAGGTTTACATCAATAAGCTTCACCCAGTCTGAATAAACGATTTCCTCTGGCAAGCACGGTCTCGCCCCGCCACCGGCATTGTTTACAATTGCGTCTAGACGTCCATAAGCGTTGACAGTACTCTCGACCAGATTATCCACAGCCATAGGGTCCGTGATATCTGTCGGAACAACCAGATTTGGAGCGCCACCCAGTTCATTTGCCAATAAATTTAGAGCACCCTCATTCCTACTTGCCAAGACAATGGTCGCTCCCGCATCTGAAAACTGACGGGTCATGGTCTGCCCAATACCACCTGCCGCACCAGTCACAATGACCACTTGTCCTGAAAGACTAAAATCTGCCATCCATTTCCTTCCTATCCAAATAATTGGTTAAATTATGCCTGCATCATTTTAGACGAGCACGCGTCAAAGTGACCGCACGAAACGAATCCACCCAAAACAAAAATGGGTGATAGCCTTTNCACACACAAATTTTGACACTTTACGTNGNTNNNTTATCAGCGCAGGCTGACTTAACTAACAAGAGCGGACANAACGCCCATGGNTCTTTACACGGAAATACATCGCCCCCAGTTTCATTTTACCCCCCGAGAGAACTGGCTTAATGATCCCAATGGCCTCGTNCATGACAGGGGGACTTGGCACCTTTTCTTTCAACATAACATAGANGCTCCCACATGGGGGAAGATGTGGTGGGGTCACGCTTACAGCAAAGATTTGCTTCACTGGAAACAATCTGACAATGCTCTNGAGCCGGACGAGATGGGAAGTATTTTCTCTGGCTCCGCCGTAGTGGACCACACAGATAGCGCCGGATTTGGTGCCGGCGCTATATTGTTGTTCTATACCGCCGCAGGTATGCATGCAGAACCTCCGCGTAAATTCACACAGTGTCTTGCATATAGTCAGGATGGAGGTAAAAGCTGGAAAAAACATGATCAAAATCCAATAATTGAATGGATGGAGGCAGAAAATAGAGATCCGAGGGTAATTTGGCATGAAGCACGGGCCTGCTGGATAATGGCGCTCTACCTAAATGATGAGAAATTTTGTCTCCTTTCCTCTAGCGACGCAAAAACCTGGACACACCTACAAGACGTCATACTCGAGGGAGACAATGAATGTCCTGACTTCTTTCCAATGACTGACGACGCCGGAAAAGAGCGCTGGATTTTTTCTGGGGCAAGTGGCATCTACTTGGTAGGTACATTTGACGGGTTCAACTTCTCAGTAGANACAGAGCCNCGCAACTTCGAGCACGGTCGCAATGGCTACGCAAGCCAAACTTGGACCAACGCACCCGATGGTCGTAGAGTACAAATTTCGTGGATGGCCGGAGGCCGATATCCGGANATGTCCTTTAACCAACAGATGTCTATTCCCGTTGACCTATCGTTAGAGGGCTCAGGTAAAGATGTGACTATTAAACGTTGGCCAATAAAAGAATTAGATTCTCTTCGAGTAAGGACGATCACTCTGGAGGAGTGCCTTATTAGCCCCAAAAATGCCTTTACTGCAGATACACAAGCAAAACTTTTAGATGTTTCCTTTACGGTAAACAAACAATTGGCTAGTACATTCGATGTGGTCGTTCGTGGTCACCATCTGGGATTTCTGTGGCATAAAAACCAACTTTTAGTCGGCCAGAGTTTTAGCCACAAGATGGATGTGGGGTTCCCATTTATTGAACTACCCGACAAGCCAACCATCNCGATTCGTCTAATAGTTGATAAGACATCCATTGAAATTTTTCTCGATGATGGTCGAATTTCAGCTTCTTTTTGCTTNCTACCAGACGGGTATATTCATCCTCTNGTGTTACACTCCTTTGGAGGCANNCAAGTTATAAAAAATTTTCNATTACATGAACTNTCNTCAATATGGAATAAGGATGATTANNTCTGAAAAAATACTGGTTATAAGCGATATCCACGGTAATGCAGAAGCGTTNCGTGCTGTAATNAAGAAAGAAAAATATTTCGACTATGTAATTTTTCTTGGAGATTCTGTCGCGACTGGCCCTCAGCCTGCTGAAACGGCAGAACTACTGCTGGCACTAGACCCAGATATCTCCATAATGGGAAATCATGACAGAGAACTTANTGATCGATCACGACTTTCTGACTGGCCACCCGAGTGGAAAGCATTTATGAACTGGTGTATCGACCAGCTCGAGTCTTCGACCATTCAGCTTATTTCCTCATACCAACCCTCAGGGCAATATAAAGTTGGTGATCTTGATATTTTTATGCATCACGGAGACCTTCCAAATTCATTGCCAGATCCATTGCCAGACTCTCCAAATGAAAGCTTCGAATCGATGGACAAAGGNACCAACTGCCCTCTTATCCTGTTTGGTCACACCCANATACAGTTTCAGAGGACCATTGGGGGNAAAACCTACATCAATCCTGGAAGTGTTGGGCAACCNAGATGCGGAAAGAATCATGCCTGTTACGGAATATTTGAAAAGGGTATTTATTCCCCGTGTCANGTCTCTTATGATCAGGCGCCTTGGCTTAAGTCCCTCGAAAAAATTGAATCCCTNAATGAGTATCCTGATTTTAAAGACTGGCTCAGAANCTGCTTCTTGAGCGGCTACGGAATTGGCAAAAAAGATCCCTGGACTCGCTTCGGCATGGAAGGATACTATTGACTGACATTGATACAAAAGAAGCCCTTGATGTAAGGGCAATTTTCCGGCTTGTCACGCGCTGCTGGCCCTACTACCGTCCGCAGCTCAAACATATTCTTACCTACATCGGNTGCAGTCTTCTAATCGGCGCCCTATTCTTTAGCTTCTGGTTCGTAGCTGATGACTTAATACAAAACAAAATTGGAGTTGGTGAGCCTTTGCAGCCTTTGCAGGCACACCTACTAATGCTTGATGAAAGCTATTTGAAGGGTGATGACGAATCTAAGCGACTNTCGGAAGCCCAAAGAAAGCAAGTCCGAGCTAACGTCGTTATTCTCACACTAACCTTTGTGTTNGTCGTTTTCGTCGGATCATCACCGCTCTCGTACTACCAGGTATGGATATTCCAACGAGTTAATCAGAANCTNAGAGTTGAGATGCTCAGTAAGGCCGAGCACCTTTCGTTAAAGCATCACAGTTTTTCCCGNACCGGCGATGCTATGTACCGAATCTATCAAGACAGTGCAACCATAACAAACGTGCTGCAGTGGCTCGTCACGATGCCCCTACGGGTCATGGGAGTAATTATNATAGGGTGCATTACCCTGATCTTTTTTTCCGCCTGGTTTGCTTTACCAATCTTTTTTTCCATCATACTGTCGGGCTATGTAATGCGGAAATTGTTACCCGTGATCCGGCAAAAATCCCGTCAGTCTCGTGAATACAACAGCGACCTTACCTCACGAATCCAAGAGAATATGGCCGCAGTGCGAGTTATAAAAGCGAGTGGTGCAGAAGATATTATGATATNTCGATTTGAAAAAGAGTCCCAAAAAGCNCTCGACGCCGCTTTCGAAATGCGNTTTTANAATTCGGTTTTACTGCTACTATCAATCCTTATCGGGATGGGCTCCTTGATAATTGCTGAGTATTTCATGGCCACNTGGGCGATCACAGAGAAAGCGACTTCCCTNGGAGGTATCGTCGCTCTGGTTGGATATGCAACTTGGAATATCGGAGCTTATCAAACTGCCTCTCGGCAAGGAGAGCAGACATCCCTTCAGGCTTGGGAGCTTAGTCATATTTTTTCAGTCGCTCAAGATCTAACCGTGGGTCTTAAACGAGCCTTTCACCTTCTCGATTTAGAACCCGAGGTAACCGAGCCATCCCAGCCTAAGATATTTCCAGTCAATATCCAATCAATTCAATTTGAATCGGTATACTTCAACTATCAGAAAGATAATCCCGTTTTAGCCGGTATCGATCTCACTGCGACAGTGGGTTCAGTAACTGCAATTGTCGGCGGTACAGGAAGCGGTAAATCAACCCTGATGTCTTTATTGCTCCGGCTCTATGATCCGGACCACGGCAATATCCTAGTTAACGGAATAAACCTCAAGGAAATGAGCCGAGAGACGATAAAATCAAATGTAGCGATCGCTTTACAACAAAATGTGCTATTTGCCTTAAGTATCAGCGACAATATCCGCTACGGCCGTGACGACTTAAGCGAAAAGGATGTTCACAACGCGGCAAAAATNGCCTGTGCCGATGGGTTTATCGCNGCTATGCCNGAAGGTTTCTCTACCGAACTTGGCGAGCGTGGTGGTAAGTTATCCACAGGACAGCGACAACGATTATCCATCGCACGTGCTGTCCTCAGAGANACGCCAATTCTAATACTTGACGAGCCCACAGCCTCTTTAGATGCCGAAACCGAACAGAGAGTGATGAAGAATCTCACCATCTGGGGTAAGAACCGAATCGTCTTCATCATTACTCACCGACTTTCTACCATCAGGAGTGCTGACCAGATAGCTTTTCTTAATAAGGGAAAAATTGTGGAGGTAGGAACACACAAGGAGTTGATGGCCCGTTTGGGTCCATATTCTAACTTTGTAGAAGCAGAGCAGGGAAACACTCCCACCGAAAAAAAATTATGAATAATTCTAAGGTTTACGACGATCGGGTTGATACCGACTCTGAGATCGACCTCCGGCAGGTACTCACACTGATCTCAAGGTCCTTTGGATTCGTGGAGGGCGTCAAGGGCCTGTTTATCTGTAAGCTACTCATGGCCCTCGTGTCAATCTTACCTGCCCTCGCTGTGCCGTGGATTTTGAAAATAATTGTGGACCAAGTGATCATGCAACAACCCTTCAATACTACCGAGGTTCCATTCCCACCCTTTATGATGCCTTTTATCAACATGATCCATGACCTTTCTCCACCCGAAATCATGTTTTCTGTTACAGCTCTTTTCCTGATCGCTTTGACTCTTTTTGGTCTTCGTGCACCGGCAGCCGAACAGGCTCAGGAAATCGCTCAAGCCAAGGGATTTGATGCGGCTACCCAGTCCGAGCAAGCACTCTCTTCAGGTGGAAGCAACACTAACGGACTATGGGGACTACTGGAGCTTTCCTTAAGTATTCGAATGACGCAAAGGCTGGGAAACGCACTACGAGCAAGGCTTATGGGACGATTAACCCATCTGGAAATGACAACCCTTGATGAGCAAAGGATTGGTGATTCAATTTATCGGGTGATGTACGACGCACCCCTTATGCCAGAAATCATCTATCGTATAGCGATAAATCCGCTGCTCCTCATAATCACCGCCGCTCTCAGTATTTATCTCTTGCAGTTTAGCTATGGAGAGGTGACACCCGAGCTCGTCTGGCTTGCAGCTAGCTTAATCCCCCTAACATTATTGGTTACCGCACCATTTTCAGCTCTCGCCCGCCGTATTCACCAAAAAAATAGGGCGTCTGGAGCCACTACCACCAACCGGATGGAGGAGAGTCTGGACAACATAGCTGCAGTGCAGGCACTTGGTGGATCGGACAAAGAGAGTGTCCGATTTGAGAAGTCAAGTGAAGAGTCCTTCTGGCGCCATCGCCTCACAGTTGCGCTTGATTTGACACTCATAGTCATCAGAACTTGTGCTACATGGATAGTGATGGCAATTGGATTTATACTAATCACCGACGATGTAATCGACGGTACCCTCTCTCTCGGAGACTATGCCGTTCTCACGGGCATGATGTTTATGCTATCTGAGAACGCAGCCGCAATCGGTCTATACTGGATCGAGCTTCAGAAGAATGTTGCAGCAGTGCGAAGAGTATTCTTTTTTATTGACTACACAACCGAGACCGATGGCGAGTATACATCTATAAAAGCCATTAAAGAGGGCATTCACCTCAACGATGTAAGTTACTCCTACCCCGATGGTCGCGTGGCACTTCAACACGTTAATCTCGAGCTAGCTTTAGATAATCTTGTCGCGGTTGTCGGCCCTACTGGCGCGGGTAAGACAACTCTCGCTTATCTATTACCCGGCTTTATTCGTCCCAGTGAAGGTGAAATATTTTTCGATGATCAGAAACTCAGTCGGCTCAACATTAAAGACATTCGCCAACAAGTTACCTATGTATTTCAAGAGCACATGCTGCTTTCGAGCAGTATCAGAGAAAATCTCCTACTCTCCAACCCTGATACCACAGTAGATGAAATGATTGAGGCGTGCCGCATCGCAGGAGCTATGGAATTTATTGACCTGCTTCCAAATGGGATAGACACCCCCGTTGGCAAAGGTGGAGACACATTGTCCGTTGGACAAAAGCAACGTCTATCCATCGCAAGGGGACTCCTCCGCAATACCCCAATTATCGTCCTAGATGAGCCCACTGCCGCTCTCGATCCAAAAACCGAACGCAAGATGATGGCAGCGTTAAAGGAATCATCGAAGAGTCGTCTGATGGTAATAATTGCTCACAGGCTCTCAACAATCCGTGAAGCTGATCAGATTGTTTTTTTGGAGGAAGGTAGGATAGTAGAAGTAGGAGAACATGATGCTTTGATGGCAAAACCACATGGACGATACCGTCGATTTGTTGAACTACAAGCTGTCTAATAAAATTGTTAATGGAAGATAGGTAACGCCGTGGTGAAAAAACTCATATAAATACATGTCCAAAGTAAGCCGCTATGAGAAACTTCGGGTCCGAATTCTCATGGAACCATTAATAACCCAACATGAATGTTAACGGGAAGTGGAGCCTTTCCCGCCAAGCCCTTGGGGTATGGTCTGCTCCCTCAAACTTCTTAGTGATCCAATCAACCCCTTCGGTATACCCATGCTGGCGCATTACTATATCCATTTTTTTTTGATAAGGCTCAAAAGGAGCATCCCAGGTCTCAGTTCCAAAGTCAAAATAAAGCCGGTGGGATCCCGCTTTAGGCCACTGCTTCTCATACCATTTAATTTCCGCCCCGTCTCCGTGAGTCCAATCAGTTGACAAACATGCGGCGGCCCCAAACACATCAGGGTACTCAGAAATTGCGTAGGCCGATATCAGCCCGCCCATACTAGATCCCATAATAAAAGTGTTCTCCATATCTGGGCTCGTACGGTAATTTTGATCCACGAAAGGTTTCAGCTCCTCCACCAAAAACTTAAGGTACCTGTCGGAGATTATATCGCCGGCCANATATTGAGAATCATCGATGCTCCACATGGGGTGCGGCACATCAGTTATGGGTTTCTGCGGCATAAATTCGATTGCCCGATTTCCTTTTTTAAACCATATGGAGACAAGAATTGCAGGGCGTATCTTTCCCTGATGAATCAGCCGGGACATTATNATATCCGCTTCCCAGAATAAACCATCAACATACCAGTCAAAAGGCTTATACCAGAAGCTCGAGTATGGAGAGGTTTTCTTTTTAAACACTAACTGTCCGTCATGCATGTATACAACTGGGTAAGATTGATCCAGATTTGTTTCATAGCCAGGAGGCAACCAGACATCAATGGGACGAGGCTTAATATAGTCTGATGAAAACTCCTCATAATGCACGAAGGAACCATCCGACTGCCCCNGTGCTGTTGCCGAAGAATCGTTCTTAACAAGAGCAATTCCAATTGACAACAGCAAAAGAAACGGGGACAGCACAATTGTGGTATGCTTCATCTTTTGCGCCACAGAAAAACTCCATGCAGGCCGTCGAAACCGATGAACTTACTAGCCTCTCACTGGTAGATCGGTAACAAGAACCTCTGCAGAAGAAAGTTGTCGGTCTGCCCAGTAAGCGTTACCTGACTTCATCCGAACAAAGTCAAACCCACCCGCCACATACAAGCGTCCGTGAACCACCTTTGCAGCCGGCGAAGAGAGCTTCCTGGGCAGCTTGTAAGTAAGCTCCCACTCGTCCTCTCCCTTACCTAAGCTAAGTATATTCTCGCATAGTCCTTTAGTCCCGCCGTCCCGCGTTGTATGCCCGCCGACCATCCATATTCGGTTGTCATGGGTAAACGTTGCCCCCTCAGAGTGAGAGTGCCCATAAGGTAAAGAGGGTCCCGCAGACCACGAATCAGTGATAGGGTCATAGATATCGACATTTGGCTGATCTAATTGCTGCGAATCATGATTTAGCTGACCGCCGATGACATAAATCTTCTCATCAAAAACGGTGACCATCAGCTGGTTTCGGGCAAGCGGGAGGGGCGCTAAATTTTTCCACATGCCGCCTCCCGTCTTTCGCCAACTTGCAAGATCAAACACCCAATGGTCCGGGGAGTCGGTATCTCTATCCTCCATCAACCCCGAGATATAATGAAGATTATCTCCAAATCTTACCAAGCCACCACCCGCCCGGCGGCCGGGCAATATGGGTCCTGCCGTATATCGATCAAGCTCCGGATCGAAGTGCCAGAACTCGGCGATGATATGATCCTTAATTTCCTTTGGTCGATCCATATCTTTCATGCCTCCCGCAAACCAGAAACCGGTATCTCCTGGGGCAAGGTTCACATGGGTTATGGAACTTGGTAAATCCTGCAGCTTTGTCCAGACACCACCGACGGCTGCAGCCGGATCAAAAACGTGCAGATTCTTCCCCGATCTGATTCCGGACTCATAGCCGCCAAGCACATACAGCTTGTCATCAAGAACTATACTCGCTGGTTCCCACTTACCTATTGGCATGTCAGCCAACCTCTCCCAATTTGCCTCAAAGGCTGGTTTATTCATCTTCACTCCCCCTTGGAAATTGCCGCTCCATTGCAGCTAACATAGTTTCACAACGCTCTTCTAGCATCTTCCTCGTATCAGTGCCATCACAAAATATATAAAACTCGTCATTCTCGATTGCACTTAGAACCTGCTGTCCAACAACATCAGCTGAAACCGCCATGGCCTCAATCATCTCCCTCACTTTGGGATTGACCCTCTCCTTAAGTGCTCCGATAACTGGCGTATCTACCACATGCGGGCAAAGGACCGACACAGATATTGGTGTCCCCGCAAGATCGTTACGCAAAAATTCCGATAAGCCCACAAGCGCAAATTTACTTGCTCCATATGCCGACTGATTCCCATGACCATGAATACCACTGAATGAAGAGGTATTAACTATGTGTCCGCTCTGACCGCTCTCTAACATATCCGGCAGAAAGACCTTGATTCCGTTAATAGGTCCCCAAAAATTTACCTCTTCGACATGACGCCATCGGTCTTCGGGAGTATCGAGTACCTTACCGCCGCCGGTCCTCCCTGCATTGTTACACAGAACATTTAAGGGTCCAAAGACACTTTTTATCTTGTCAGATACCGCATGAAGCGCCTCTCTGTCTGTAACATCCACATTAACTGAAAAGATATTATTCGTGATCTCCTTAAGTAGCCCCTCAGCATGCTTAAGGCGATCATCTTGCACGTCACCTATCACAATATTCATTCCCTGCCTCGCAAAAGTCTTCGCAATGCCAAAACCAATCCCACTCGCTCCGCCCGTAATAAATGCTGTCTTTCCGTTAAATTCCTGCATCATAACTCTACTACCCTATTTCTGTTTATCATCGCAAAATCGATCTCCATACCAAGCCCCGGCTCCTGAGGGGCATGAACCATGCCATCTCTATCAACCTCTATGTCTATTANCAGTCCGTGCTTTTGTACCTCATCTGGTAACAAAACNTCAAAGTACTCACAATTTCGAATCGCCATAATAAGGTGGAGATTAGCGACATTGGTTAAAGAATTACCTCCGTGGTGGACCTCATAATTCATGTTGAAGGTCTCTGCAGTATGTGCNGTTTTTAGACAAGATGTTAGTCCTCCCTTGATNACAGGATCACCCCTTAGATAGTCAGTGGCCTGCTGCAGGATCCAAGGAGCATAAGCGGTGGGGCCGGTTGGAGGAAGCTCCGTGGCAGCAATAGGAATCTTAAGTACCTGCTTCAACTTCATGTACCCACTAATGTCATCGAAATGAAGTGGATCTTCGTACCAATAAAAACCGAGTTCCTCCGCGACGCTTCCCACACGGACCGCGTCNGCATATTTATAGGACCAAACACAATCNAGCATGAGCCTGAAATCGTCGCCCACAGCCTTTCGTACCGCATGGCAAACTCGAATATCCTCAGTCGGTATTGTCGGCGGNTGTATCTTGTATGCTGTCCAACCCAAATCCTTGTACTTNAGCGCTTCCTCCACATATGCCTCTGGAGAATCTAGCACCGCAGAACTCGCATAGGCTGGAACAGATTTCCTAAAGGAGCCCATGAGCTTATGAATCGGCACACCTGCAAACTTGCCAGCAAGATCCCAGAGCGCAATATCGATTGCACCTATTAAACGCATCTGCGCAAAACCAAGCGCCGTTCGTGAAAAACTTTGCCAGATACGCTCTCGATCTAATGGATCTCTGCCGACCAAAGCGGGTCTGTATCGATCGATAATTTGTTGTGCATCTTTACCGATACCATAGAGAGCAGAGCCAATAAAAGCGTGTCCCTGATACCCCTCATCCGTATAAATAGTAAGCAAGGCCATGTCAACGCTATTCGCAACACCCCTGATAGTGAGCGAGTAATTAACCGGCGGGATCCCTGTCCACTTCCATATAACCACCTTGACATCTGATATCTTCATAAAATATTTTTCCTATGTGTTAACCTTGCGAGTACCTGAAACCGGAATCACCCCCGGATAATAAAACCCTTCAA
>PBJN01000038.1 GCA_002720735.1 Porticoccaceae bacterium
TGAAGGCGGTCCTTTTTCTCCTGAAATTCATAACCTTCTTTTTCATCCAGCCTCGCTCGATCGCCAGCACTTGCCAACGCATCTCTCGCATTTTCTAACGCGCTTTGGTCCTCGGCTAGAAAAACTTCCACCTCAGATAATTCCTCTTCTGCCCGCTTTACTCTAGCGGCGTATTGATCAAGTTTTACCTCAAAAGCGCTCAGTTTCGCTCGCGTCTCCGAGCTTTTCTCCTGCTGTATTTTGATTGCATAAAGGTTTTTCTTTTGATTTCTTCCCGCAATTTCAATTGCTTTCAATAAATTACGACGTTTTACCGATAATGACTTTATTCGAATATCCAGCGCCTTAACCTGCTCACCAATCTCTTTTAATTCAGTCTTTCTTTTGAGGAAGCCATGAGTTTTATTGATATTTCTCGCAACTCGAACCCAATTAGATCCGAGCCAGATTCCATCTTTGGTTACAATTGATTCATATGACCGAAGATCTGATTGAAAGGATAATGCTTCCTCCAAGTGCTCAGCCCTGAAAACATTTGCGGCTACTGATAAGGAATAATCACACTGAATGACTTCGCTCAATCTTGGGAGGTTAATTGTCAGGTTATCCTGCTCCTCAATTCGGATACTAGAGTCGATAATACTTATGTCACCCGAATCAAATTTTCTTAACTCGTCGACTTTACCCTCAAAATTAGATACAACAAGCCCCTTCAAATAAGCTCCTAATACAATCTCTACAGCCTCTTCCCAACCCTCTGAAACTCGCAGAAAATCAGCGAGATGTGAGTAATTCCACTTAGACTGAAGTAACCATTCTTGCTTTTGTTCGTTACTGTCGAGTGAACTTTGCAATGCTTCAAGAGCTGTGCTGCGTCCAATCAATACCTGATAGCTCTCTCTCAACCCATTCAATTCTTCTTCTAATTGATACTGTAAACACCTTTTTTCTGCAATGTCATTCGCAAGCTGAGCTCTTTTACCCTCATTACCTCTCTGCGCAGCAATTTGCTTACAGAGCTTCGTCTTTAGCGTTTGCAATTCATTTTGCTGAAAATCCAGCTGAAAGCTNCTAATTTCCTTTCGCAGNTGGCTCTGTCGTTGAANCAGGTCNGCAATTCTTTTCTCCAAGTCATNNATACGGGATTGCTGAACCTCGAGTTGTTGTAGAGGCTCGGCTCGGCGTCGATGATAAACGTCCGNACGCTCTTGCCACTCTTTNATGGCAGCCTGNACCGACTCAATCCTTAAAGAAATCGATTTCTCGTNCGCTTCAACTNCTTTCAAATTTGGCAANACCTCGGCATACTCTGAATCTAATTCTTCAGCTCGTTGTCTATCTTTAATCAAGTGCTGCTGAGATTCATCAACACTCCCTGTTATCAAATGAAGTTCTCGTTTTAACTCTTTTTTTCGTTGTAACTGATGTTGAATCTCTTGCTCTATTCGAGTAACTTCANTATTAGTTTGAAAGAAATAAATTTGTTTTTTTTCAACCTCATCGGAGTGNTCCAAAAGCTCAAGTCGATAGCGCTCAATTCTCGAATCTAACTCTTTTTGGTTAGCTATGAGTCTAGATTTTTCTAACTCCAAATTATTGATTTTACGGGAATTGNTTTTAATATCNTCGTCAAGAGAACGCCATCTAAGCACTTTTATCTGAGTTTGTTTGTAACGCTCTTTTTCTCTCAACTCAGTATATTTGTGCGCCGACTTGGATTGTCGTTCTAATCTCATTAACTGTCGATGCAATTCTTCCCTAAGATCGGAGAGGCGCTCCAAGTTGGCATGCGTGCGTGCTATTCGATTTTCAGTCTCTCTCCGTCGGTCNTTATATTTAGAAATACCAGCTGCTTCCTCGAGAAAAAAACGTAATTCATGTGGTTTTGCATCAATTAACCGAGTTATAGTGCCTTGCTCTATGATCGCATAGCTCTTTGGCCCCAAACCAGTCCCCAAAAATAAATCAGTAATGTCCTTGCGCCGACAAAGCTTTGAGTTTAAGAAATATTCCGATTGCCCATTACGATTCAGAGTGCGNCGNACAACAATTTCACTGTATNCAGAAAGTTCTCCTTTCAAANGCCCCTCAGAATTATCGAACACCAGTTCTACTGATGCTTGACCGACTGGCTTTCTTGCTCCAGAACCATTAAATATNACATCTACCATGGAATCACCGCGCAAACTTCGTGCTGATGACTCCCCTAGCACCCACCTTGCAGCATCAATCACATTTGATTTTCCACATCCATTTGGGCCGACTACGGCGCAGATTTCACNAGGAAAGTAAATCTTCGTTGGATCTACAAAAGATTTGAACCCTGAAACTTTGATTANTTTTAATCGCATCAGTACTNTTTTTATTCCTTCTGTTCTTCTTTTCCCTAATNGCTAGGCTTTCCAGAAAGNGATGTCATGNTCCGTCATCACAGTTAAAGATCATCAGCTANTGAGGGGCTTACCCATTTTAGGCCGTCTGACTNTAATCANGNNTTTGCAGATTAATTGTTACCCTTATCGGCAGCGGTTCATTCATGAGATCTATCGAACGAGACCTAAGCTCTAATTTTTTTTCTACGANAGAACCTCNCCCCTGACCATAGATTCGGGCGACCACCTCCAAATGTCTGAGATCTGATGCCAACTGCGATGGATCCAACAAATCTAGATTTGAAAACACAACATAAACAGGCAAGGATGTCAATCGCACACTTTTAGCCATCAACGGNACATCCGAGGCACCAGCTTCAAATACTAACAAAAATACCGTATCGCTAGAAGAACGCACAGAAATATCTCCCAATATAAAATCGATTGCACTAGCGTCATTAGCTTGGCGCTCCTTAAAAGCGAAAGGCGTATCATCTTTGGAATCCTCAGTCGAGTAACTTTCAACTGGGACACTCAAAGCTCTTNTTGCTCTCTCAATACCTTTTTGCATTGCAATCACATCTTCGCTATTTTCATCTAAACCTATTTTCGCCTGTTGCCAGAACCTGATTGCGTCCAAAAACCTTTTTTTCGTGAAGGCCTCTACACCCTTAAGTCCTAAAACTCTTGAGGACTCTGGATCTGAGATAAACGCAGCTTGGATCGCTTCGANTACTCTATCGGTCAAAAGGCTGCCATCAGCTAGGAATAATACTTCGGCATAATTTGCTAATATATAGCTATTGTTAGGATCCAAAGCCAATGCGGAAGCATAGTAATCAACTGCATCTCGATATTCTAAATTGCGCTGAGCAAATTTTGCTAACAACAACCAGTAATGTATATTCCTCGGCCGCTCCTTGACCCTTNCCTTTATAAGGGATACAAGAACATCAATATCATCGCCGTTNGTAATNTCAGTCTCATCTCCTATCGAATANCGAGAAAGGATATTAAAAATCCTCTGATCTTTCTCACTGCCAAGATATGAATACATAAAATACACTGAAGTAAATAATGCGACAATTACCAGAGGGACTATCCTAAGACTATTGTTATGACGGTGTGTNACAACAACATCCTCAGTCTGATTTAACAATATCCGACGCGNATCCAATNTGAGGTCTGAAAACTGACGTTCAGATATTGCGCCGATTTGAAATTGGTTTGCAAAATAACGACACTGACTCTCNTACAANCTGTTGTTCGTCTCTTCCCTTTCTGAGTTATTGAAATTTTCTGGAGCATGGCGTCCAGCTAACCACGGAAAAATGATAAATGGNATGGACAACAACAACAAATANAATNAATCCAAGTCGACCTCTGTCTATTCTTTCTTGAAGGTTTCTGAAACCTCACCCGATCCTGATTGATGAAGATGAGGCTGATCTCCCACCAAATGCTTGTCACTCGNTGGCGANCTACTATTTAATCGCTGAACAAATAAAAGCACACCAATCGCAATCAAAATAAAAAACAAAGGTCCGANCCACAGCAAAAAGGTGTGATAGCCGACCACAGGTCGGTAAAGGATATATTCTGTGTATCGCTCAGTAAGATAAGATTTAATCTCTTCATCACTCTTACCTGTCTTCAAGAGTCGCTGAATTTGATCTTTTAAATCAAGTGATACTGTCGAGTGAGAGTCTTGTAAATTTTGATTTTGACATTTTGGACACCTAAGCTCCTGAATTAAAGTGACGTATCTCCTTTCNAGCGCAACATCNGTGAAATCAGAAGAGCTCGTTTGCGCCGAAACAACATCAACATGAAAAACAATACAACCCAAAACAGCATAGTTGCACGCNAGAAGATAATAGAACACACGACCTTTTTTACCGGGCATGATTTTACTCCCCAGAATCTGAATAATAATGAGAGAACTCTTTTTCCCACACCTTTTGGTCTAATATGCCAACTCGCCGGTGCAAGATTATTCCTTGCTTNTCAATTAAAAAAGTCTCTGGAGCACCAGAAACACCAATATCTAGTCCCAATGAACCCTCTTCGTCAAAAATAATTACCGAATAAGGGTTTCCCAGCCTTTCAAGCCAAGCAATCGCCGCCTTGCGGTTATCTTTATAGTTTATNCCNATAATTTTNATACCGTTTGAGGCTAGCTTTTGTAGATAAGGATGTTCCAATTTNCAGGCATAACACCATGTGGCCCAAACGTTGATTAGAGCCAAGGNTCCGCTCAAATCCTCAGCAGACAAATATTGATTATGTGCGCTTAATTTTGTCAAAGAAAATTCAGGGAATGGCTTTCCTATGAGTGCAGAAGGTAACTTTCCAGGNTCTCGCTCAAGAGCGGACCACAATAGGATTGCAATAGCGAAGAAGACCATCAGCGGAGCAAANAGAATGATTCGCACGNAAGTCAGATCTCTGAAGCAGATTGNACTGATAAGTTCGCGCGATCTTGCGAGCAAATTTTACGTCTTCGATAGCGCTTATCTAGGACGGCAAGTAGTCCGCCNAGTGAGATCATTGCCCCCCCCAACCATATACACCTNACAAATGGCTTTACATGAAGTCTGATTGCCCANTGATCATCATCTAATGGTTCTCCCAGCGAAACATATAAATCTCTCAGNAGANCTGGGTCAATTGCGGCCTCCGTCATGGTCTGCGGATTAGAAAAATAGTGGCGTTTTTCTGGATTAAGGGTCACTANTTCTCGGCCTTCCTTTGAAACAATAATCTCTGCTTGAGTAAATGAAAAGTTGGATCNTCGATCACGCTTTATATCAGAAAAATAAAATGTGTACCCTCCGAGGACGGCATAATCGCCTATACCCATCTTGACATCTCGCTGAATTCCCGATGCAGCATATAAACCAGCTCCCAAAACAGTTATTGCAACTCCCAAATGAGCTAGAACCATCCCATAGTAGCGAACAGGTAAGAGAGTAAACCTTGACGACTTGATTTTGTCTCTAAAATCTTTAAAAATCANCACAAAAACCCACGATACACATGTCANTGTGACTATCGCTAAAAGTGAGTTTCCCTTTTCACCCACCCAATAGGCAAGCGTTGTCGACCCAATGAGGCCCAAAAGNAGACTCAATAAAAGCGGTTGCATTAACCANCTTGATACAGCCNTAGTCGATACATTTCCCCAGGATGAGCGCATGGCAAGGGGGATAAAGATCAACAAGACAAAAGTTAATGGCACAAAAAAGAAATTGAAGTAAGGAGGCCCCACAGAAATTTTACCNAGTCCAAANGCATCNGATATCAATGGATACAAAGTTCCCAAAAGAACCACTGCAACTGCGACTGTGAGGATAAGNTTATTGATTAAAAGGAATGTCTCTCTTGATGTNCCTGAGTATGATGATGTAGACATCAAAACTGGTCCACGAATCGCAAACAATGCCAGCGTACTGCCAACAACTATTGATAAAAAAAGCAAAATATATATACCCCGCTCAGGATCACTTGCAAAAGCATGAACTGATGTCAAGACTCCGGACCGAACTAGAAATGTTCCCAATAAGCTCAGTGAAAAGGCAAAAATTGCCANCAAAATGGTCCAACTACGAAAAACACCCCTCTGTTCAGAGGCAATAAGGCTATGTATTAATGCAGTGGTAACCAACCAAGGCATTAGGCTAGCATTTTCTACTGGATCCCAAAACCACCAACCTCCCCATCCCAGTTCGTAATAGGCCCACCAGCTTCCCAAAAATATTCCTATAGTCAAAAAACACCAAGACGCAATGGTCCATGGACGACTCCAATTCGCCCAAGCACTATCAAACCTTGATTCCAACAGCGCTGAAATAGCGAAAGCGAAGGGAACTGCTAGCCCAACATACCCAAAGTACAAGAGTGGTGGATGTAGAATTAATGCAATATCTTGTAAAAGAGGATTCAAATCTTGACCATCGATTGGCGGCAATGGAAAGGTCCGTTCAAACGGATTAGATGTAAATAACAGAAAAAACCCAAACCCTACTGAGATTAGCCCCAGAATCGCAAGAGTTCGGGATAAAAATTGTAACGGAAGCCGACTACCGAAAAGAGCCACGGCGGCAGTCCACATGGATAAAATTAGCACCCAAAGCAACAATGAACCCTCGTGCGCAGACCACACCGCGCTGAATTTGAAGTATATTGGTAGTAAGGTATTGGAATTCTGGGCTACGTATCGAACCGTAAAGTCGTCGCTCAAAAATGCATTTGATAAACACAAAAATGCAAGAAAAACAAAAAACAAATTTCCGCAAGCTAATGAGCGTCCCATTTGCATCCACCTGACTGTGCCAGTGTATGACCCTGCAAGTGGAAGAAGAGCTTGAACAAATGCGAGACAGGACCCGATAATGAGAGCTATGTGGCCCAGCTCAGGGCTAAGGAAAACATTCATGTTTAAATTTACCTATATCCCCTGATTTTCATACATTTCAGCTATTTCTGGAGGTGTATAATTTTCATCATGTTTNGCCAAAACTTGAACNGCATGGAGTGTGTTTTGGTCNTCAATCTTGCCNGTAACGACTGTGCTCTGACCTTCNCTAAATAAATCAGGAAGAATTCCTTCATATGTTACTTTGACGCTATGCAAGCCGTCCGAAACGAGAAATTCAATCGCCAAGGATTGTTGAGCACGTTTTAGACTTCCCACAACCACTTCACCACCGGCGCGCAACGAGACACCTAACGGGGCTTGTCCGATTGCAATTTGAGATGGTGTATAAAAAAAATTTGCATTTTGTCGGAGCATATATGCAATAAGAGCAGTGGCTACTGAAGCGGAAATTAGAATGAGACAGATCCACTGCATTCGCTGTTTTCGTAGGGGATGCATCATTTTTTAACTTCCGCATTCCGCAATGATCTCGACTCAGTTTTCATACCTAGTTCTATATTTCTTAAAATCCGACTATGCGATAAAATAGGAAGTAGAACCAAAATTAAGAAAATTAGAAGCGAAACCGAGACAGCAGTCCAAACGAATACTCCATGTCCGTCCATATCAATTAATTCATACAACGAGGAAAACTGCATTCTCATTATATCACCCCGACTTTTCCTGTCTTCGCACGCAAAGGTCTTTGACCCAGCTGGTAGCTTGCTCGTGGTAAAGGATTTCAGCTCTCAAAAACAGACAAATGGTAAGCGCATAGAATAAATAAAAGCCTAAAATCATGACCAAAAGCGGCTGTAACATATCGATATGAATTGTGGATTCCGATGTAAGTTTCAAGGTGGCGGGTTGATGTAATGTGTGCCACCAATCAACGGACTTATATATGATCGGCACATTAACGGTCCCTACTAANGCGAGAATTGCACCATTCTTTTGGCCATATTCTTTGTTATCGAAAGCCCTTATCATTGCCATCACGCCAAGGTAGAGAAACAGTAAAATTAACATTGATGTCACGCGGGCATCCCAAACCCAATAGGTGCCCCANGACGGTCTTCCCCAAATCGCTCCAGTAAATAATGCCAAGAAAGTCATAGATGCTCCGATTGACGCAGCGGATTTCATAAACCAAAATGATAATTTTGTTCTCCATACCAGTCCGACTGCACCAGCAACTGCCATNAAATAATACCCTGCTAANGCAAGGAAGGAAGATGGCACGTGAATATATATAATTCGAAAACTATCNCCTTGACGAGCATCAGGAGGCGCTATCAAAAGACCCCAGAACAATCCTACAGCTAAGAGTGTCACTGAGACCAAGAGAAGCCAGGGAATTGCCTTACCACTGATGCTGTAAAAGAATTTCGGCGAACTGAGCCTGTACAGCCACNTAAAACTAAAAAAAGATCGAATCAAAAAAACTACCCTCAAAATAAAAGTGTGGAACGAAAAATCGCAGCAACAGCAATTGGACAGATCGCAGTCGCTAGACATAAAAAAGTTCCCATTACTGCAAGAGGGAATAACCAATCCATTCCACTGATTGCGAAGTCAATTGTTGCAGTGCCGAAAATTATTATCGGCATATACAGTGGAATCACTGTAATCGGCAACAAAAAACCTCCTCTCCCCAGCGATACAGTCAACGATGCACAAACTGAGCCAGCTAAACTTANATAAGCACTNCCAATTACGATGCTTAATATCATGGGTATATATCCGTCAGCTGGAAGCGATAAAACGAAAGCCATAATCGGTGAGGCAAGTGCCATAGGCACTCCAGTCATGACCCAATGTGCTACNAGCTTCCCAAATATGGGCTGGGTCAAAAGTTGTGGCGATATAAGCAATTGCTCCAAGGACCCATCTTCATAATCGAACGTAAAAATCCTCTCTAACGACATCAAAGAAGCAAGCAGAACCATAATCCACACGATTCCGGGTGCGATACTGCTNTGAGAGGCTGAATCNGGAGGAAGCGCCAGTGGAATAAGCGATACCCCCATACACATGAATACGAGAGGAGCGATTGTGGCCTCGAACGTAGACCTTGCCATAGAAAGCTCTCGGAGGAAATACGCGAAAAAACCAATATCGTGCCGTGTCTGCGAACTCTGCATATCAATGACACCAAATTGTCATNTCAATCTTACGAATGTTTGATAACCTCAGATCTTGATGACCAGTCATCAAAACACTTCCATTCTGCTTCAAATGCCTCTCAATTAATTTTTCTATGATCGACACCCCAGAAAGATCCAGCGAAGAAAATGGCTCATCCAAAAGCCACAACTTTGCATCACTCAAAATTAGTCTAGTCAAAGCAACTCTTTTAAGTTGCCCCGCTGATAAACGATAACAAGGTAAACCGCTGACAGAGCTCAGACCCATTTCATCCATCGCCTCACAGATATGCTGTCTTCCTCTTGTTGAGGAAGCCGTCCAGTAAAGATTATCTAAAGGGCTTAAAGCTAATTTCAAGGCCAATTGGTGTCCAATAAAAATTATATTACTTAGGTATTTATGCCTATCAGCATAGATATTTTCACCATAAGTGCTGACGAGACCTTGTTGAGGTTTAATTAAAGAGGTCAGAATACGCANAAGTGTGCTTTTCCCACAACCATTCCTGCCTTGTAACAAAAGTAGTTCACCCTCACTCACATAAAGATTCACCCCACTAAAAATGGAGCATCCATTTCTCTCGAATGCGAGGTTCTCTGCTTGTAAAACTTTATCGTTAAATTTCGTCAAACCCATTATGCTCATTAAACGAAAAGGCGATGTAAAAAAATTTATCAACGCGGATCATGTTAGCAAAAATATGTATAAAAATTCTTTCATAAAAATCNCAAAATTATTGCCTCAGAGTTTACTACATAAACAAGTGCCTCTACTATTAGGACCGTGAGGCGCGGGTAGTCAAGTATAAGATAGGGAGTGTGTGCCCAAATTATTGGGCTTGCCCAGATGGCCCTATGTAAACATAAAGGAAATAGTGTAGTGAAATTTTATCGTGTCGGCGGCGCTGTAAGAGACAAATTGATAAATTTCCCGAGTAATGAAAATGATTGGGTCGTTGTAGGTGGCTCTCCAAAAAAAATGATCGAACTTGGCTTTCGTCCAGTCGGAAAAGATTTCCCTGTATTTTTACACCCAACTAGCAAGGAGGAATATGCGCTTGCACGAACCGAAAAAAAAACTGGTGTAGGCTACCACGGCTTCACTTTTTACTCGTCTGCCGAAGTGACACTGGAAGACGATCTGAGACGCAGAGACCTCACCATAAATGCAATCGCGGAGACTTCGGAGGGGTGCCTCGTAGATCCATTTCATGGTCAAAAGGACATCGTNAAAAAAAAAATAAGGCATGTGTCGAGAGCATTTCGTGAAGATCCTGTCAGAGTCCTTCGTACAGCGCGTTTTGCGGCACGATATTATCATCTGGGTTTTCGTGTTGCCAAACCCACAATTGAAATCATGCATGAGATAGTATCAAGCGGAGAACTCAGCTTTTTGGTTGCTGAGCGAGTTTGGAGGGAGACGGAAAAGGCCTTAGGAGAAAAAAATCCCCATATATACTTTAAGATTTTGCGTGAATGCGGAGCGTTGAAACGTCTTTTTCCGGAATTGAACTCCATGATAGAGTTATCAGAAGATTCCAGCTGCAACAAAATAAATTCATCTATTCAAAATCCTTTAGACTCGCTGATGAACGCAGCTCAATTATCCGAGAAAATAGTTATTCGATTCGCAGCAACTTTTGCCCAGATTTACCAAAGAACTGAAGAATGTGACGTTCAACTGAGTTTAACCGAGGNGAAAGCATTGGAGTCACAAGTGGCGGATGTATGTGATCGATTAAAAGTTCCCAGTAAATTTAGGAGACTTGCGTTAATTGTACACCGGAATCAAAAATTACCTCAAACAATCCATGAAATTAGTTCAGAGGGAATACTGAAGATTTTACTTAGTGTAAATGCCACTCAAACAAACGACGATTTAGAGGACTTACTGATTTGCCTAGACGCTGTGACAGAATCGGGTTTTCCTTCCCAGGCGTCGTCGTTCTTGAGAGCAACGCAAAAAATAGTAGCCAATCTTGACGTATCAGATATAATTAATCTTGATTTGAAAGGTGATGAAATTCGAGATGTAATAAGACACAAACGTCTCCAAGCCGTTGAGCAATGCAAATTAACTTTTCATTTTTGACTAGTTAAATAAGAAATCACTCTTAATGTTTGAATCAAAAAATAATCAAGTTATTCTCGTAACCGGCGCCGCTAAACGTATTGGTTCTGAAATAATAAACTTGTTCCATGCAAAAAATTTCAACGTAATAATCCATTACAATAAGTCTGCGGCTGAGGCCAACCGTCTCTGTGGTAACTTAAACTCAAAACGCAGAAAAAGTGCTATGTTGGTGCAAGGCGATTTGAATCAAGCTATCTGCGTTAAAAGAGTGATTAGTCTGGTTGAGTCAGTCGGACGAATTGATGTTCTCGTAAATAACGCCTCCAGTTTTTATCCAACTGCGCTAGAGANCGCAAATGAGAGTCATTGGAATGATCTGATCAACTCCAACCTCAAAGGCCCATTCTTTTTNAGCAAGGAACTAGCGCCTTTACTACGAAAAAGTAATGGTTCTATAGTAAATATTTCTGATATGCATGCTAGACAGACGCTCAAAGAACATTCCATATACACAATTGCCAAAGCCGGCAACATTGCAATGACTAAGTCTTTAGCCCTTGAACTTGCACCTGAAGTGCGAGTAAACAGTGTAGCTCCGGGAGCAATTTTATGGCCAGCACACGAGAAAGATGACAAGCTCAAGCATGATAAAATTCTTGCGTCTGTACCACTTGGCCGACTCGGTTCAGAGTCTGATATTGCAGAGACAACGTTTTTTTTGTCAAATGTCGCGACATACGTCACAGGNCAAACGATCACGGTTGATGGAGGCGCTTCAGGTAGCCTTCTCTAATCCNTCTTCATCAAATATTAGATAAANAGCTTAAACAATTTAACTAAAACTGATTTGTCTTCCTCGCCAGCTGAAGTTCACCCTCCAGAGGGCCTGAGTGTCCTTATCGAAGATTTTCCAATGATTGGAATAAGTTAACCCGGTACAGGGATGTATATAATCTGGAGCAATCTCGGCTAGTGGTAATAAGACAAATGCATTCTCAAGAATCTCCGCGCGAGGTAGCCTGATGCCATCAACATCACCCCAGCGGTCATCAACGCATAAGATATCTATATCCATTGTCCGATCTGAGAATTTTGGTGCGCTCCTATCNCTTTTAAGTGCGTCCTCAATTATTTTAAAGACATTCAAAAGCTCATTTATGGGAAGATTAGAATGAATAGTCACCACCATATTAAGAAAATTTTTCCCCTGGAAACCTAAAGATTTACTCTCATACACCGAAGAAATACGACATAATCCAAACTGCTTCTCCAANGTATCCAAAGCAGCACGGATATTTTTTGNGGCATCAATGTTGCTTCCAAGACTCAAGTAAATTAGGGACAAAAATTTTCCTCTCCGCGCTCTATAATTATACCCACGTCCTTTGACCCCCTGAGAGCACCAGGTTTGCTGACCCGCAATCTTACCCAAGTTACTGAAAACTCGGCGAGGATGAGCTTTGCGACCTCCTCAGCCATACGCTCAACCAAAAAAAATTCACTTTCCTGTACAAACTTAATAACTCTTTTTGCAATAGCCTTGTAGTTNATCGCAAATTGAATATCGTCAGTCTCNGCAGCTTTGCNAATATCTGTTGCCATTTCGATATCGAGACTNACAACTTGCTTCACTTCCCTCTCCCAATCAAATATGCCAATCACAGTCTCTATTTGAAGATCTGATATGTAAACTATGTCCATTGATTGTTAAACTCCTAAAAGAGACAACTGGGAAATTGGCCATCGCGGCTTTATTGAGATAGATAGGCTACTGGATTCTCCCGCGAGTAACCNCTGACATCCAGCATAAGCGATCATTGCTCCATTNTCGGTACAAAATTCAGGCCTTGCATAAAAAACTGACGCTCCAATGTCTAACATTACCTTATCGAGCTTTTCTCGTAATCGAGTGTTAGAAGCCACGCCGCCAGCAATAACTAACTTCGATAACCCCTCTGATTGGAGCGCCCTCAGGCTTTTCACGACCAATGTATCGACTATCGCTTCTTGAAGTCCTGCACAAATATCCGCAATCGTGTCAGGGTGAGGTAAGCCTCCCGATCCACTATTATTTAAGACCAAATTTTTAGTATGAGTTTTTAACCCAGAAAAGCTAAAATCAAGCCCTGGACGGTCAGTCATTGGACGCGGNAAATTAAATCGATTCACATCCCCAAATCGAGCCATTCTGGAAATTTCGGCACCTCCGGGATAACCTAAGCCCATTAACTGAGCTATTTTATCGAATGCCTCCCCCGCTGCGTCGTCTCTAGACTCCCCCATAATCTTATAGTTCCCGATAGCCTCTGCGAACACCAGTTGGGTATGCCCTCCTGAAACGAGGAGTGTTATGAACGGAAACTTTGGGGGGTTATCCTCCAACATTGGCGCCAATAAATGGCCTTCCATATGGTGTATGCCTAATACCGGAATTTTCAATGCAAAGGCCAGCGATGATGCCACCCCAGCACCAACCATAAGAGCGCCAGCTAATCCTGGACCTCTCGTGTACGAAATTCCATTCAAATCAGTCTTTTCAAGAGCAGCATCTCTTAAAACTAAAGATATTAAAGGCAATATTTTTTTTACGTGATCGCGCGAAGCAAGCTCTGGAATCACTCCACCAAACTCAGAGTGGATAGGTGCCTGAGAGTAAACACGGTTTGCTAATAATCCAGCTTTACTATCGTAAAGCGCAATGCCAGTCTCATCACATGAGGTTTCAATTCCTAAAACGCGCATTTCTGTAATTTCCGCCAATAACTGTTAATTTGTGACACTCACACTCAATAAGTTATTGTTTAAATTTTTCGACTAAGCCTTATTGAGCAACTAAGTTGTCTGTACTAACTTTCATTATCTCACAAACTTTAGCCTTGGAATCTTTGCATGATAAAAAATACTCGTTATAATCGCCGATTCTTTTAATTTAAACTTACATTTCCACATGAAATGGTTGACAGACAGGAAGACAATTCAATGCCAAGCGTGCGAATAAAAGAAAATGAGCCCTTTGACATAGCGCTTCGCAGGTTCAAAAGGTCATGTGAAAAAGCCGGGATACTGGCAAAAGTAAGAAGTTGCGAATTTTATGAGAAACCTACATGGGAACGAAAACGAAAGGCAGCTGCAGCGATAAAAAGGAATCAAAAAAAGGTCTCTAGAGAATCTAGAAAGTTCACAAGACTTTATTAAATGTAAGGACACTACATTACGTCAGGTAGTTGAATTCGAGGTACAGGCGCCGTGTAACCATTTCAACTTTTTTCTGCCACCGGGTACACTATGTTCAACCCAGTTGTAATATGTGTGTCAACTAAATGTCCGGACTTATACCACAGCATTTCATCGACGATCTTCTTTCTCGCATTGATATCGTTGATATTATCGGAACAAGAATAAAACTTAAAAAAACTGGTAAGAATTACTCAGCATGCTGTCCTTTTCACGATGAAAAGACACCTTCTTTTTCTGTAGCACAGGATAAGCAATTTTATTACTGTTTCGGATGTAGTAAAGGAGGCAGTGCACTAAACTTCATAATGGAATTTGACAAAATCGATTTTGTAGCCGCTATAGAGGTGCTATCTGCAATCGCCGGAGTTCAAGTGCCATCAGCAAAACTTAGTCTAAAAAACGACGACGAAAAACGAAAAAGCTTATATTCCACTCTTAAGCAATGCGACAATTTTTATAGGCTTCAGTTACGAACCCATAAATATTCAGCTAAAGCAACGAGCTACTTAAAACGGCGTGGTTTAAGCGGTCAGATTGCAGCAAAATACGGCATCGGTTTTGCTCCGCCCGGCTGGGATAATCTTCTCTTAAATGTGGGATTGGACACACAAACAAAAGGTCTCCTAAATGAATCTGGGATGATTGTCAAAAAGAGGGATGAGAGCAAGCTGTATGATCGTTTTCGTAATCGCATCATTTTTCCAATTCGTGATAATCGAGGACGCACCATTGGTTTTGGCGCGCGCGTTATGGATGACAGCAAACCTAAGTATATAAATTCCCCAGAAACACCCATATTCGTAAAAGGTCGAGAACTGTATGGACTATACGAGGCTCGAAGAGAATTAAGAAACATGCCCAAACTTCTCTTAGTAGAGGGGTATTTTGATGTAATAGCTCTCGCCCAACATGATATAAATAACGCTGTAGCCACTTTAGGGACATCTATCAGCAAGCACCATCTTGAAAAAATTTTTCGTAATACTTCGGAAATAGTATTTTGTTTTGATGGAGATATCGCCGGACGCGCTGCTGCTGTTCGCGCTCTAGACACCACATTAACAGAACTACATGACGGTTTAACTGCTCGCTTTCTTTTCTTGCCCGGGGGTCATGACCCTGATAGCTTAATTCGTGACCGCGGTAAAAAATTTTTTATGAATTTAATTGAGTCATCTCTACCGCTATCTGAATTCTTTTTCAATCAAATGATGAATGAAATAGACCTCAACTCGGCTGATGGGAAAGCAAAATTCAGTAAAAAATGTGCTTCACATATTAATAAAATCCCGCATGGTGTCTTTAAACATCTCATGCTTGAAGAGCTTGCTCAAAGAACAGGAGTACCAACGGACGACTTGAAGTATTTGATATCTGAGAACAACAGAAATAATTCCGAGTACGACAGTGCAATTGGAGGCTTGATGGATCCACCATCAACAGGAACATTCGTGAACAACAGCACAAAGACAACATATGAAACAACACAATTAGAAGCACCTAATCAAAAACCAAAGAGAAAACTGAAATTATCGCCAATTCATTACCTCACGGGATTATTGATCAATTACCCAAATCTCTCACAACATGTCCACGACGTGTCAATACTGCAACAATCCGAAAACAACGAAATTGATATATTCGTGCGGTTACTAAATTTTATTAAAAATCATCCCGACTATAGCACCTGCCAAATTTTGGCTTATTGGACAAGTGATCTCGAACTCAAAAAAGATGTCGATTACTTGACTAGTTTTACACTTGATGACATGTACAGTGCATCCTACGATACAAAAAGACGGAATGCGGATGAATTCTGCGATGCATTTGACCACGTTTCTAAGGAACTTTTTTCTGCTCTGCCCCGTGTTCAGCAGGCGAAAGTTATTCTAAACCGTGATCCCCTTGGAGAAGGAGACGTAAAACAGTTGTATAAAATACTTTTCGAACTGTCCGACGAGTATCCCGAAAAAGATATAAAAAAAGATATAAAACATAAGCTTGTAACTACCAAAAAAATGGGCAACAAGACAAAATAGTCTGAGACACCTAGTAACAATTCAGCTATACTGTCGCGTGGAGATTCGGTTTCATTACTCATATGTCTGACAATAATCACAAGCAGCAATCCGGAATCAAAGACCTCATTGCCAAAGGCCGCGAACAGGGTTATCTCACTTATGCTGAAGTGAACGACCACCTACCTGAACATATCGCAGATCCAGAGCAAGTTGAAGATATAATACAAATGATCAACGATATGGGTATTACAGTGTTTGAAATAGCTCCAGACGCTGAGACACTTTTGATGCTGGCTGGGGACAATACTCCTGATGAAGTTGCCGCGGCAGAAGCAGCAGCAACGTTGGCATCCGTCGAATCAGAGCAACACAGAACTACCGATCCGGTGCGGATGTACATGAGAGAGATGGGATCCGTTGAATTACTCACCCGAGAGGGCGAAATAGAAATCGCAAAACGAATTGAAGAAGGAACGAGAGAGNTAATGGCCGCCATCGCAGAGTGGCCAAATTCAGTNGAAAAAATCATTTCAGANTATGACAANATNCCCTCAGGAGAACGNCGCCTCACTGANATCATATGTGGGTACCTNAATCCCATGGATCATGTGCCGTCTGCCNTNGCCCAGCANCAAGCAGCCGAGGCCATGAAAACCGAAAATGATGTGGACGATGGAGAAGATCCNACNTCTGAAGAGGAGCACGAAGGCGGCCTTGATCCAGAAGAAGCAGCAGAACGCTTCACAGAATTAAAGAAGCAATTCACTAAAACAACTCGGTCAATNTCTCGCTATGGTCGGATGTCTAAAAGCGCTATAAAAAATATCCAGGAATTAGCTAATCTGTTCAAATTTTTCAAATTGACTCCCAGACAATTTGATCCTCTTGTCACTACCATTAAAACCTCTATAGACGGNGTCCGTCGCGAAGAGAGGCACATNCAAGAGCTNTGCGTGCGACGTGCTAAAATGCCAAGAAAATTATTTATTCAGAACTTTCCCGGAAACGAAAGCAACCATGAATGGTCGCAAACACTCTCTATGCCCGGCTCGTCATGGGCTGAAAATATCAAAAATGAACTGGCTGAAATCCAACGATCTCAGAAGAAATTAGGAAAAATAGAATCGGAGACNGGATTTAGTATNGTCCAGATCAANGATATAAATAGGCGTTTAACGATTGGAGAGGCGATGTCTCGNCGCGCAAAAAAAGAAATGGTGGAAGCCAATTTAAGACTAGTGATATCAATTGCGAAAAAGTATACCAANAGGGGCCTTCAGTTTTTAGATTTAATTCAAGAGGGAAATATNGGCTTAATGAAAGCCGTGGATAAATTTGAATACAGACGGGGCTATAAATTCTCTACCTATGCTACATGGTGGATAAGACAGGCAATCACCCGCTCTATTGCTGATCAAGCGCGCACCATTCGAATTCCTGTTCATATGATAGAGACCATCAACAAACTTAATAGAATATCACGCCAAATGCTGCAAGAGATGGGACGTGAACCGTCCCCGGAAGAGCTCGCAGACCGGATGGAGATGCCCGAAGACAAGATAAGAAAGGTTTTAAAAATTGCGAAAGAGCCTATATCCATGGAGACTCCNATCGGAGAGGATGANGACGCCAGNATTGGTGACCTNATTGAGGATATAACGATAGCCTTACCTGTNGAGGAAGCAACAAAGAATAACCTTACAGAATCCACCAGAGGCGTGNTGAGCAGTCTTACTGCGCGTGAAGCGAAAGTACTTCGCATGAGATTTGGGATAGATATGAACACCGACCACACACTTGAGGAAGTTGGAAAACAGTTTGACGTTACTCGAGAGCGAATCCGACAAATTGAGGCAAAAGCCCTNCGAAAATTACGTCATCCGACACGATCGGAGCACCTACGCAGCTTTATTGATGAATGATACGTCTCAAGAATTGAGGGGCCCATAGCTCAGCTGGTTAGAGCAGTCGACTCATAATCGATTGGTCGTAGGTTCAAGTCCTACTGGGCCCACCACTTATTTCTACCAAATAGGTAAATCGACAAATAAGTTTTCAATCAATTGTCATTCAGCAAGAATCAAGCCCGAAAAAGACGCTCAAAATACCGTCAGTAGAGTCACAATCGATTGGTCATAGTTTCAAGTCCTTTTGGACCCACTATTGATCAAGAGTTGGAGGATATAGCGATAGTAATCAAGAAAAAATAATGCGAATTTACATGAGTTAAGTGCTTACATTTCACCGAAGTCAACGTAAAGATATTTTTGAATTTGCATAGCAAGTGTCACAAAGACACTGTAACTCTAATTGAGGATTTATGAGAGCAAAACCAGCGTTGTTAACTAGTTTTTTTTAATCACGCAAGATATATATACCTCAGCTTCTATAATTAAGCCTAGTGACTATCGATAAAATATCCTAATTAGATCTTTCCTATATGACGCACATTTTGTAAAGTTCAGGTTAAGAGATCTCGAGAAACCCATCTTAATGTCCGCTGAAGAAAATAATTTAAAAATCACCAATTTTTCTTGGCAAATTGATTTCTTAGAACGTAATGTTCTGGAAGATGATTATTTAAAAAAAGCTGCGCGACTATTTGATCCTATTCTGCGAGCTGAAAAAGTAAATTTAGCTCGCTTGAACAAACCGCTTATTATCGGAATCAACGGTGCACAAGGATCTGGGAAATCGACACTCGCTGATTATATTAAAAGCTATATGTGCGCTGAGGGTCATTCAGCAGTATCTTTATCGTTGGACGATTTCTATCTCACGCGAGAGGAGAGATTTCAATTGAGCAGAGATACTCATCCTCTATTAGCTACTCGCGGAGTTCCTGGTACACATGATATAGCTCTTGCAATGAACACATTGGATCGACTTTCTCAAAAAATAGGAACTGTTACGATTCCACGCTTTGATAAGTCAATAGATGACAGACATTCAAAAGAAGATTGGGAAATAGCGCAATTACCAATCCAACTCATCCTTCTCGAAGGATGGTGCCTTGGTGCAAAACCGCAGCCAGCTGATTCCCTCGCTATACCAGTTAATGAATTCGAAAAAAATCATGATTCAAATCAAGCCTGGCGAGAATATGTGAATAAAGCACTTGCAACGAATTATCAATCCTTATTTCAATTAGTCGATAAATGGGTCATGTTGCGCGCACCATCGTTTGATGCAGTCTACAGGTGGCGACTTCATCAAGAGGAGAAGCTCATAAAAAAAATTTTAACCCAAGGCAAGCCTTTGCCTCCTGAAATTATGCAACCGAATGAAATCAAACGCTTTATCGAGCATTATCAACGCATCACCGAAAGCACCTTGATAGATTTACCAAAGAGAGTTCATTACCTCTACCATTTGGATGAGTTTAGAGAGATCACAAAGCATGAGAGACCTATACCTTAAGCTTGTAAAATCCCGAACTCAAAGCAATCGAACTGCAAACGAAACAATGTACTTAGATTAGGCTAAGCATCACAGTTCCGGTGAGGTTCTATCCCTTCAATACAGTGCAGGGCAAATTCTAAATCACTAATGAGGTCCTCACAATTCTCGATACCGACTGAAAGCCTTACCAAACCATCAACGATACCCAATGAATTACGAATAGATTCTGGTACGGAGGCATGAGTCATTATTGCGGGGTGCTCGATAAGGCTTTCTACTCCACCAAGACTCTCTGCCAGGGAAAAAACTTGCGTATTTTCCAGAAAAGTTTTTGCACTTTTCATTCCGCCTTTCAGAACAACGCTTATCATGCCTCCGTAACCCTCCATCTGAATCTTGGCTAGTTCATGTTGCGGATGACTAGCAAGTCCCGGGTAATATACGCGTTCAATCATTGGATGTTTTTCAAGAAATTCAGATATAGCTTTTGCGTTTGCACAGTGTTTTTTTATCCGAACAGACAGCGTTTTCAAGCTGCGTAACACCAAAAAACTATCGAAGGGACTCATAATTGCACCAACCGAGTTTGATATATACTTGATTTGTTGTGCTAATTCCTCTCGATGCAAAGCACATACGACGATACCTCCTATCACATC
>PBJN01000039.1 GCA_002720735.1 Porticoccaceae bacterium
AAAAAAATCGCACTCCGAAAGGATTAGCATAGCGTAGGTCGGCGATTTAACAATTTTTAAGTCGAACCGCTGCGTCACTAGATATAGATTTTATGTTACCCTCTCTTGGCTAAAAAATGTAATATTACTGACTTGCATGCATACGATTTTAGTCTGTTGAATCAGTTTATAAATCGGCCCGTCAAACATGATAGGATCGGGTTCGGCGGTGTATTATTGGGCAATGTCTGCACGAGGGTTAAAAAAATGCACACTATTGCTCAAAGACATCTAATTTTCGAAAACAATGTTATTNGNGCCTGTAATCAAGANATAATTTGATGCCATTTTCTAATNCTGATCCAGNAGGAGTTTGGTTAGGCCGCGCTGAATTAGNTGGATTAGGCCCTGTGGTGGTAACAATACGCGANGGNTATCTTCTNGATATCACCAGCCGGAATTCTGCGACAACCCGCGATGTATTAGAAAAAAGTAATGCTACAGAATTTGTAAAGACCTGCAAGGGTACCCCGCTGGCCGCTATTTCTGATATTCCACCGACCATAAAATGGCTTGCTCCATGCGATTTTCAAGCCATAAAGGCCTGTGGAGTAACATTTATCGGATCAATGATAGAGCGAGTGATCGAAGAACAGGCTGCGGGTGATTTTGAAAGAGCGCACGAAGTTAGGATTCAGATTACTAATCGCTTGGGGGAAAATCTGAGTGAGATTGTGCCGGGGTCTGATGAGGCAGGAGAAGTGAAACGTATACTCATTGAACAAGGTCTTTGGTCTCAATACCTTGAGGTCGGTATAGGCCCAGATGCCGAAATATTTTCGAAGGCGCAAGTTTTATCTGCCGTCGGTTATGGTGAAGATGTAGGTTTGCATCCGTCTTCGATTTGGAATAATCCAGAGCCAGAGGTAGTGCTTGCAGTTTCATCTGGAGGCACTATTATGGGCGCAACTCTGGGTAATGATGTTAATTTGCGTGATATCGAAGGCCGCTCTGCATTACTTTTATCGAAAGCAAAAGATAACAATGCCAGTTGTGCCATTGGGCCTATGATTCGTTTATTTGATGACAAGTTCAAACTTGAAGATGTTCGAAATGCTGAACTGGAGTTGCGGATTGTCGGCAGAGATGGTTTTGAGTTGATCGGGTATAGCTCTATGAACCAAATTAGCCGTGATCCAAAGGATCTTGTTAAACAGACCGTAGGACGTCATCATCAATATCCAGATGGATTAATGCTTTTTCTCGGTACGCTCTTTGCTCCCACGCAGGATCGAGATGCAGTGGGTAGAGGGTTCACTCACAAGCTGGGTGATGTTGTTACAATTTCTTGTTCTGAGCTAGGGAGTTTAAAAAATACGGTTCAGCTTTCCACAGAATGCCCAAAGTGGACAATTGGAGCGACTGCGCTTATGCGAAATCTAGTTGCACGAAACCTCATTTAAGCGCAAACNGGTTTAGTTTAGGAGTTTTTTCAATCGAAATAACTGAGGCTCTTTGAGCATGGCGCGATCGACCAGTNATTAAAAANACATTTTTTTGCTAAAGTTGATGCTTCACGGAGATGGCTAGTCTTTAGGGGAAGTTATAAAGAGCTTTCTTTTACAGGAGNACTTACTGACGGGGCAGAGATTGCAGAAGTTAAAAGGTATTTTTAATAATTTTTTGTTTTTCTTGCTTGTGAGCTGTGGGGGAGGCTCTGAGCACAATGATTATGCTCGATCACAGCAAATCTCGGTGACTGCTNNGGAGACAAATTCAATAATTACTCCCTTGGCCGAGGGCGGTGAGGATTTGCAGGCTAAAGATAAACTCAATTATCAAGTNGTCTCCTCACGTGAGTTGGTTTCGGATGGAATTTCCGGTATCGACACATATGAATTGATAAGGAATTTTGGAGGACCCAGGTCCCTAGAGACACCGGATCTGTATCTCATAAATCATCCTTTTATGCGGCATATTGTTGAGGACACTGATCAGTCTGTTGGACATCATTTTGTGTTTAAACTTCATCGAGATATTGATCGGGACCGAGACAGAGGGGAAATAACGGACCGACAGCGAAACGAGATTAAAACATATGCTCAGTCTGAGGANGCAGTAAAAGGTTTTGAGCATGAAATAGTCATTTTTACCTGGAAGTTTTTCATTCCCGCCGAGTTATCCCTTTCTACTCGATTTACTCATTTTTTTCAGCTAAAAGCAGTCGGGGGAAATGATTCCCAACCAATACTCACTCTTACTGGAAACAACGAGAGTGATGGAGACGGATATGAGATAAGACACAGCCCACATGAGTATGATGTTGACCTCGCAAGAGTGTCGAGGTCGAAGCTGGACGCTCGATGGATGAGGGCATACGTGCGTGTAAAGTTGTCAAATGAAGGAAATCTCAGGTTGATTGTTAGTGATCTTCTGTCAGAAGAAATAGTTTTCGATATTAAGAAAGAAAATATTGATATGTGGAGGGGAACCTCTGCAGAGCATTTTGTGAGACCAAAGTGGGGAATCTATCGTTCGTTATCGGATAGTTTTAATCTCCGTCCTCAGGAAGAAATTGTCAGATTTGCCGATTTTCAAATATCTAAGGTCAAAACACGTTAAGACTGTNGTTATCGTTCAGAAATAAATAGTAGACTAGGATCAACACAAGAAAAATTACCTTTGGACTCTATCTAGAAAATTTAATTCTACTTGGGGGCCGATTGCGTTTTTTAAAGAGGTATTATTATGTGTGATTTGGAAAGCCCCTGATTTCACTGAGGCGAAGACGTTTTATCAGATCACTCAAGCTGATTTGTGCTTTCAACTAAAAAGGGTCGCGGCAAAAAAAGGGTGGTATTAACTTGATACGTTCAGTCAAAATCCGATAATCGCGAGTAACATTGCTATACTAAAAGTGTAGGGAGACTCCCCATAGCATCCCCATAATTCGTTTTTGAGAATTTGGAAGGTTCTAATGAACTATTCATTTAGAGCTTGCATATTCTTGATACCAAGCGACCACAAGTGAGCTGCCAACTTGCGCGATAATAAATTATTTGAATCTTTATCCAACAAGGATTTCCGTCTACTTTGGATGTCTAGTGTCTGTGCTTCCTTCGCCATGCAGATGCGAAACATTGCGCAGGGATGGCTAGTTTATGATATTACGCAATCACCCATGGCACTTACTTGGGTAATGCTATCATTTATTGTGCCATCTGCCATTTTCTCGTTGATTGGCGGGGTGCTTACTGACCGGATCAGCAAGAAAAACATTATTATTTATACCCAATTACTAAATGCTNTAGCTACTTTTTTTCTCGCTTGTCTCACCCATNCCGGAGAAATAATCTTTTGGCATTTTATACTTTTCGGAGTTTTTAATGGTGCCATTGGTTCGGTGAGCATGCCTGCAAGTTTTTCAATTGTCCCGGAAATTGTCAGAAGCGAGAATCTTGTGAATGCAAATGCCTTGAAAGTCTCGACATATAATCTGTCAAGTATTCTCGGTCCCGCTATTGCAGGAGTAATGATAGGAATGTTTTCGTTAGGTGGTCAAAACTCGAATGAAAGTGTGGGAATTGTCTTCTTCATAATTTCAGGTATTTTGTTTCTGGCAACTTTTTTGGCCTCGCTATTGGAACACGAGGGTCAACCCGAGACTGCACCTGTGACATCATCAATGGAGGATCTTCGTGAGGGAATAGACTTTGTTAGGAAAGAGGACTTTATTTTGGGTTTGCTTCTCTTGGGTCTTATTCCATCCTCCTTTGGGAANTCAATAAACTTNCTCCTTCCTGTATTCAACCAAGATGTCATTNGTGGTGGCCCAGAAGAGTTGGGAATTCTCACGGCGGGGATNGGAGTCGGCGCGCTTCTGGGCTCATTACTTCTTGCCAAACTCGGCAATTTCAGGAACAAGGGTCGGGCAATGTTTATGCTTGTTTATTGCTGGTCGATAGCGATTGCTATATTTGCTCTCGCGGGAAGCTTACCTATCGCGATTTTTTTTGGCGCTTTTATTGCTTTTTTTGGTACTTTTTTTGGCTCACTCAATATGAGCATGACACAAATAGTGACACCAAAACATATCCGAGGCCGCGTAATGAGCTTAGTTATGGTGATTAATATCATAAATCCATTAGCAGCTATCCCTATCGGAGCCATCGCAGAGTATTCCAACATAAACATCGCACTTTTGTTTGCATCAGTAATGTTATCGATATCTGCTTTTGGTTTGAACAGAGCTTTTCCGAATTTAAAGCTGGTCGATGAAATCTATATTACAAAGAAAAGCTCAGAAATTTAGCTATCGCAGGCTCGCCCTGAGAAAAAATAANCAAGATTTACTTTTGTAGTATTATTACGAGGCTTTTTATGTTCTGTTTCTTTTAACCTGACGCATTTACTGGCTGAGTTTGCGATGAAATCGATTNTTTTGATNCTCTTTCTTTATTTTATTATAGAAGGCTTGTGTTTTGCAGACGCCTCTTCTCACTTTGAAGAGAAAAAAATACCCAATCGCATTCTATTTATTGGTAACAGTTACTTGTTTTACAACGACGGTGTGTCTAATCATGTTAAGCGAATGACAGATGAGATGTTTCCTGAAAAAGCACATTTGTTCTCCTACAAATTAGCTACGATAAGTGGAGCTAGGCTTGAGCACCACAATCTGGATTGGCTTTTGGATACAAAAAAGGTGGGGGTAAAAGACCAATTCGACTTGGTTATTCTTCAAGGTCACAGCGGAGCGTCTCTGTCTGAGGAGTCTCGTAAAAAATTTTATTATCAAACTGGATTGAAAATTAAAAAAATCAGGGCCTCTGGTGGTAAGGCTGCGCTTTATATGACTCCTGCGTATGTGGAACCTCATGAGCTACATGATGCCAATATGCTCAATATGATACAAGAAACATACATTAAATCTGGTAATAACTATCAGGTGCCAGTTATTCCTGTTGGTTTAGCGTTCGAAAGAGCATATCAGATTAGACCGAAATTAACTCTACACAAAAAATTTGATGGGTCGCACCCAGATTTGCTCGGCACTTATCTGGCCGCTTGTGTCGTATTCGCTTCAGTCTTCAACATAACGCCAGAAGGGCTTCATTATGATTATTATGGAGCTATCTCAACTACGGATCGAATATTTTTGCAAAAAATTGCTAAAGAAACCGTAGATGCATTTGTTGGCGAAGAATATGGTGAACTCAGATAGGTTTCATAAAGTTTAAGGGTAATTGGAACTTTAAAAGCTATGATCAGGAGTCATTAGACCGATTTCGCTATAAAATCTATGGAAACAGAGTTAAGTTGAAATTGCTGTTTCCAGTGCTGACGATGTTCTTGCACTCAAGATTTGTGCTTGCTCCCAATACCGAGCATGTAATCGCCCAGTGAGTACGTATCTGCCTCGGTTAATGGATAATTCTTCCACTGTTTAAACACGTGCTCTTCTTTTTTTCGTGAGATGTTTTCGCAAATTTTAACCTCGACGTTATCGATAAGGTTGCATCTTAGTTTCTATCCCCTAAGCTTTGCCAATACTCTTGATAATCATACTACGTGCTCCAGGAGCCATCTTTTTTAGGGGATACCCACACGCGAACCGAACTCAATGAGCCCGCAATTCAGCACCTGCTCTAGTCATAACAGTGTCAGTTGAAAATGGGCTCCACCAAATAGCACCCATTTCCCAACCGTAAAACCGGTGATTGTCATATTAAATGTAGCAAGCCTAAGTGAAACGGATTCATGGATTGACCAAGCAGATTTTGTTTTTGTGACATGGTTGGGGGGCAGGAGATTAGAAATGCGATTTTTGATATTTTGGTGGGGGCACAAAGTTTTAGCGGCCATTTAACCGCAACTTGGCCACGAGGGTATAATGATTTAAGAGTTGCGCAAGGATTTTCTGGTACGGTTACCTCTGGCATAGCTGAACCTGCCTTCAGCGGCACTAATATGACAAAGCCCACCGTCTTAGAATATGCAAAAAAGAAATTATATCGGTAAGACACCTCCTTCCGTTTGGCACACTATCCTCATTTTCTTTCGGATATGGATTGCATTACACTGATTTTTCTCTTGAGGATCTATCCATTGCTCTTGTCGAAGATCCGGTAAATTTGCATGTATCTGTGACGAACGTAGGCAATGTTTCCGGGAGAGATGTCGCAAAGAGCTATGTCATAAATCCCACCAGTGACAATTTGAAATATCGTGAGTTGAGGGGTTTTGGAAAAACCAGAAAGCTAGAGCCGGGCGAATCACAGGTATTGCTGATAAGAATCCCTTTCAGGAAGTTGAGAGTTTTTGACGTCGTTTGTGNCTGGTATTNACCGAATGGCACGTGGATTGTGATTTCAGCGAAATCAGTTGAAGAAATCAACATAAAAGGCAATTAAGCGTTTAGATTTAAGAAACTCTATCTGCAAACAAGGACGGTTTTTGTGAGCATATGAGAGAATTTTATTGAAAACAGCTCATTTTTTTCTGCAAGAAGATTCTATGTATTCTCACCATGAGAGGCTTTATTTAAAGTAACTGTTATCGGAGATATGGAAGGGAACGTTTTGTAGTTTGCCTGTCGGTGTATATTATTTTTGCATGTAATTAATAAATAAAATGCATTTGCTGCATGACACAGGTTGTTTTATTCTTTCTTTNATTNAATGACCATTAGCGGTATTGCGACGAAAAGATCGTTTTTTTGATCATTTTTCAACGGTTTTTAGGTACGGGCGAGCATGCAGTAGCCATCGTGCGAAAGAGAAGGCGCTCTTACAGTTACACCAAACCCCTCTAATCCTTTCTATGTAAGGATTGTTTTTAAGGGACCAGCCTTGGTCCCTTCTTTTTTGCGTACACGATTAGACACATTAAATGCGCGCACTGTCAAAGGCAAGGCACTGGTTCAGTTTAAATTATGGACTTTTGACCCAAAATTATTGATTATCATGGTGTTTTGTTAACCTCACTTTAAGGGTAAGGGATGGGCAATGACACCTTTAGATAATGGATTTTACAGGTTGTATGCTGCTCCTCACTCTTTATATTCGGGTCGGGCCCGAGCGTATCTCATAAAAAAAAAGATACCCTTTGAAGAGTTGTCTATTGGGCACAAAAGCTTCTCAGAGGAAGTTATTTCCAAGAGTAAGCTCCACACAATTCCGGTGTTGGTAACACCAACTGGCGAGGTAATCCGCGATGGTGGAGCCATTATAGATCACTTTGAGCCAACACTTGGAAACCNATGTTCCCCCANCGGTTATCAACAGCANATAATCAGTTCTCTTTTTGAGTTGATTGGATCTGAGGGCTTGCGCAGGCCGGCCATGCATTTTCGTTGGAATTTTCNAGACAAAAATGAAGATTANTTGCGTTACCATTTTCTTCACACTTTGCCGGATAGTGATGATCGTGAGCTCAGGACAACANAGATAATGGCCCGTTTAAGCAAAGTCACTGCCCTTCGCGGCGTTACCGAGGAAAATCAAACGATAGTAGAAACTTTATATTGTGAGTTTATAGANGCGCTGAACGATCACTTTAAATACACTCCGTACCTTCTAGGCGGCCGTCCTAGTCGGGGAGACTTTGGTCTGATTTCTCCTTTATTTGGACACTTAGGACGAGACCCCTACCCTGCGAGCCTAATGGTTGCCCGTGCCCCGCGGGTGTCTCGGTGGGTAGAGCGCATGAATCGTCCCCATCAAGACGCTCCAGAATATTTTANCGTGAAGACAGAATACCTTGACNATGATGATATCCCAGAACCATTGTTGGAAACTCTAAAGATTCTATCGGAGGACTTTATTCCCGAGACACGGGCTTCGACTCGGTTCATGAATAATTGGCTTTCGAGGCACAAGCCCAAAGCAGGAGAACCCGCAAGTAGTGACCTAACTTCGTTACCAGGCTTNATCCACTTTACGGTGAGGAACAAATTATTTAGGGCGGCAGTGGTTCCTTATAGACATTTTCTTTTGCAGAAAATACAACAGATCTATGACAAGCATGAGGAACCCGTNAGAGAAAACATCGAAAGTTTGCTAGAGTCCTGTGGGATGTCAGAGCTTCTTGACCTTCGCCTCAGCCGGCGCATGGGTCGTAAAGACAATCTGGAAACATGGCTTGAGTAGTTTTTAGTTACTCATGGTAGTGAACGAAGAAAGCGATAACGTGAAAATTAATCCAATACCTATAAAAAAGGGTCGCGGCAGAGCCTCGACCCTCTATAATACTCAATCAAGCAACATACTTCACACCGCGATATGTGTTTGCTTTGTCTCCTTGTTGTTCAGAGGGCACATTAAAATATTGAGAACCTCTGTACATTTTCGGTAGACTAGCGTCGCGATCTAAAGATGATTTACTTTTCTGAGAGTGACATACGCCACGATACATATAGTTATTGTTCATAACACTTCTCCTAAGGGATTATCCCATTTTAGGTGCAAGTGGTCTTTTAACGCATGATCAATGCGAGACAGTAAATGCGTATCTAGGCCTCCACATTATAATTCGGAACTTATCTATGATCAACAGGTTTAAGCTCAAAACAATTTTCAACGAGACACAACTAAAAGAGCTCATAAAAGACTTTAACTTTCGTGAAACAGTCCATTCGTTAGAGGGATCGATCCAAAACGCCTTCAGTGATTATATTATCAATGCTCTATCAGAAATGAGCGGCAGTACGGATGAGAACAAAAGATTGTATGTCGAAGCGGTCTACTATTTACAGAAAGGTCAAAAATTACTAGAGGGACTTCCACACCCGGCGGGCAAAATGGCAAATAGATTGTCGACCATGGTGAGCACATTAAATAAATTATCATCAGATCAGCAAAATATATCTGCTGAGAGGGCAAACCGATTTATAGAAAAAAATCTTATTCGGCGACTGCGGCATGTCTGGGAGTGTAATACTGAGGTATTGTTTTTTGATTTTTCCTCTGAACAAAGATTCACATCGCGTGAGTATTTAGTGAGGTGTCTCAACGCAGCAGGAAAGCAGTATCCTGAAATTACCTGGCTTAGCCTGGTAGACCACAAATCTGTGGACAGTTTGATTAGAAGTATTAAAAGATAAAACTACCGGTTTTTTAAAGCTAAAAAAATTTTTTTTAAAGAAAGTGTTAGAGCACGTTTGTCTCCTGTTTCAGGTTTTCTTGATGCTTTTTATAAGTGCTCGACGAAATAATCGCCCTTCGATTCAGCAATAAGAATTGTCGCTAAATACAAAAGCCTATCTTTTAAAACCACAGGATAAATAATTCAATATGAAACTGTGTGTCTACGCAATTCTATCATTTATGATGTGACTTACCTTTCCAAGTACCACCTCATTTCCCGGAGAAGGATTCGTTGGGATGTTTCGTGCTAATAGAAGGCTCGCAGTAGCAAGAGCTGATCCCATTAAAAATACAAGGGTGGGCGAGATCAACCAAACTACTCCGAAAAGCACGGGTATAAAAACAGCAGCAATATGATTTATGGTGAAGGCGACTCCAGCAGTTGAGGCCATATCTGCAGGGTCGGCAATTTTTTGGAAGTAAGTCTTGATTGCGATGGCCAGCGAAAAAAACAGATGATCAAGGACATAAAGAATGGCTGCCCATTTAGCATCCGATACAAATGCGTAAGCTGTGAACACACATATGAGTCCGAAGTATTCAAAGGTTAATGCGTTACGTTCCCCAAATTTACCAATCATAACTCCTATCTTTTTGGCAAAAAACCAGTTAAACGCATGATTTATCATATAGAGAGCAGCAACATCAGCCACAGAATAATTGAATTTTTCGACCATGAGAAAACCGGCAAAAACTACAAATATCTGTCTCCTGGCCCCACCCATGAAGGTAAGCGCGTAATATAACCAGTAGCGTTTTCTGACAACGAGATTTTTACGTTGAGGAGTGACGCCCTCAAAATGAGGGAAGGAAAATGCCAAAATTATTGTGAGGACTAAGCAAATCCCTCCGGTAAAAACATAGATTTCGNTGAAACTGAGGTTAAAAAAGTCCTGGGAAAGCCACAAAAATCCATAGATCGCTANAGAAGTTATAGAACCCACAGCAATAAGTTGGCCTAATATTTTTGGAGCCTCTTCAATACTCAGCCACTGAAGAGATAGGCTTTGTTTTACGGTCTCATAAAAGTGAAAACCTGTTGACATAAGAAGGGTTGCCATCATCAAGCCGAGCATGTTTGGGAAGAACCCAGTGATTGCGACTCCAACACCAAGAAACAGTAGTGATAGGTATGCAAGCGGTTGTTCCTTTAAAATCAGAAGTACCAATATAACCGTGAATGCCAAAAATCCCGGAATTTCTCGGATGCTTTGTAGCATTCCGATGTCAGCTCCGGTGAAGTTTGCCTCCTCAACGACAAAGTTGTTTATAATCCCCATCCAAGTAGCGAAGGCGACGGTCATGGCGATGGTCATAAGCATCAATAAGTTTTGTGGAGTTTGCCATGGGTATCTTCTTAATGTTCGCATATTTGTACCTTTTTTCTTTGGGCTGTTTGAGATAAAACTTGAACCAGCGCAATAGTGTAAGCCTGAAGCGGATTATACATGCTGAGATCCAAAGGAGAGCGGAGTTTGCTTTTGTGATTACTACGTAACGTAACAAATTTAGATTGGAGAGAGCACTCACTATTCCGAAGAAATAAATTCTTTAAAGTTTTGCAAAGCGACGTGTGTCTTTTTTTTCCGCAAATCGAGAGCTTTCTGTTTTTTAAACAAAGTTAAATGGTTGACGAAATCAACAATCATTATAAACTGAATGTAGCTTTGTTTATTGCCATGTGCGGGCGGCGAGAGAAGAGCAAAGAAGGTTTAAGTTCGCGCATCAAAACAGCTGTCAAAAAAAATCTACTTTTGTAAAGAGCACAAACTGCCGTGGGACAAGAATTGCCAGAACTAATATCCACTGTTGATATCGAAAATGAACTCGGTGAGGGAGTGGTGTGGAACGAGCAGACTGCATCGGTGTGGTGGACGGACATCGAGCGGTCTAANTTGTTTGAGTACCANTACGGGTCGGGAAGGCTGAATAAGTGGGATACCCCGTATCGGGTGGGATGTTTTGGGTTTATTGAAGATGATGATCGACTAATTGTTGCCTTTGACTGTGGGATCGCCTTTTTTGATTTGACCAATGGAAATATCGATTGGCTTTATGGTCCTACCGTTTTAGCGGATGGATTGAGGTTCAATGATGGTAANATTGATCCATTCGGGCGTTTTTGGGCCGGAACTATGGTAGAGGACCCGAGTGTAGCTAGTGAATCTGGCTCTTTATTTAGCATTTGTCCTCATCAAGCCCCTACAGAGCACATCAGCGAGATCACAACCTCTAATGGACTTTGTTGGAGTNTCGATGGATTAGTGATGTATCACGCAGATTCCCCGCGGCAGACGATCTGGAGGTATCGATATGACCCAGTGCAAAACCTGCTGTCTGACNAGAAGATATTTGCGAAACTTGGGAAGGGTATGTTTCCGGATGGATCAACGGTGGATAGTGATGGAGGCGTCTGGAATGCTCAGTGGGGTGGCTCCCAGATCGTAAGATATCGTGAGGACGGAGAACAAAGCCTCGTTTTAAAAGTGCCTGTTGATCTGCCGTCCTGCGTGGCATTTGGTGGAGAGGATCTTGATCTACTGTTCGTTACTTCGGCTAGGGTGGCCCTGAGTAAAGAACGTTTGATGAAGCGTCCTAAGTCTGGCAGTTTGTTGATATACAGGACAAATTTCAAGGGCTTACCAGCTAATCGTTTAAAACTTCTCTAAAGTCTTTCACACACTTAAAACCGGAGCCTTGAACATTTGTGCCGGTTTCTTAAATTCCAATTTTAGTTAAACTGATGTTTCTTGTTCATATCAATCACTTCTCCCTTGATGAAGCTACAGTGGAGGCGGAGACTTCTACTGCATGCACCACCTCTTTTGTCTCGCACAGATATACTACTGGGATAGTTTGAGCGGCATTAACTGTTGGTCAGGCGATAATTTTGGCAAGATCTTGGGGGCCAGGATTTTGGCGGAGGAAGTGTATTTAATTCGTTTAAGTCAGAAAAATTGTTTTTAGACCAATTGCGGTTTTGATATTACTCAATGCGTCTCCTGTAAATGGAAATCGATTTTTTGAACATTGTCTGTTTGTGAGCCAAAGCATTTTTTTTAGCGATCTGCCAGATTGCGCCCGAGACGAGGACACTTCTCCATTAGTCTATTATCTAACATTTCTATTCCTGCGGTGATTTAACACAGGAGGGATCTAATTACTCTCTCATTTAATCACTACAAACGCTATTAGAGACTGAAATTGCCTCGTTATATGTGGTGGTATTAATATCAGGTGGAGTAATCAAATCAAGCTGTTTATCAAGCTAAAAACTGTTTAAAGAGCGATCTTTCCATGTATTATGTTAGTGTTTTGAATCGTTTATTGTGGTGGTCGTCGGTGTGGAGTCATCGAAAGACAATGTTTAATGGGCTTTGGAAAAGCTCGTGGGTAAGGACTGAATAGAATGATGGTGTTTTTAATAAGAGGCTTCGGCACTGCTCTGCGCTGTGTCATGATGGCAAGGATACTTAAGCTTATTTTTATCGGTTTGTTGGTTGTCTCATGCGGCTCGGATCCTTACAAGCAGTGTATGAAAGAGGAGAAAAGAAAGAATGCCTACCTCGGCGAGGATGACTATTTTAAGGAAAGTTCTAAAATCTGTGCCAGGAAAGCTAGGCAGTCAAAGTCATACTGAAAAGTGAACAATAATTCACTTGACTCACTTGGGAGAAATCCTTCATGGCAGAGCCTTACACTCGAGCAAAAGTGCTCTTTACATATTTCTTGTTGTTGATGTTGCAAGCGCCAGCCTTCTCACTTCTTTGCGCAAAAGTAATGGCTACGGAAGCCAAGACAGTGGTAAGTGTCTTTTCTGACAAAAATACAAATCAATTAATACTAGATGTCGAGTCAGCTCTCGCAAGGACTCAAGCTATGCAGGGAATTATTCCAAAGTGGGCTGCGGATGAGATCACAAAAAAAGCGACCGTTGAATATATGAGTGTCTATGATGTTGAGCGAGAGTATAAGATTGTCGGTCATAGGCTAGTTGCACGGCTAAATGTTTGGAAAAAGTCTCTTGATTATGGTGCCGAAGAGTTTATTCATTTCGGTGCGACTACCGTGGATATACTAGATACAGTTCTCGTGCTTCAATTAAAAAATTCTGTCGACCTTCTCATCCAAGATTTGCTTGAGATTGAGGGCAAGTTTTTAAAAATAGCAAAGGGGAATTTGGGTACTTTTATGGCAGGTAGAACACGAGGCCAACATGCGTTACCCGTGACTTTTGGGAAAAAGGTAAGTACTTGGCTAGCCGAAAATCGACGAAACATAGATAGATTAGCACACATTAAAACCAAGTTAAATGCTTCAGGAATTTTGAAGGGAGCGGTCGGTACCTATCTTGGTCTTGGACAAACGGCATTCGAAACCGAGGCTCTAGTGATGGCGGAGTTGGGCTTGGAGCCGCCATCGGTAGCTGATTGGCATGGCATTAGAGATGTTTTTGCTGAGTACGGCCTCACACTAGCACTCATTTCGAAGTCCTTTGGACGATTGGGTGGGGAGCTTATTCTTCTCCAAATGACAGAACTTGGAGAAACGCTTGAGGTTCTTGGGAAGGGGGATGTTGGCAGCAGTACCATGCCGCAAAAGCGAAATCCTAAGGGACCAGCGCGTCTAGTAGAGTACTCGCGGAGTATTCCGAGGTACTCGGAAATTATTTTGGATGATATGGTGAATAGTTTTGAAAGAGATGGTCCTCGAGCGGATCATTATCTGAAAGTCATTTCGATTGAATCTGAGAAAATGTTAGCGGACGCCAATCGATTGCTCGGTCAACTGCGCATCAACAAAGAAACAATGCGGTTGAATTTAGATATTACTAAGGGCTTGATATTGTCACAAAGGCTTACTTTTTTTCTAGCAAATAAAATAGGAAAGGATACCGCGAATCAACTCATGCACGAAGTAGCATTGTTTGCATACAAAAATAATGTTTCATTGGCGGAGGCCGTCCGAGGTCATAAAAGGGCTGCTAGAGAGTTCTCGGAGGGTGATCTCGCGAGACTGCTGGACCCCGAGACTTATATTGGGCTTGCTATCGAGCAGACTGAAAAGATTATTAAGGAAATTGAACTACTCAGAGGGAACCCTTAAATATGTCTCGCGGTGATTTGCTCCCACAGTAAGGTAGACAAGAACATTTTCAATCAGTCTTTTGAGCGGGTGAGTTTTGGATATCTTTTGAAATCAGATTTGCGTTGATAAACTTAATCTTAAAATCTTTATCCTTTCGGACAAGATAAGCACTTTCCATCCAATCAATTGTAACGCGTAGAGTAGTTCCATGTTGGAATGTGCCCCTATTCTTGTAGCTCACATGAGCAGAGTGTTCATCCAAGGATACCCTGTGGTCGGAAAGTTGCCAACTTGTGTGAATCAGGGGCTCCGCATTGGGATCTTTCTGCGTGAGGAATGAATGGAAGGCGTCTATATCCATGCTACGTGCGGCTTCAAAAACTAAAAAATCATCCGTGACGATTTTTCGTAATTTTTCTTTGTCGTAGTTTTTTACATCCAGCACGGTATAAAAATTTTTGAGCACATCATAGACAGTGTCTTCGAGTATTTCATGAGGGTCTTTGCTTTGCACGACATTTGCGAAAAATAATAGACTGATTAAAATTGCCGCTAAATACTTCATTGACCGCTCCTCAAGCAAATACACAGGTCCAAGATGTTAAGACATTACGTAATAAATATATATTAGTAAAGTAGCATTCTTTAATTTAACTTGTGTTGGGGTAACTCTATGAAGTCTTTAAAATATGTAGCGATATTTATATTCTCATTTCTTGTTTTTTCAGGGTCCGTTTTTGCTGGACACTGTGGCGGCTCTCATTCTACTACAACCGCTGTAAAATCTGGGACAGCTGCTTTAGCGCCTGATACTACGGCAGATGACACAGTAATTGAAGCGGCCGACGGTGCCGACCTCAAAGAGGAGGAGAAGTCGGAAGAACCCCAGGCTAAAGAGGCTTAAAACCATTTAGCCACATTCGCTGGGGAGGCAATCAAAATTTAATCCACGCTGCATGGTTCAACACTAACGATGGAGCTGTATGCCTGCAATACCGTAGAAAGGGTTCATTTTCTGTATCCCCAGCCTTCGCCGTCCGAAGATTTGCAACAATCTTTCAGTTGTTCAGGCCACATTAACACTTCCTAAGCACTTGTACCCAATGGAATATCTAAAACCATCGGACAAGGGTTTGGCGGGCGCTGAGTGGACTGTAAGGATAAATCCTCGCGCGGACGTTTCCTTTTGATGAACACATATTTCTGGCACGGATCTGATCGGTCGGGCGCATTGCACTATGGGACTTGTGCCTAAGACCTTGATCCGCTGAGAGTGCAGCCTTCGATC
>PBJN01000003.1 GCA_002720735.1 Porticoccaceae bacterium
TGGATTTGTGACTACGCCAATTATGTCGGCTGTCAGGTTCAGTAGTATATATGTAACTGCAAATATTAATGCGCACCCTTGCACAACTGGAATGTCGCGGGTAGTCACCGCATCAACCATGAGCTGTCCAATGCCGGGATATACGAAAACCACCTCAACGACGACCACGCCCACGACAAGATACGCGAGGTTAAAAGCAATAACAGTGGCAATTGGTGCCCAGGCGTTGGGTAGGGCATGCCTGATAATTACCTCAGAGCGAGAAGCGCCAGATAGCCTCGCCATTTGGATATAGGGGCTAGCCAATAAATTGATAATTGCGGCTCGGGTCATTCTCATCATATGAGCAATGATAACAAGTGTCAGTGTAAGTGCTGGTAGCGCAATACGAAATAGGCGTTCACCGAAAGGAGTGCTGGCGTCCACATTAGCAAGTGATGGAAGCCACTGATTAAGAGATGATAGGAGCAGGATAAGAATGTAAGCCACAAAAAATTCTGGGAAAGAAATTGTTGTCAGTGTCATCGTATTTATAGAACGATCGTAGATTGAATTGCGGTATAGGGCCGTACTGATCCCCAGGATCAGAGCAAGTGGTACAGAGACCAAAGCGGTTATACCAGCAAGAAATAGGGTATTTTGCAATCTTGGGGCAATCAAGTCTGCCACTTCTCTTGATCTATCTTGACCACTTGCCGCACGTCCAGAAAATGAAGTGCCAAGATCTCCCTGCGCAACGCCTGCAATCCAGTCAAAATATCGAACGTATGATGGTTTATCGAGACCTAACTCTTTGCGAAAAGCAGCAACAGTGTCCTCAGTGGCAGCTTGACCAAGTACAACTTGGCCAAAATCTCCGGGGAGCATTTCTATTGAAATAAATATAATGATCGAGACGGCAAACAACGTAGCAAGGCCAAGACCCAAACGTTGAAGCACCGTTATTAAAACTGGGTGCATTCAACAAATCCTTTTTGTGTTGTCACTTCAATCGGAAATATGTGCACATTCGGCTAAAACGCTAAAAGGATGCTCAGGCGACGAGGTCGCCTGAGCTTTTTGACTAACCTTTTACGCAAACCACCAGCGTTCGGACAATTTGGCACCGTCAGTGTCCCAGTTAGCAGCTAATTGACCGTGTTTGACGTTCTTGCCTCTTGCCCAGACCATATTGTTGAACAGAGGCAATAAGCAGCCACCATCATCATGGATCAGTTGCTGGCACTCAAAATAGATCCCCGCACGGCGTTTCTCGTCAAGCTCTGCGCTACCTTGTGTGACAAGCTTGTTAAATTTTACAGCGGCGTCTGTAGTTTTCCAAGCAGTGTCGTTCCACTCAGTGTCTTTTGTGTACGCAGCTTTAAACATCCAATCACAGGTTGGACGACCACCCCAGTAACAAGCAGACCAACCCTTTTTGTTCCAAACATTTGACCAGTAGCCATCATTTGGCTCTCGAACGACCTCTATCGTAATCCCCGCCTGGGCTGCGGATGCAGCAATCAATTGCGCAGCATCGACGGCACCTGCAAATGCTGCGTCGGCTGCAGATAGAGGGATAGCACCTGAATGACCAGATTTCTTGTAATGGAATGCGGCCTTCTCGGGATCAAACTCACGCTGTTGAAGAGCATCGGCATGGTAAGCTTGCGTCGGAGAAATCGGATGGTCGTTGCCTACCGCGCCATGACCTAAAAGAATTTTGTCGACGAGCTCTTGGCGTTTTACAGAAAGTTTTAACGCCATCCGAAGGTCGTAATCGCCAAACGGGTCGACGTCAAGACGCATTGGGAAAGTGTAATGTGCGGTGCCAGTTGTCTCATCGATCTCAAGATTTGGAGACCGCTTTAGGAGACTGATCGTATTATATGCAACTTTATCAGCGCAATCTACATCGCCATTCATAATCGCATTCTGGCGAGCAGTGGTATCAATAATTGAGGTCATTTCAATGCGATCAAAATGAGCCCGATCCGATTTGAAATAATTTGGGTTTCGGTTCAGCTTCGAGTGAACCCCGGGATCAAAATCTTCAATCACGTAAGGACCAGTGCCGACCCCTGATGTCATGTCGCCTTCTGGGCGAATGGAAATGTGATAGTCACTCACAACGTATGGAAAATCCGCATTTGCCTCAGCCAACTCGAATACAACCGTGTTTGGTCCATCTGCTTTCATCGATTTAACAGAAGTAAGCAATCCTTTTGCAGCTGATTTCGAATTTTCGTTTCCGTGGTAATCAAAAGTTGCCAGCACATCAGCTGATGTCATTGTCTTACCATTGTGGAATTCAATGCCTTTCCTCAGGTTAAACACCCAAGTCTTTGCATCATCTGACTCATAGCTCTCGGCAAGATCACCTTTCAATTTGCCATCACTGTCGATATGCGTGAGGTGGTTCGCAATATTGTAGGTGTTAACAAGTGTGAAGTGGTTTTCAGAAGTCCCAGAGTCCAGAGTATCGGTGGTTGATCCATGCCCTACGCCGTAGCGAAATGTGCCGCCCTTTTTTGGTGTTGCTGCCTCAGCCTCTGAAGCGAGAGTAATCGCGGTTGATGCCGCTATTCCTGTCGCAAGGACGGAAACCATAAATTGTCTTCTATTTATCTGGCCATTAGTCAGCTTGCGCTGCTGGTCTTTGATATAAGTGTCTTTCATTTTCAACTCCCTAATTCGCTCTAGTCGGCTAACCCACTATTTTTGGGCTGGTTTTCTATTCTACCGTGGTTCTGCCAACCTGTGGTAAGGATCGTCTACCTTAAATTAAGTGTTTCATAGAAATGCACCTCAATTCAAGCAGTTTTGCCGAAGTTCACCAATAAAAGCGCTATCGGATGTTATGATGGCGTTCAAGGCGTTAGTTATTGACCGAGTCATGACGAGGGCGCATACTCTCATTACAATATGGAAAATCGGCAACGTCCGACTTTTGAATTTGCTAAAACTTTGTTGAACAAATGCTTTGATGGTAAAATTTTAGATGACAAAAATTAGTGAAATGCCTGTTGTTGGGCGTGATTTTATCTCTAACTTAAAGCTGCCCAGTTTTGAGAAAATGGCTTGGACAAAACCCAGCCCTGCCAATAAAAGACGAGTGTCAATTGTATCAACCGCCGCAATTTCCAAAAGAAATGATCGGCCATTCTCATGGCTAGCTAAAGATCACAGGGTAATTCACAAAACTGATCGTGATTTGGTTATGACTCATGTTGCTGTGGAATTTGACCGTTCAGCATGGCAGCAGGATCTAAATGTAATATTTCCGCTCGACAGATTAACTGAAATGGAAGCTGATCACGAAATTGGCTCTCTTGCGGATGAGCACTATTCATTTATGGGCGCCGCAGATCCAGTTACCATGGAAAAATCTGCACGTGAAGTAGCTGCCCGTATGAAAGATGAGGGTGTAGATACTGTTTTTCTAATTCCTATATGACCGTTTTGTACGCGCGCCGTGTGCGGGCTTGCTCACTATTTTGAGTCCGAAGGACTTGCAACAGTGCTTGTTGGTTTTGTTAGGGAACATATTGAAGCAATTGGGCCTGCTCGTGCGCTTTTCCTGGATTTTCCCATGGGTCGCGGGATGGGTAAACCTAACGATCCAGATTTTCAAAAAAGAGTGATACGTGCAGCCTTCAAGCTGTTTGAGAAAACAAGCGGTCCAGTGTTAGAGGATTTTCCCGAAACAATCCCTGTTTTGCAAGGACGGATGGGTTACGCTTTACCGCCTGAGCTTGTATTGAATGCAGATGACATCGGCGACGTGGATGAGCTAGTAGCCTCAGTATCTAAGGAGATGGATGCTCTCAGAAATGACTATGAAGCTGCAGTATTGTCGCGCGGACGCACGACAGTTGGTGCTAGCCAACTCAGAATTGATGATTTAGCGCCGTTCATAGCTCAATTTGTAAGGGGAGAGTTTCCGAAGAGCCCGAGAAAAGGCTTGCCTGCGATACCTCTTCTTAAATTAGCGGTCGAGGATTTAGAGGCGTATTACACCGAAACTCGAACATATCGGGATAAGATTGACAATCTTGAGTTGATAGGCAGCTGGTTTTGGGAAAACACGAGTGCTGGCCGCCTCCTCTTATCCCTTGAGGCAGTGTCCCTTGTTTCCTCGGATCGGGTCATGTTGCAAATCGTTGAAATGTCATTGATGGCACCGAGGTTTTGGTCTAACGGACCTCTTCCTGGGTCATCTGCAGCTGGTTGGTAAATCGAACAAGGTTGCTCAATAAAGAAGCAATATGAGAATCCACGGTCATAAATGGGACGTTTTTGATGAAAACTTTGGTGGAGGAGAGTGGGAGTCGAACCCACCAAGGACGGCTGCCGCCCCTCGCCAGATTTGAAGTCTGGGCGCCCCACCAGGGTGCGATCCTCCTCCTCCAGTTTTAAATATTTTTTTTCGCCGAGCGTCTCCTTGGATTAATAGAGCGGGTTTGATCGTTGCTCTGGATGGTGCATCCTGTACGATCGAAATACTCGAGAACACAAACAGCAAAGTTTCTGCCGACACCAGTTCTATTTCTGAATTCAGCAGTCGTAAACGATTCTTTGTCAGAATTTGCAACTAAATCTTCTGCATCTTTCATGAGTTTTGAAAGAAATGACTCAGATACGAAGCGGTTTTTTTCGAGCATTATTATTTGACCAAGTTTGACACCAATTTGCAGAGTATGTCTTAGACTCAGAATTGGTTCATGAAGCGCTTTGGCTATTTGATCAACGCTTGGTGGTGACCCTGTGTCTGGCGAAAGTAATGGCATTGCGCGGCTAAGAAGCGATCTATGTTTCTCAGATGGACTATAGTCAAAAAACGGTAAGCGGTATCTGCTACCGTGCTCTTTGAGACAACCATATGAAAGTAAATGATTTAATGCCGCTAAAACAAGATTGACGTCAGTTCTAGGCTTTATATCCAGTTGGATATCTTGCGCACTTGCACCAACACTATGTGGGTTTTTTTTGTGGTATCTTTCTAAAAAAGATAAAATACGCTCTGCTAGTTCATCCCATTTTTGCACCGAAAAAATTGTGGTTTGCTTATGACCCTGTATTGTGACTAGCCTGAGTGATGCGACAAGTTTTTTAACCTTATTGGTAGGGAGATTGTGCGCAATTGAAAATTTATCAATCATAACTCCACATTCATTTTTTGATGAAAGTGTTTGTAATATTCCAAGTGGTGTTTGATCAGACATTACCTTAAGTTCTGCGATGTGACTTGGCAAGGCACGGCCGCGTCTAACAGCAAATGGTTCAATAACACGGCCACCGCCAATTGTCCTCTGTGCTGATTGATCCCGAATTATAAAACGATCGCCGTAAAGTGATGAAACACTCCTTGGCAGTATAAGCTGAACGAAGCCAGTTTTTCCGGGTGGTATGGAATTAGCTCCTAGAATTGCAACACGCGCTGTTAAATGATCTGCACCGATGTGTAAATGAACGGGCGTCATGTGTTTTAGGAATCTGGTCTCAGTTTTTAGCACTGTTATCTCAACGTCCAAACGTTGCGTTGGCATGTACAACTTTGCGTTCATCAACCAAGTGCCTCTCCGAATCGATCGATCAATTGTATTTTTTCCAACTAAATTTAAAGCGCAACGCTCTCCAGCGCGAGCAGAGTGCCTTTCGTCTTCGAAAACCCTTATACCTCGGACTCGAGCTATTGAGCCGGAGGGTGAAATGGTCACAGTGTCTGAGATATTTATTTTGCCCGCAACAATTACTCCAGTGACAATCAGTCCGGCACCTTTTAGTGTGAAAACTCTGTCGACAGACATCCGAAAGAATTGATCTTCACAAGGAATTTTAAAATCCTGGGAGTGTTTGTCTAATTTAGTTTCGAGCGGACATAGCCCAGCTCCGCTTAGCGAGTTGACTGGGAAAATATCGAAATAGCCGATTTTTTGCTCTGCTAAAAGCTGGGTCACCTGCTCTTTGACTTCAAAAATGCGGTTCGCCTCCACACAGTCAATTTTTGTGATTGCGACGAAGCATTTTTTGATACCCAACAAACTTAAAATGCAGGTATGTTCGATCGTTTGCGGCATAATGCCGTCATCCGCAGCAACTACCAATAATCCAGTGTTGATACCGGCAACTCCTGCAACCATGTTCCGAATAAATTTTTTATGCCCTGGGACATCGATAAAACCAATAAGCTCAGAGCGCATTGTTTTGCGGTAGGCAAACCCCAAATCAATGGTCAACTTGCGTCTTTTTTCTTCTGGCAACTGATCAGTATCAACACCAGTGAGAGCTTTTATCAAGCTTGTTTTGCCGTGATCAACATGACCAGCCGTTGCTACGATCATTTGATTTGGAGACTCTTAATGTTTTTAACAAATCCGGGCTCATCCTCGAGGCATCTTAAATCAAGCCACATGGCATCGGCAGAAATCCGACCAACAACTGGTATAGGCAAGTTTCTGAACGCGTATGCGAGTGATGTAAGCTTTTTGCTTGATTTATTTTTTGTATCAATCGGCGTTATTTTTAAGCCAAAACTATCGATCTTTTGCGTAGGTAACGCTCCACTGCCAACTTGGCTCTGAGTAAAGCTTTCGGTGACACAAAATTCATTGCAGTGGCGCCGCAATTCTGGAGCAATTCGAGCTGCAGCACTTTTGAGCTCAGAAAAGTCTCGAGACATGAAACGCATGGTTGGCAAATTCTTTCTGAGCTGTTTTGGATTGGTATGTAGTTTTAATACAGCCTCAAGGGCAGCAATGGTCATCTTGTCCGGCCTCAAGGCACGCATCATAGGGTTGCGCTTAAGTTTTTTAATAAGGTCGGTCCTACCGACAATAATTCCTGCTTGCGGACCTCCAAGAAGTTTGTCACCGCTAAACGTAGCCAAATCAGCGCCAGCTCGCAAAACTTCGACTACAGTCATCTCATCCTGCAGACAATTATTGTCGCTACTAGTCAAGAGACCGCTGCCCAGATCCGTCACGAATGGCACATTGGCACTTTTTGCAATCCTAGCCATTGAACTGTTTGAGACGCTTCTGGTAAAGCCTCTGACCTCAAAATTACTTGGATGCACCTTCATTAAAATTGCGGTTTTTGGTCCCAGTGCTCTTTGAAAGTCTGCCTCGTTTGTGCAATTAGTTGTACCAACTTCTAACAACTTACACCCCGCGTTAACAATTATGTCCGGCATGCGATATGAACCGCCGATTTCTACCAACTCACCGCGTGAAATCAGAACTTCTTTGCGTTTTGCTAAGCTGTTAAGTGTCAAAAGCACTGCCGCAGCATTGTTATTTACAATTATTGAGGCTTCTGCACCGGTCAAATAGCACAACAACTCTTGAGTGTGTTCGTGTCTGTCGCCACGTTTACCCGTATGGAGGTCAAATTCGAGATTGGTTGGGTCTTTTGCGACATTAATAATAGCTTTCAAAGCTGACTCGGGTAGTTGCGCTCGACCCAGATTGGTATGAAGTATCACGCCGGTGAGATTAAAAACGCGTCGCAAGGATGGTTGCGTAAAGCGGCTCACTTCATCCTGAATCATTTCAGATAAAGCATCGTTGTCTACTGATATGCCCTCACCAATTCTTTTTCTAACATCACTCAAAACTTTTTGTGCGCAAATAGTTACAAGCTTCAAACCGTGCTGTTCTATGAGAATAGAGGTGTCAGCTAGAGACAACAGATTGCTGACAGCTGGTATTTTGTGGGGTTCGTTGATCACAATAACATCGATGCTCTTCTAACTTACCGCAATTAAGGTTTTGTTTAATCATTCGCAACCGAGTCAGGATACACGACCTGGATGCTAGGTCGAGTGGTCATTTTTTGCAATTCAATTGAATTTCGCTATCCCATTCATTGAGGGATGGCAAAGTTCAGGTCTCAACCATGCGGTCAACAAAAGGAGATACCTATCAGCCGTGCTAGCGTTGTGTCTGATCGTTCAAATTCTATTTCTAATTTGTTTATCAATGACAGACCAATTATTATTTAGTCGTTCGATTCTGCGTTTTTTGCGGATGATTGGTAAAAACTTGCTTCACGAATCTTTCTTGATAGTCATGACTCTGAATCGTTGCTTAGAGCGTGCAGCAAAATACACCGAGTTTGCATATCCAATGCTTTTTCTGACTGGTGTGGAGAAGCAACCAGGTACGGTTCGGCGTGGGGTTCGCGTGAATTTAATTATGATCGCCGCGGATTTGTTCGTTCTATCTTCACTCCATTTTAACATGGACAACCAGTCACTGGCCTGCACAAAAGTATGTATATAATTTTGTTTATCCCAATGTGATCTTAAAATCTTTAGATGCAAAATATTTTTTTCACCTTGTCAAAGCCCGAACAACGCCCAAAATTTTTTTGCTTGTGATATGCTTGCCATTGAACGTATCGATTAATTTAACCTCAACAAAACACCTTCAAGTTTCTCATGCCTAAAAAGACCTCATCATCATTAGACCTTTTGTCATTGAACTTTTCGATCAGTGAACAGGCGAGGAAAATAATTGAAAACAAACCGTATAAATATCCGGAACGCTTGACTGAAAATATTCACAAAATCAGAGCTGAATTGAGAGCTTCTGCAGAACCATTGGTTCAGAAAGTCGTTGAATGTCATGCTGTTGAGATTTCTGAAAAAAATATCTGTGATGTTCATTGTTTAATTGTCTCTCCGAAAAAACGAACCTCTGATAAGAAGATCCTCTATGCGTATGGTGGCGGTTTTGTAACTGGGAGTGCTTTTGAGGATTTGCCAATTTCAGTCCCGTTGAGTGCACTGTCTGGATTAGAGATTATCATCCCTGAATATCGTTTAGCACCAGAATATCCTTGGCCGGCCGCGTGTGACGATGTGATCAAAGTTTATTGTGAATTGGCAGAAGAAATATCGGTAATTACCGGTGAGTCAGCGGGAGGAAATCTCGCATTGGTAACTTTATTACGTGCAAAAAAGCTCGGCCTGACACTGCCGAAAGCAGTTGTGCTTCTGTCCCCGTGGTGCAATCTATTGAATGAGGGTGATAGTCTTTTGTTTAATGAAGGCAGGGACCCGACGCTTTCCATTCAGCAATCTAAAAGGGCATCGGCTCATTATGCTCCAGGTCAAGATTTGTGTAATCCCGAGATTTCACCTCTGTTTGGAAGTTTTTATGGCATCCCTGCGAAGGTGCTTATTTCGAGTGGAACCAGAGATCTTTTATTAAGCCAGTCAGTTCAACTAACTAGCTCGCTAAGAGACTTTGATGTGGATGTTGATCTGCGTATCCGTGATGGCCTATGGCACGTTTATGAGTGGGATGCAGAATTACCAGAGGCGATTGCATCCATTAGACAGACTGCCGAATTTATACAAAATTCTATTTCTTAAAAAGTCAGCAAAAACTTCCTACTGGTCAATTTTTAGACTAAAGTTTAATTACATTAATAGAGGCAAAGAGTCACAGTTCAGACCAGAGGAAACGTCCCGTTTATGGTAAACCTACAAGAAGACAAAGATCTTAAAAACAATGTCAAGATTAGTGGACGACGCTTTGAGGAGTCCCCATTTGTAGCGAGGTACATTTCATCAAAAACTGTTCGGGGTGTTTACGCTAATCGCTTTTTTGCAGTCTACAATGGTGAAGACTTCTTGTCGAAGTATTGGTTGTTGCGTCGTAAAGCTCTTATTTTTGACGTGCCAGAGAAACCAATTGAAATCACTGGGCCAGACGCCGAGCGTTTTCTCGAAAAGATTTTGACGCGGAAGGTGTCTGGCATAAAAGAAGGGCGAGGTTTTTACGCACTTGCTTGCACACCGAATGGTGGCATTTTTATGGATGGGGTTCTTTTTAAGCTGGGGCATGAAAAATATTGGTATGTTCAGGCTGACGGTCCGTTTGAAACATGGCTTTTGGCAAATTGTGGTGGTTACGACATAGAGATATCAGATCCAAATTCTCGTGTGTTACAAATTCAGGGGCCTCTCTCAATTGAGATTATGAAGGCGGCGTCGGGGGGAGAGATTGATGAGTCGATGTCATATTATCAATCTGGATTTTTTAACATTGGTGGTCAACGGCTTTTCGTCTCCCGCTCTGGTTTCACCAATGAACTGGGTTTCGAAATTTATTGCAATGGTGCTGCCACGGATCACCTCGCGCTCTGGGACCATCTTATGTTCCATGGTGAGCCACTTGGCATGGAGTTTTCATCAACCCGGGCAATGACTATTCGTCGGATTGAAGGAGGTATTCTTGGGAATACAACCGACATGGATACAAGTATGACCCCATATGACGCTGGTCTCGGTTCTTTTGTAAACCTAACAAAAGGTGATTTCGTTGGCCGTGATGCACTTGTAAAAGCTGACAAAAAACGCCTGTTGATGGGTTTAACATGTGCAGACGCAACTCCCAATTCTTCTTGTGACGTTATTTACGGCGACATGATCTTGGGTACTGTCACTACAGGGGTACCATCGCCCACGCTTGGACTAGGCATTGGCTATGTAAAATTTAAAACGCCAGGTGATTGGACTGGTAAAGAGATGAAACTAAGATTTTCTGATGGCAATGAGTATAACTGCTCGATTGTTGATTTGCCATTTTTTGACAAAGATCATCTCATTGTGAGAGGCATAGATAGAAAAATTCCCTAACTAAAGCCATGTAGAGACTTTGTCTCGAGAAAATCTTCAAGCCCAAGCAAACCGCCTTCACGGCCGTTTCCTGACTGCTTGTAACCACCAAATGGGGTGCCATATTCAACGCCTGCTCCATTAAAGTGGACAGAGCCTGCTCTTAGTTTTTTGGCAACTCTCTTGGCTTTATCGATATCACCTGTCTGTATGAATGAAGCTAATCCGTAAGGAGTATCGTTTGCAATTTCAACCGCTTCGTCCTCATCTTGGAATGGTATAATAACTAACACTGGTCCAAAAATTTCTTCGCGCGCTATGCGCATATTGTTGTTCGCATCACAGAAAATAGTAGGTTTTGCATACCATCCCACATCAAGACCAGCTGGTTTGCCAAGGCCACCAGTCAGCAAGCGGCAGCCCTCGTCGATTCCAATCTTGATCATTGATTGCACCCGATCAAACTGGATCTTGTCAAAAAGTGGACCAATTTCAGTGGCCGCATCTTTCGGATCTCCAACTTTTATGCGCTCAGCTACCGTCTTAGCTATAACCAATGCTTTCTCATAACATGATTTTTCGACTAGAAGTCGTGTAGGCGCATCACATGATTGGCCTGTGTTTGACATGCATTCTTTAACAGAGTACTCAATTCTATCATCAAGGTTACAATCCGCGAAAACAATATTTGGTGATTTGCCGCCGAGTTCGAGAGTCACTCTTTTGACTGTTTCAGCCGCATCGTGGGTCACCGCTGATCCAGCTCTTGTTGATCCCGTGAAGGAGATCATTTGTATGTCAGAGTGCCGCGACATTGCTGACCCTACAATCGGACCCTCTCCGTTGATTAGATTGAAAACGCCTGTGGGGCACCCTGCCTCGTGCATTATTTCTGCGTAAATCATCGCAGATATTGGCGTGTGTTCACTCGGCTTAAGTATGCAACAACAACCTGTTGCAATCGCTGGTAGCACCTTCAAAGCAACCTGATTAATTGGCCAGTTCCATGGGGTAATTAAACCACACACTCCGATTGGTTCGCGTAAAAGTATATCGCCGTTGGGTAGCTCAACTTCTTCGTCTAATTCGCATAACGCGTTGATAAAAGCATCAAGATGCCCAATCGCTGCGTCAGCTTGTGCTTCTCGGGAAAAGGTAATTGGAGTGCCCATCTCACAGAGCATCGCTTGCGCGAGTTCTTCGAACCGTCTTTCTGTTACCTTTTTAATTTTTTTTAGCAAACTGAGGCGGTCATCTTTACTGCTTTGACCAAAACTTTTAAATGCAGAGTTTGCCGCCACCACTGCTCGGTTGACGTCTAATTCGCTGCCTAATGGCAAAATCCCAATTTGCTCTTCGGTGGCTGGATTCAGGATTGGCATGCTGGCACTCGACAGCGGTGAAACCCACTCGCCATTAATGTAAAATTTGCTCAAGTTTTTCATTTTTGCCCCTTTTTAAATCCGTTTATTGGCGAGCTTCAGTGATCGCGTTTTCTATAAGTCGCTGCATCTCCTTAACATCAGCTTTTCTTGGATTTGTTGTTGCTGCACTGTCCAAAAGGGCTTTTTCTGCAATGCGTTCAGCACAGCTCACTGGAATTCCAATATCTTGTAACGATTTTGGAATCGCAATTTCGTCAAGAATTTGCTCGATTCGGCTGATAAACGACTTTTCAGTACTTTCAGAAATCCCCATAGCATCTGCCATTCTTTTAATTTTTTGATCCTGATTCAGAAGATTAAATCTTAATATTACAGGTAAGACTATGGCATTGGTCAGCCCGTGCTGCGTGTCATATTCAGCGCCAATCATGTGTGAAATTGCATGAACAAAACCGAGGCCTTTTGCAAAAGCGATTCCCGCTAAACATGAACCGACTAGCATACCCCCTCTGGCAGCCAAATTCTCTGGCTCCTTAATTACGAGAGGTAGGTTTTTAGCAACAAGAGATAAGCCCTCCAGTGCCATTGCGTCACAAAGCGGATGAAAACCTGGCACAAGATAGGCTTCAATTGCGTGGATCATGGCATCGGCCCCTGTCCAAGCTGTTAGATCTGGTGGCAAATTAACAGTTAATTCGGGGTCTAACAAAGCTACTGTAGGGCTAAGTTTCGGATGGCAAATACAAAACTTCATTCCTTTTCCTGTGTCCGTCACCATAGCTGTGCTCGCAGTTTCAGCACCAGTTCCAGCAGTCGTTGGTATGGTGATTAACTTTGGAAAAGCGCGATCCCCATCAATTTTTGGCGCTGGCTTTTCCCACTCAAAGTCCCATAAATTAATATCATTGTAGGCTGTTAAACAGATAGATTTGCCGCCATCCATTGCGCTACCTCCACCAATTGCGATAACTGTGTCGTGCGCTCCAGAGATAAAAAAATCCCGGCCAACTGAGATTTCGTCATCACGTGGATTTGGAGATATTTCTGAGAAAAGTGAGCTTCTTAGGCCTTCGTTTGATAAAAAATTTTGGGCTTTTTCAATAAACGGCAACCCCTTACTTCCTCGATCTGTTACAATTAGTGGATTAGTTATACCCTCAGAAATGCAAATTTTGCCTAATTCAGAAAACCTCCCCGGGCCATAAACAATAGGGACTGGAAATGTCCAGTCCTGTGAGACAAGCATTTCTTCCTGTTTGAAACTTGAGGTCATTCAATTTCTCATTTTCATAAAGTCAGCCAGTATTAAATTATCAAACCGATTTGCTCGTTATAAGAGAATTCCATACTTTTCCTGTCTTCTTCGACTCCAGGATTGGGTCATTCTGTCAGCAATCATCGCGATAATGGCTAAACCCATTCCAGCAATCAGACCTACTCCAAAGTTTCCATCACTCAGGCCAATGTAAACAATTTGTTCAAGTCCATTCGTGCCAACTAATGCTGCAATGACAAGCATGGCAATGCCAAACATGATAGTTTGATTCAAACCAAGCATCATCACAGGGAGCGCCAACGGGATCTTTACTGACCATAGCATCTGTTTGTTTGTACAGCCCATCATCCTCGCAGCTTCTATAACACCGTTCGGTAAGTTGCGAAGTCCGTGTTCCGTGTAACGTATCGCAGGAACTATCGCGTATGCAATAATTGCAAGAAGCGCGGTAAATTCCCCGATTTTAAATATCATTACGAAAGGGATTAAAATAACAAACAATGGCATTGTCTGGAGCGTGTCGTTTATAGGTCGCAAAATCGCGGAAACCGTGTCGTTGTTTGCAGCCCAAATACCAAGCGCGGAACCCAAAATAAATGAAACTATTACCGCAATTCCACAAAGATAAACGGACAGCATTGTTTCAGGCCAAATACCACTCAAAGCAAGGAAAGTAAGGCCGGCACATGTCGCCAATCCAAGTTTGTGGCCACCTATCTTCCAAGCAATGAACGTATATATCATTATCACAGCAGGCCATGGCATCTTAGTAAGACCTATGTAGAAAAAAATGCCAAAAAGTATGAAAACAAAAGCGAGCTGTTGGCTTATTCTTAAGCCGCACCACAGGGCAACCAAACAAATTGCGATCGCGTAGGCTGTGGAGTGCCAAGCCTGCAACTCAAAGCCCCAAGTGAAGGGACTCACAGAACCTTGCAGTCCAATTTTAGCAGGAAGCATAACAAAGAAAAAGGCAATGGTTTTAATCGACTCAATTTGCTCACGATAATTTACAATTATATAAGTGAGACCTTCGTTCATCACTCGTGCAGGATTTACTTCCATTTCGCGCGGCCACACATCAAAGATCGGTGTCAGTGCAGCTAATATGTAAAACAAAAAGCTTCCAGAAATAGCAACAAACCAATAAGCGTGGCGGGAGAGGCCGTTATTAGTAAGCGTCTGGTAATCACTTGAATGCTTAGCAAATCCAGATGTGATACGATCAATAAGCATGGCGATCAATGCAATAACAAGCCCTGCGAGGAGACTCTCACCAAATTGTGCCTTGCGAATTTGCGATAGCACTTCCCAGCCAATATCTGCAGTACCTCCTATTATTGAGGCTATGATCACCATACTGAGAGAGGCCATCGTGGTCTGATTGACACCCAGCAACAACTGTTTTTTGGCATTAGGAATTCTGACTTGCCAAAATAATTGTCCTTTGGTTGTTCCAGACATCAAGCCGGACTCAATGATTTCTAAGGGCACGCGACGCAATCCAATAATTGTATTTCGCACCATGGGAGGAAAGGAATACAGAACACTTGCGATCAGGCCCACAACCGTACCGAACCCGAATAACATGAGAATTAGCAACAGGTAAGCAAACGCTGGAACTGTTTGCAGTATGTCAAGCATAGGCATTATAAATTTTTCAGCGCGTTTTGAGTTAAACGCCCATACACCGAAACCAAACCCGAAACCAATAGCCATCGGCACAGAAATCACGACTAATGAGAGTGTATTCATGCTCTCTGACCAGTATCCGATCACAACCATGTAAAAGCATGCTACTGCTGCAAAAACAGCAAGCCGCCAACCTGATGCAATGAAAGCTACCATACAAAACATGAAGCTGATAACAACCCATGGTAATGATTGAAGCAACACGCGCACACCTTTTATGGGCCACTCAAGAAGCCATGAGACGCCCATAAAAAACCAACCAAGATGCTTGATCATCAAGTCCATAATTAAATTTAAAAATAAATCAAACGGAACAAAAAACTTTTCCGGGAATGCAATAAGCCAACTAAATTGGCTTTGAACTGAAACTAGAAAAACAGTGATCAGGATAATGCTTAGCCAGCCAACAGAGTCTTTTTGAAGATTTAGCCCTGTCATGTTGCAGACTTCACCTCAGCCGGATCTGAGTTGGATCCCGAGGCAAGCGCGGCCAGTACCGTTCTTGCAGTCGCAATTCCAACTATGGAACCGTCCTTATTTTCGACCAGGACGCCTTTTTCGTGGGTTGAGAGGTATCCAAGAAGTCGATCTATCTGAGTGTCTGCTGCCACCCTGCCTAATCCTTTGGTTGACCCACTCGCTTTTTCGCAAACATCAGCTGCGCTCAGAATGGACTCCCATGGCACATCAGTTGTAAATTCGCGGACGTAGTCATCAATCGGATTGAGAATAAGTTCCACGGGGCGCCCTATTTGTACTATAGCACCGTCACGCATTATTGCCATACGATCCGCTAACCTAAGAGCCTCTTGGAAATCGTGCGTTATAAATACGATAGATTTGCGCAACATGGATTGAATACGAAGAAATTCATCTTGCATTTTTTTTCTGATTAAAGGGTCAAGCGCCGAAAAAGGTTCGTCCAAGAGCCAGATCTCCGGCTCAACAGCGAGCGACCGTGCTATCCCCACACGTTGTTGTTGCCCGCCAGACAACTCATTTGGGAAGTTAGTTTCACGGCCTTGCAGTCCAACCAATTCGATGACCCGTTCAGCTTGCGCGTAACGACTTACTTCTTTTATGCCTTGCAATTTTAATGGAAAAGCTACGTTGTCAATTACGTTGAGATGTGGCATCAATCCGAAGCTTTGAAAAACCATGCCCATCTTATGTCTACGAACCTCTGTTAATTCTTCTGGAGATTTTGCCAGAAGGTTTTCGCCATCCAATAGTATTGTGCCTGCTGTAGGCTCTACCAATCGGGAAAGGCAGCGAACAATCGTTGATTTTCCCGAACCAGACAGGCCCATAATCACGAATATCTCACCCGCATACACGTCAAAGCTAACATTTGCGTTTGCTACGATATGGTTGCTGGTTGATATATCACGGGCAAGTCCATTTGCGTCATCTACCAGCCCAATTTTGTTGTTGAAAAACTGATTTGGATCATCGCCGTAGATTTTCCAGATGTTTTGGCAAGAGAGTTTAATTTTTGTTTTGCTTGCGACAACTTTCCTCATCAAGCACTCCCTTCAAACTTCTATCACTTTCTTTTTTTTTGCAGGCAATATGTAGAGAAATGAAATGTTCCCTTGCGCTCTAAGGAGAGGATCAATCATTGGTTTATATTTTAGACAGCTGAGAGCGGCTACATTCGCCGCTCTCAGCATAATTTACGCTAAATAAAAAGTTACATTGAAGAGTCAAGCCATGGCTTCCAGCGTGTTTCATTTTTGTCGAGCCATTCTTTAGCGACATCCGCTACGTCGCGGCCATTGTTGTCCACCTCAAAAATAGCCCAGTTCTCATCGGCGTTGGTAAGTTTTAAGTTGGAAACCATTTTGTATGCAGCGGGCCATTTCTTCTCAAAACCACCCCATACCACTTTATGGACAGCTGCCTGTTGAAATCCACATGCGGTATCTTTTTCTTGGCTCTCCTCAACACATTCTCCATCAATTGGATTCCACTCCACGAATTTTAGGTCTAGGTCGGCGAAAATCCAGTGCGGCTGCCAAATCATCATTAGAATAGGATCATTTGCAGCGTAGGCCGATTTTAATTCTGCCATCATTGCGCCTTCACTACCACCCGGGATAGGTTCGAACGGCATTTTGATGCTAGCTACCAAGTCTCTTGAGCGCGTTCCCCAATCTGCTGGATAGGTTATAACTCGCCCTTTTGGAAAAGTTGATGCTGTTGCAAAA
>PBJN01000060.1 GCA_002720735.1 Porticoccaceae bacterium
CCATGTAGAAACCAGCTTCCCCTCAACCGTCAGTTTATCAATCGCAAGTCCCGTCTCTTCATTCACCTCTCTCAGCGCACTCGTCTGTGGACATTTCAGATCCTCGACACGACCCTTCGCCATATCCCACTTACCCCGTTTAAAAATTAACAGAATATGATGACGTCTATTACAAACTAAGCCGCCCGCCGACTCTACCACAGGAAGGCTAAGTGTATTTATAAGTGTTTTCGCAGTCATTTTACTTTGCTTCGTCTTATACTCACTAACGCATGACGTCAAACAAGTCGTCTTAATTCTTTCGAGGTGACGCTAATTAGAAGTTTTATCGGAGTCTCTTAGGCTTTTTAAGACTACCATCTGTTGGAGGCTAAGATTTGTAAATTTAATTCCGCCTAACCGAATACTGTGTTCCTCGCTTACTTCCTCTCCCGTCAGAGGCTCATATGAGGAGCGTCCATAAAGCCTTACTAAGTATAACATAGCAGTGAGTCTCGCTTCACGCTTTTTATTGGCTGAAATCACTACCCACGGAGAAATCTTCGAGGATGTGTGGCTAAACATTTGCTCCTTGTACTGAGTGAATATTGTCCATTTCTCTCGAGCATACAGGTCGTTCTCAGAAAACTTCCAATAGGTGAGCGGATCACTCAACCTACTCCCAAACCTGTATAGTTGAGTTTCTCGATTGATAGATAGGTAGAACTTTATTAGTAATAAACCTCTCTTGATGTGGTTATGCTCCCAACGCAATACGTTTTTCATGAAATATTTATATCGCGTTTCTGAGCAATAACCCATCGTTGGTTCTATTAAAGCCCGCGAATACCAAGAACGATCAAAAAACGCTATGCACCCAGATTTTGGAAAGTGTCTTTCATAACGCTTAAACCAATACTTTGCTTCAGACTCACTAGGAACACCCAAAGCTACGATATTAGCATGGGAAGGCATCAGGTTCTCCACAAACCGTTTTATTGTGGATCCCTTACCGGCCGCATCTCGACCCTCGAACACAACTGCCATTCGAGAACCATTTTTTAAGAGGCGCTGTTGTATCCGAAGTAACTCAATTTGAAGACGACGTTTTTCAATTTGATAATGCTCCAATGAAATCCCTTCATATGGTGTCTCAATATGAGTGATTTTTTTTTGTTTCACAGCACAATCTTCCTGATATGTTTTATTTGCGACATAATAAACAAATCATAAAACAAACCAGTTTTTTATGGAAAGAATTCATGGCGCTAAGCTTTATGAAAAGAGTCAGGCTACTTCTAATTGAAAAGACACAAGATTACGCTCAGTTCGGCTGATGGAGATATTTGCGACGTAAATTATTACACGTGGCGACCAAAAAAAATCTCCGGATGGATCCATATCATCCATGGGATGAGTGAACACGCCGCCCGTTATGAAAATTTGGGGAATTATCTGCAGTCAAACGGATATTTTGTGTCTGCAAGTGATAATCGGGGACATGGACAGACAGGCTTAAATTCAAATAACGCAAACCATTTAGGCGATCATAAAAGCTGGGATTTATTGATAAATGATCAAAAACAGTTGCTTATAAAACTCAAACAAGAAACCCGTTTACACCCATTAATCATTGGACACAGCATGGGGGCCTTGCTCGCGCTAAATCTTAGTCAAGAGTGTTACCCCACCGATAAAGTAACACCAAGTGGCTTAGTGCTTAGTGGCGTAACGTGTTCACCTTCTCTTCTCTATCGATTAGGCAAGATGATAGCTTTCTTTGAAAAGTTAAGATTAGGTCGAAGATCATCAAGCAAATTATTACAATACCTTTCGTTTGAGACTTTTAATCGAGCTTTAGGAGCAACACGAACCGAAGCCGACTGGATATCTAGAGACCCCTCAGTTGTGGATAGATACATCAGTGATCCTCTATGCGGACAGCCTTTGACCACCCAATCTTGGCTTGACTTTTTTGCAGCTTCCTCGAAGTTGTTTACCCCGGTAGCTCTTAAAAGGTTAAAATCCGAGCTACCTATATATCTTGTAGCAGGCGATCAGGACCCTGTAGGTCGTTTTGGGAGAGACATACACGCATTATTTAAAAAACTTTCAAATGCGGGCCTATGTGATGTTTACACGAAGATATATGTGGGGGGGCGACATGAGATGTTTAACGAAACAAACCAAAATGAGGTATATCTCGACCTTCTGAAGTGGATTAAATATTGTAGAGAAAAAGAAAAAAAGATTTGTCATCCGAAACGGTCTCCGCACTAAATCAATAATCATACCTCTAAAAAATAAAGCTCAGATGAATATTTATTTTCTGCTAATCGCTTGGTGGTCCTCCCAACGTTTTATTTAAAATCCAACTGTGAAGCTCATGAAATTGAGGTTCAAACGGCTGTGTGATGACAAAGTGAAGCGGGGAATAGAGCGCCGCGGCAACGCATAACATTTGAAACTGTACAATGTCATCATTGCTCCACACTTGAAAGTAGCCTGCATAACCGCTTACTGAGAGCAGAACCACGCCGAGTGCAATCAAATAAGCGTATAAATATTTATGGAAAAAATAACCAAGTTTATGAGGTATCACCAAACACACGATGATCAAGGGATATATGCAATACAAAAAGCCAACAATCAAAAAATTCATGGTTAAAACAACGACCTAAACAAAGAGAATAACTTACACATTCTCAAAAAAAGTTGCAAGTCAAAAGCAAAATCTCGGCCCGTGCCGCTCAAGGGAGAAGAAAACCACTACTCCCCTTTTTTTAAATTATGGTGTTTTTTCTATTGAAGACTGCGCTTTACTCCAAAGCTCCTTTGACTTCAGTTGTAAAAGTAGTCAAATGGCATAATTCCTTAACGATCAAATCTGGAGTTTCGAAACTTATTTTTCCTACTGCACCGGAACGTAATTCATTTATAAAAATTGTCGCTGCGCGTTCTCGGTCTATCTTACCTCTCGCACGAAGACAACCGCGTCTAACCCCAATCTGATCTATGAGATCCAATTCAGTTGACGGCATATCGCCCAAAATGAACCGCTGCTTGAGGTGTTTAGGATAATTATCCATAAGATATTTAGCCGCAAAAATTGCCACCTCTTCATAAGTCACTACAGTATTTTTTATTGCTCCCGTAACCGCAAGTCTGAAACTACTGGATTCATTTTCTACCTTTCCCCAGAGGATTCCTGGCGTATCGACTAACATAATTCCATTTCCCAGATTAACTCTTTGTTGTCCTTTCGTAACAGCTGGTTCATTGCCGGTCAAAGCCACTCGCCTTCCCGCCATTGCGTTTATTAGGGTAGATTTACCGACATTGGGTATACCAACAACTAATACCAACTTAGAACGGCCAATTTTGTTAGCTGAGAGGGAGCAACATAGATCAAGGATTTGTGGAATTTGATCTTTTGTCCTCAAATCGCAAGCAAGAGTCCTTACACCATCGGTGTTATTAAAAACTTTGTGCCAGAGAGCGGTGATATTTGGGTCTGCAAGGTCGTTCTTGTTAAGTATCTTTATGCGCTCTTTTTCTTTGGCGATCTTTTCAATCACGGGATTTGAGCTACTGTATGGGGCCCTTGCGTCAACAAGTTCGATGATAATGTCAACTTGAGGCAACAACTCGATCATCGCTTTTGTCGCTTTGTGCATGTGCCCCGGATACCATTGAATACCCATACATTAATCTCGTTTAGTTTTTAAAGCCATTGACAAAGATTAATCACCGAATTGGCTGTTTAACCAAGCAGAAGCTCGTCCCGAGGACTTCGACTGCGTAAGTTTTGCAACAAATTTAGATGCAGACATAAGCTCTTTTAGATTAATTCCAGTGCAATACCCCATCTGCTCAAGCATCATTACGACATCCTCGGTAGCCACGTTTCCAGAGGATCCTGGCGCGAAAGGGCAGCCCCCGAGTCCCGCTATTGAGGTATCGAAATATCGAACCCCTGCCTCCACAGCGGCGTAAATATTAGCTAATCCCATTGCACGGGTGTCATGAAAGTGACAACCCAAAAATTGTGGATCATTTCTTTCAGTGAGGCAATTTATCAAAGAAGATACCTGTCGGGGATTCGCGGCGCCAATCGTATCTGCTAAAACTAATCTATCCACACCAGCTTCTGATAATTTATCCACTAAATCTACCGTAACGGCAGGATTAGTATTCCCCTCAAATGGACACCCAAACGCGACAGATATAGTCGCAGTTGTTGTGATTTGGTCACACATCGCCTGCTTTGTGATCTTGATCGCAGACTGTTTTGCCTCTTCCATGGTCATACCCACATTGCTGTTTGCCATTGAATCACTTGCATAAACAACTAAAACGACATTTTTTATCCCTATACTACGCGCCAATTGATAGCCCTTAAAATTCGGGACCAATGCAAAATAATTAACCTGAGTATTCACACCCAGCAAATTGAAAAGCAAATCAGTATCTGCCATCGTGGGAACTGCGCGAGGAGATACGAAGCTCCCTATTTCTAAGGAGGTAATACCAGCCTTAATGAGCGATTTTATTAAGTCCGCCCTTTCGCTTACCGAGAGCGCTTTCGGCAAGTTTTGAAGACCATCACGTGGACCTACATCTGTTATGATAATATTTTCAGCCATGAAGAAATACTCCGTTTGATACTCGGTACATTGTGACTTTTGGCAGTCTTTTATGCGGTAAATTCTAATAATGTTTAGCAACGACATTATATCACTGTGACAACCATCATTATTAACATTATCCGAATCAGTTTTAGCACCAGCAATGTTCTTCTAGTTAAACAGTTTTTTCGAAAAATAAATTGATATGTCATTGGCTGCGACATAAAACTTTTTTTAATAAAAGAAACTTATTACCGCTCTCCTTCTGTACCTCTCTAAAAAGCTTCCTTGATTAACTACCATCCTACATAAGGGACCGTTTTATCTGAGCTTGACTTTACCAGAACCGATGGTATTGTTCGGTCACTGAAGCCCTATTTCTGAAGGTTTCCCCGCAAAATGCCTTATCGCGATAGGTCGATTTTGTAGCAAATTACGTATCACTTTTGTAAACATAGGGCACTAGGAGCTCCCCTAATCAACCGGCGACGGCGTCGTCCAGTTTACAGTACAAAATTAGAGGGTCTCAGTTATAACGCATAATGCAAAATTCAGCAAACAAAGCGGTAACACCGTATGGCAGTGAAATTTAAATGGTTGAAGTGAATAGTAAAGTAGCTACTAACAAGCGTTTGGATGGGCACAGAGGGTTCCCAAAAAGCTCCGGCTTGTATGCACCTGATCTAGAGAAAGAATCCTGCGGAGTCGGTTTCGTTGCAAATATTCGCGGAGAACCCAGCCATCAGATGATGCTGGACGCCTATCATCTGAATTCACGGATGGATCACCGCGGTGGCTGTGGCTTCGAGGAAAACACGGGTGATGGCGCGGGAATCTTGACAGCAATACCCCACAATTTTTTTAAGTCTATATCCGAAGAACTCGGATTTAGCTTACCTCAAGGAGGAAGCTATGCAGTCGGCAATATTTTTTTGCCTACCGACAAAAATGAACGAGCATTCTGTAAAGAACATATAGAGAGTGTTGTTGGTAAGTACAATCAACAGTTCATTGCTTGGAGAAAGGTTCCAATCGAGCCATTGATAGCAAATATTGGTCCAGCAGCGCTCAATGCAATGCCCGAGATCGAACAATTGTTCATCGGATCGAACGAGGCGAGCTCTAAAGAATTTGAAAGAATGCTGTACATTATAAGAAAAAGCTTTACTGTTGAACTCAGACAAAATGCGATGCTTGAGCAGCGCGATCTCATGTATGCTTGTACTCTATCCTCCAAGATAATCGTTTACAAGGGCATGCTCACTCCCGCGCAAGTTTTTCCTTTTTATCCAGATCTAACCGATGCAAGATACGCTACACACCTGGCTATGGTGCATTCTCGTTTTAGCACGAACACATTCCCGTCATGGGACAGAGCTCAGCCCAATAGGTATATGAGCCACAATGGAGAGATCAATACGTTACGTGGTAACAAAAACCAGATGGCTGCGAGGGAAGGTAACGTTCACTCTGATTTGTTCGGAAGTGAAATTAAAAAGCTATTTCCGATTATTGAGCCTGATTGCTCAGACTCAGGGTCGCTAGATAATGTGTTAGAATTTTTGATGATGTCAGGGCGTACTTTGCAAGAAGCTGTTGTGATGACAGTTCCCGAGGCCTGGCAATCAGATTCGAACATGGATGATGAAAAGAGGGCGTTTTATGAGTATCACTCGGCTCTTATGGAACCTTGGGATGGTCCTGCGTCTATTGCATTCTGTGATGGCGACTATATTGGAGCGGTCTTAGACCGAAATGGCCTAAGACCAAGTCGTTATTATGTTACCTACGACGACAGGGTAATCATGGCCTCCGAGGTGGGGGTTTTAGCAGTCGAGCCGTCAAACATCAAATTCAAAGGGCGTTTACAGCCTGGAAAAATGTTCTTAATCGATTTTGAAAAAGGGCGTATGGTGCCCGATGATGAATTAAAGCAAGAGTTTGCCCGCAAGCAACCTTATGCAGAGTGGCTTTCAAATCAAGTTCTAAATCTTGAAACACTCGTGAAGGAAAATTCTGTTGAGCACCCTCGGCCAAAGCAGCTGTTACAGCGAATGCAGGCCTTTGGATATACCGTCGAGACCATGGAGTTCATGTTAATACCCTTGGTGAATGAAGCGCGAGATCCTCTCGGTTCGATGGGTAACGATTCAGCTCTGGCATGCCTATCGGAAAAGTCAAGGATGTCATATGATTACTTCAAACAGCTATTTGCTCAAATCACCAACCCTCCCATAGATTCAATCCGAGAAGAGGTAGTGATGTCGCTCCAATGTTTTATTGGACCGGAGCAGAATGTCTTGGAGTGCTCAGAGGAACATGCCAACCGATTAAAGTTAGAAACGCCAATACTATCGAACCAAGAATTAGATGCGCTAAGGAACATCGATCACAGAGGATGGAAATCTAAAGTCATTGATATCACGTTCGAAAAGAAGTCGGGTCCTCAGGGTATGATGAAATGTATTCATTCAATATGTGAATTAGCATCTGAAGCAATAGTAGAAGGCTATTCTTTGATAATACTATCTGATAGAGAGCTCAGTGCCGACAGGATGGCATTGAGCTCACTCATAGCTTGTGGCGCAGTTCATCACCACCTTGTGAGCAACCATGAAAGGGCGCGCATCGGAATTATTCTGGAGTCCGGTGAAGCACGAGAGGTCCATCACCATTGTCTTTTGGCAGGATATGGAGCAGACGCAATAAATCCTTACATTGCCTTCGAGGCACTGGTTCAGGCTAGAGAAGACGGCCTTCTTGAGGAGAGTCGCTATCCAAATATGGAATCGATAGTTAGTGCCTACAAAAAGGGTGTCGCAAAAGGGATGCTTAAGGTTATGGCCAAAATGGGTATATCAACCCTACAATCGTATAAAGGGGCTCAGATTTTTGAGGCGGTGGGTTTAGCAGACGATATTATTTCTCTTTGCTTTGTGGGGACGGCAAGTAGAGTTCAAGGAGTGAATTTTAACATACTGTTTGAGGAAATGTGCCAGCGCCACGAACTAGGTTTCCCACAGCGAGATGTCAACCTCATTGAGGTGCTACCGAACCCAGGAGACTTCCATTGGAGGCGCGGCGGGGAGACACACATGTGGGATCCGAAAAGTATTTCCTCGCTTCAGGTGGCTGCTCGCACAAATGATCAGCAAGCCTATTGGGAGTTTGCGAAACATGCCAATGACCATTCAACCCGAAGCGCAACCTTCAGAGGATTATTAAGATTTAAAGACAATTCAGTTGAATCTATTCCACTCGAGTCAGTTGAACCTGCATCGGAAATAGTAAAAAGGTTTTGTACAGGTGCCATGAGCCTTGGTTCTATTTCCTCAGAAAGTCACGAAGCCCTCGCTATTGCCATGAACAGGCTTGGCGGTAAATCAAACACCGGAGAGGGTGGAGAAGATGAGCGCCGTTTTCTACCAATGGCTAATGGTGACTCTAAGAGATCAGCCATCAAACAGGTGGCGTCAGGGCGCTTCGGGGTGACAATGTGGTATCTTGCTAACTCTGATGAAATCCAAATCAAAATTGTTCAAGGTGCCAAACCCGGTGAAGGTGGTGAGTTACCGGGAGGAAAAGTGGATGAAACTATTGCTAAAATACGATACTCCACACCTGGTGTGGGACTCATCAGCCCTCCGCCGCACCATGACGTCTACTCAATTGAAGACATAGCTCAACTCATTCATGATCTTAAAAATTGTAACCCAAACGCGCGAATTAGCGTGAAGTTAGGTTCTGAAATTGGGGTCGGCACCATCGCTGCCGGTGTCACGAAAGCCAAGACAGATCACCTTGTAATAGCAGGACATGATGGAGGCACAGGCGCGTCTCCGTTGACGTCCATTAAGCACGCAGGACTCCCATGGGAACTGGGCATTGCCGAGACTCATCAGACTTTGGTGATGAATAATCTTCGCTCACGTGTAGTTTTACAGACCGACGGACAAATTAAAACTGGACGTGATGCAGCTATAGCAATCCTGCTTGGGGCTGAAGAAATAGGTTTGTCTACAGCCCCATTGGTTACGCTCGGCTGCGTCATGATGCGAAAGTGCCACTTAAACACGTGTCCGGTTGGCATCGCGACTCAAGATGCCGATTTGCGCAAGAAATTTTCAGGACAACCTGAATTTGTCGTCAACTATTTATTTATGGTTGCAGAGGAAATGCGTCTGATTATGGCCAGCCTTGGGCTCAAAACCGTAAATTCAATGGTTGGACGTGTTGATCTCCTGGACACCCATGTGGCCCAGGATCATTGGAAATCTAAGGGAGTTGACCTTTCTAAGATGCTCTCGCCTGCCAAGATCATTTACGAGAATACAGAGGTGCGATGTGTATTTGAGCAAGATCACGGCCTTGATAAAGCGTTAGACCATCAACTTATTAAGCTTGCCAAGCCTGCTCTTGAGACTGGTCAGCTAGTCGAATTGGAGCTACCTATAGTTAACATCAACCGAGTAGTGGGCACGATGCTCTCGCATGAAGTTGCCAAAGTAACGAATGGAAACATGCTAAAAGATGATACCATAAAGGTAAAGTTAACTGGCTCCGCCGGACAATCATTGGGAGCTTGGCTGGTGCAAGGGATAACCCTCCAAGTTGATGGAGATGCAAATGACTATGTGGGTAAAGGTTTATCGGGCGGCAAAATTATTATTCGACCGCCAGAAGAAAGTACATTTCGCGCTGAAGAGAATGTTATTTTAGGAAATGTAGCTCTGTATGGCGCAACTTCAGGCGAGGCCTATTTCAGAGGTATTGCCGCGGAACGTTTTTGCGTGAGAAACAGTGGAGCAAAGGCAGTCGTAGAGGGTGTGGGTGACCATGGTTGCGAGTACATGACGGGCGGAAGGGTAGCCATTCTTGGACCAACTGGAAGGAATTTTGGCGCTGGGATGAGTGGTGGCATAGCATATGTTTGGGACAGAGACGGACAATTTCCAAGGTTATGTAACACTGGAACACTTGAGCTTGAAGTACTAGAGGAAAAAGACGATATCAAAGAATTAAAAAAAATGATTAGAAATCATTTACTGTACACGGGATCAGAGGTTGCGAGAAGAATCTTGGCTAATTGGGATAGTGAGCGTAGATTTTTTTCTAAAGTCATGCCAACCGACTATAAACGAGTACTTTCGGAAATTGGTGCAAAAAAATCCCAGAAACAAGCTATTGGTTAATTAGAAAGAGGCTAAGGAACTAAAATGGGAAAAGTCACAGGTTTCAAAGAATTTGATAGAGTCGTCGAGCCCTACAGGTCTCCATCGGTAAGGATCACTGATTTTAAAGAAATATATACTCCGCACGATGAAGATCATCTTAAAACGCAGGGTTCGCGCTGTATGAATTGTGGAGTGCCTTTCTGTCAATCAAACAATGGGTGTCCTGTATACAACTTAATTCCAGAATGGAATGATCTGGTATACAAGGGTCGCTGGAAAGAGGCGCTGGACAGGTTACACAAAACCAATAATTTTCCAGAATTTACTGGGAGGGTGTGCCCAGCGCCTTGCGAGGGCGCGTGTGTTCTAGGGATAACCAGCCCCCCAGTCACCATCAAAAATCTCGAGAATGCCATTATTGACAGGGGCTTTGACGAAGGTTGGGTAATAGCAAAACCTCCAGAGCATCGTACAGGAAAATCAGTAGCTATAGTTGGCTCTGGGCCTGCAGGGCTAGCCGCGGCGGCTCAACTCAATCAGGCAGGACATGCCGTCGTCGTATATGAGCGAGACGATCGCATTGGCGGGCTGCTCATGTACGGTATTCCAAATATGAAACTTGATAAAAATATCGTTGAGCGGCGGGTACAGTTATTACGTGAAGAGGGCGTAAAGTTTAGGTGTAATACCGATATTGGCAAGGATCTGCCAATTCAGCAACTTCTTGAGAACAATGATGCTGTGGTGCTAGCTACGGGTGCAACAAAACCACGTGACTTAAATATTCCGGGGAGAAAAGGGCGGGGTGTACACTTTGCAATGGAATTTCTGACGTACAATACAAAAAGTTACCTCGATTCGGAGCTTGACGATGGCCATTTTATCTCTGCCAAAGACAAAAATGTGATAGTTATCGGTGGTGGCGATACCGGAACGGATTGTATTGGCACATCACTCCGCCATGGTTGTAAATCGTTGGCAAATTTCGAGTTGTTCCCACAAAATCCCTCAGATAGGACTTCTGACAATCCTTGGCCACTCTGGCCAAAAATACATCGAATCGACTACGGTCATGCTGAAGCGGCGGAGCATTTTGGTTCAGATCCAAGGAAATACTCTATTAGCAGCAAAGAAATATTGAGGAATGACGATGGATCTGTGAGGGGAATTCTCACAGTATCTGTGGACTCGCAGCTCAAAGAGATTCCAGGGTCACAAAGGTTTTGGGAAGCCGACCTCATATTACTTGCAATGGGCTTCCTGCAACCTGAACATTACATTAACAAAAGTTTAGGAGCTGAAACGGACTCACGCGGAAACTTTTTAGCAAATAAGATCAATTACAGAACCAATATCGACAAGTTGTACGCTGCAGCTGACTGTCGACGAGGTCAAGATCTAGTGGTGAGGGCTATAAATGAAGGCAGAGAAGTAGCGAGAGAGATAGACAGAGACCTGATGGGTAGCACAAATCTTCCGTAATCTTTACCCCCGAAACAAAATTATTCCCATCAACTCCATCTACCAACAAGCGTGCTTAAAAATCTACGCAATCACGGCGACCACCTGTGGTAACATGGATAACGCCTAAATGCCCGACCACAATTCTCCGCACCCTGTGCCAGAAAAAAGCCCATTAATAATACTTCGATCAAAATCACCCATCGATGCATATTCCGCTCTGATGTAATTTAAACACTTTGCCTGATATGAAAATGTGCTCTGCTCCCAATGCATCCCGTCAATTTCGGCCTCCCATACCAATTGACCAGCCTTTTTGGCGGCATAATTTGCCAATAATGCGGGGACGTAGACTCGTCCAACCTCTCTCAAAATTTGCTTTAGAGTGGAGGGTATGTCCTCTGTAGAGATCCAATCATCATCATCGGGCTCCAAACCGGATTGATCCTCCATAAGACCTGTGTAAACTACAGCTCGGGGGCTTTTTTTGTGTGAAAGATTGCGCGAGGTAGGATCTAAGCCAATAAGCTGAGTCAGTTGTCCATACATTGCAAAGTCAGAGGCTCCTGGTCTCCCCCCGAGCAAAAACGGCTGCTCTGTGAAGTGAGCTTCAAGTAATTCAAGTAACCGAACATAACTGCTTTCTATAATGTGGGCTGTCGTTTTGTTCGACCCAACAATACCAAGTCTGCCAATTTGTCTATCCATTATAAAAGCCTTTGCATCAGCCCATTCGTCATGAGACTGACGAATATCATCATAGAGAGGCAGGAGTGTCCCTGCATTATCAGCATCTTTTCGAAAGTGCCATCGAAAATGAAACATACACTTAGTGACCCACTCGTCGGCAAAATCCTCAAGCAAATAATCAACAAATGCGAGCCATCCACTTTTTGGAATCACAGAACGGGGCAAATGCTCAGTCTCAAGTCTACGCATTATTGGAGTCGAATCGCAAACAACCTCCAAGTCACCACGCGAACTTTGGAGCAACAACATAGGCAATAAAAGCACTTTCGGTTCATCAAGTCCCAATTCTTTGAGTACCTTTTTAGGATCACCCCACAACATTTTGTAGGGGATGCGTCGATACCTAAGCAGAGCCAGCATCTTTCTTGTGTAAGGAGATGGTATTGCACCAAGCAACTGTATTGGGTATCTATGAATCATTATTTAACTTTTACCATCAAATAAACATTAGTGTTGTACCTAATTCAGGGTTTTGAACTTTTTAGCAAATGCGGAATGCCTCCTCAACATTAGATAAATAATTTCCACTTGACATAGCGTACTTGAATTTCAACCAATTAAATGTGACCATCATGTCCAGATTGTAGAAAAATAATGTCGCTGTGCCAAAATAATTGCAGAAGTAGAGGGTAAGAGAATAGCGATATTCATATTCTGCCTTACTACTGTACTTGTTATTTTGATAAAAAAATTGCAAATTTCGTCAAATACTATTTTATTTCCCTCGCCGTACTGAAAAGTTATGCTTAAAATTATAGAAATATTGTCTGTTTTATCCAATTTCTTATACATATTACCAACATTACTCTCCTTTAAACCCCCGGGCGACGGGGAGAGATCGTCACTTGGAATGATGTTACAAAGAACGGCCGCAAAACACGGCAATCGCACTGCCATAATTTTTGAAGACAAGATTCTTACGTGGAATGAATTTAATCACTTATCAAACCGATATGCTCACTGCCTAAAAAGTAGAGGGGTGAAACGCGGGGATTGCGTTGCGGTATTTATGGAGAACCGTATGGAGTTCCTGTGCTTGGTGATCGCGCTCTCCAAAATAGGTGCCGCTGCAAGTTTGATTAATACTAGTCTAGTAAAAAAATCTTTGATTCACTGTATCAGCATTACCGATTCGGTTAGGTGTGTTTTTGGAGAAGAATTACAAAACGCCATCATAGAGATCAAAGATGATCTCCCTCTGCAAGACTCCGACTTTCTTTGGGTTCCCGACGATCCGATTAAAACTAACAAACCCTCTTGGGCTGAAGACCTCAACTCAACTTTACCGCAACAACCAACCGAAAATCTTGAAGAAACCAGAGATATAAGGGGTGGTGAAATAGCTCTTTATATTTTCACATCTGGCACAACTGGACTTCCAAAGCCCGCAATTATCTATCAACGTAGGATAATGTCAGCACACCCTCCATATTCCAAGCTAGGTTTCCGTGCAACCGCCTCAGATAGGATGTATATTTGCTTGCCGCTGTATCATATTACGGGTCTGTTGCTTGGCGCCTGCACATGCTTTTACACCGGCTCCTCAATGTTTTTGCGACGACGTTTTTCAGCTAAACATTTTTGGCCTGAAGTTCAAAAATATAATACCACTCTTTTTATATATGTCGGCGAGCTTTGCCGATATCTCACCGTTCAAGAGAAATGCTCGGATGAAAAGAATAATCCCATTCGAAGTATGCTAGGAAATGGTTTACGACCAGATATATGGGATCATTTTCGTAACAGATTCGGCGTAAAACGCATAACGGAAATATATGGCGCAAGCGAAAGTAACGTATCCTTCCTTAATTTTTTGAACAAAGATTATACAATTGGCACAGGGATCGTAGTCACTATGTTAGTCGAATATGATGTTGACTTAGACCAAATAGTCTTAGATGACCAAGGGAGGCCAGTGGAAGTTGCAGATGGACAAACGGGTCTCTTACTTGGCAGGATCGATGACAAATTCCTATACGACGGATATAAAAATGAAGAGGCATCATCTGCTAAAGTGCTCAAAAATGTAAAGGTCTCTGGAGACCGATGGTTTAATACTGGAGATCTTATTCGTCGTGTGGATGTTGGATTCGCTATGGGAATGCCACACTATCAATTTATTGATAGGGTGGGGGATACGTTTCGGTGGCGATCCGAGAATGTTTCGACAAACGAGGTGAGTGAAATACTTAATGCTTATCCCCAAATAGAGATGAGTAATGTGTACGGCGTAGAGATACCTGGCACTGAGGGCCGCGCCGGAATGGCAGCAATAACAATGCAAGGAAATTATCCTATCAACCTCTTAAA